>NZ_CP121196.1:2206055-2521206 GCF_039994875.1 Telmatobacter sp. DSM 110680 | reverse complement strand
CCTTCGCCGGGGCAGATGAAGAGGGGGTAGATCAGATCGCCGGGGTTGAGCGTGGTTTCGCGGACCAGCGCACGAAGCGACTCAGTGCGACGCAAGCGGCGCAGGCGCATTTCAGGGAATGGCATGGGTAAATTGTAAGCCAGCGTAGATCACTAGCGGAGTGACGGATCCCCTTGACGGAGCGATGCGATTTGGAAATAACGCTTCGCGCGGGCGACATCTTTGAAAATCTGGGCCTTGAGAACCTCGGTTGACGGCCACTGCATTTCACCGCGCAGGCGAAGCAGGAAATCGAGGCGCAGCGGGGTTTCGTCAGTGAGTTCGACGGGGGTGAAGTTGAGGATGTGAGTCTCTACGCCGAAGCCCACGCCTTCAAAGGTGGGGCGATTGCCCACGTCTGTCACTGCTTCAAAGCATTGGTCGTCGATGGTGAGACGGGTAACGTAGACGCCGAAGCCGGGCAGAAGTCCTTCGTAGGGTGCGAGATTCACGGTTGGTACCAACAGTTTTGTGCCGACTCCACGGCCCTTGGCGGGGTGCGAATGCACACCGAAGACGCGCCCCAGCATCCAGCGGGCGCGCCTTACATCGCCTTCTGCAACATGGCTGCGGACGGCGGAACTTGATACTTCCAGTCCATGAACGCGGACCGGAGCATGCACATGCACGGCAAATCCAAACTCTTCTCCGAAGACTCGCAGTTCCGCAATGCCGGCCTTTGCTCCGTGCCCGAAGCGGAAGTTGCCGCCTTCATGGATTCCACGGACCTTCAACAGGCCGATGAGAACGTTTCGCACGAAATCTTCGGCACTCACGCGGGAAAGCGCTTCATCAAAGGGCAGCACGAGGATAGCGTCTACACCGGTTTTGGCCAGCAGGCGCAGGCGTTCGGGAAGGAAGGTGAGCAGTTTGGGTGCTTCTTTGGGGTAGAGAAACTGGGCGGGATGCGGATTGAAGGTGATGGCGATGGAGCGCATGCCACGCTGTTTTGCTTCGGCGGCTGCCGCTGCCAGAATTTGCTGATGGCCGCGATGAACACCGTCGAAGTTGCCGATGGCGGCGATGCAGGGGCCAAAATCGCGCGGGACTTCCTCGAGCGAACGGTAGACCGGGACAGTTGTGCTGGAGTCGATGGTTCCTATGCTGACTGTGTTGCGGGCCGTCCGGGTGGTTCTTCGATCCAGCTTGATGGGAAAACTAAGCCCGTCGTAGGCCATGCGGATGTCTTCGGGAAGCTTGGCGTTGGTATCTTCGTGGCCCAGTTCATGCGCAATGTGGGTGAGCCAGGTGTGCTTTGCGCCGATGCGTTTGGCCCATTCGACTGCTTGCTCAACGGTGGCGTGGTTGGGATGCGGTTTGTGACGGAGCGCGGAAAGCACGACGTGATCCAGACCTTCGAGCAGCGCGAAGCTTTGCTCAGGAATGCGGCTGACGTCGGTGAGGTAGGCCGTGCGCCCGAAGCGGAATCCGTTGATCGCTAGATCTCCGTGGAAGACTGGGATGCGGATGAATTCTACGCCGAGAACATCTTCACGGTCGGCGAGGGATTGCAGGTGCACGCGTGCCCGGTTGGGGTAGGTGGCTTCGGAGGAGAACGTGTAGTCGTAGATACGGCGCAGTGTTTCTTCCGTCTCCGGCGAGACGAAGAGCGGGATTTGGCCGCCTTCGCGGAACACCGTAAAGCTGAGGGGCCGCAGGTCATCGAGACCAAAGATGTGGTCAGCGTGGCCATGCGTGTAGAAGACCGCATCGACGCGAGTAAGCTTGTTGCGCAGCGCCTGTTCGCGGAAGTCGGGACCGGTGTCGATGAGAACGACGCGATCACGGGTGCCGTCGTTCCATTGCAGCAGCACGGAGGGGCGAAGTCGGCGATCGTGCGGGTTAGTGGATGTGCAAACGGCACAGTTGCACCCCAGCGTGGGAACTCCCATGGAAGTTCCGGTGCCCAGAAATGTAAGCTGGCCTTCCATCGACAGCTAGTGTTTTTCCGGTTTAGGTGGAGGGGCCTGCACGCCCTGCAACGAAATCATCTTGGTGAGTTCGAGAAACGTCATGCGGAGTTCAAACAAGACGGTGTCGAGCATGCGCCGCTCGGTATCGGTCAGATTACCTTTTGTTTTTTCTTCAACGACGCTGAGCAGATCGATGCTTTGACGGGCTCCGATGATATCTACGCGGGGGCGCTGACCTTCGGGGGTTGCGGCACCCATCTGCATTAACGCAGAGAGGTACAACTGCTGGACGAGGTGCTCAAACTTGATGGGCGGCTGGGCTCCCAGGGTTGGATTCTGAGCCCGCATCAGGTCTTCAACGCGCTGCGCCGATGCATCGTAAGCACTTGCCTGCTCACGCATCTCCTCAGCGGAGGGTAGCGGCGGCATTTCTCCGGCGAACTCCTCTTCCGGATCCGATGACGTTTCCGGCGCCGGTGCCTTCGCGCTTTCTGTTTCAACCAGTTGCGGTCCAGCAGACTTCTTTTCGGGCTCAGGGGCTGTCTCCGCCGTTGAGTGGGAAGTGCCGCTTTCCTGTTCCTCGTCCTTTTTCAATTTGCGGCGATCAATTACTTCGAATTTGGGGGTATCGCTCATAATCCAACTTTCCAGTCAATTTCGATCATAAAGCCGGAGGGGCGGGCAGAATCCTCGCGGAGGCCGTATCGGAGCCTGCGTCGTAGTTCAACGGCTGATTTTTGACCTCGGCCTCAGAGCGCACTACCCCAAGTGCGAATCGGCGTGTCGATCCCAACAGGGGCAGTTCCGCCACGCTGGTGATCGTGCCTACGGGAGCACCTTCCAGAACGAGTTCCGATCCGGGCTTCGCAAGCAGGCCGTCGAGCTCCAGTTGACGGAGATGGCGGTGCACGTTGCCGCGGGAGCGGATGCGCTCCACAATCTCCTGGCCGAGGTAGCATCCCTTGCTGAAGTGAAGGGCTCTCATCTGGGAGGTTTCCTGGGGCAGGTCGCGCTCGGCGATGTCGACGCCGTAGAGTGGAATTCCTTCCGCGATGCGGAAGGTTTCAAGGGAATCTGCGCCTATCGGGATAGCTCCGGCCGTGGACAGTGCCCGCCACAGAAGCGTCAATCCGGCGAGAGGGGCGCCAATCTCAAAGTGCTCCGCCAGAGTGCCGTAGCTATGGTAGATCCTCAGATCAAGACCATTCCATTCCACGCGCTCCATGGTCATGGGTGCGGCGGGGACAGGCAAACCCATTCGGGTTAGAACCTCGCCGGCCTGGGGCCCGATCAACCCGACAGATGTTTCCGTCGTAGAGTCCTGTCCTATTAATTCAACATCGTCCATGATGATGAAGCGATCGAGATGGGTAATTAGCTTTTCGTACTGATCGGCGGCAATCAGCAGATCCAGTGCATCGCCGTCGCGCCACACCATAAGGTCGCCCTGGATGCGTCCCTGCGCATTCAGCACCAGGTTCCAGGCTCCGCCGTTCTTGGGCAGATCGTTCACAGTGTTTGTGACCATGCCGCTTAACCAGCGAAAGCGATCTTCGCCCCGAACGTTGACTCGTCGCATCCAACCAAGATCGTGCGCTGCCGCACCTTTGGCAAGAGCCGCTATTTCGACGGCTGGCGCGTCAAATGCTTGGGCGGTCAGCGCGCCGCGGAATTCGACTAGCCGTGGTGAATTGGGTGCGGATGCAAGTTGAGTAGCCAGCGGAGTCGGGAGAGCAGTTACAGCAAGGTTCTCGGTCATAGGGGAGCAATTCACCCGCAAAGCGCGCTTTTCTGAGGAAAGCTGGCGCGGTTGCGCATCCTGATTATAGCCTTGAGATCAGATGCCGGCTTGACCCTCGCGGAGTTCCACAAACAGCAAGGAGAGAGAATGAGCAAGTTGCACCAATTCAGTACGATAGGCCGGGCGGTTTTATGGTTGACGGCCCTGCTCGGGGTAGCTGTTGGCGGTGCAAATGCGCAAACGGGTGCCCCAAAAGTCTCACCAGCGCCACAGACCTCTCCTTCCTCGCAGACATCTGAACCGCAGGCAAAGCCGGAGGGGAAAGCCGATGCCCAGGTGCCTGATAAATCAAAGGCTGGGGTCGAAGACGGGGATACGCACATCACTCCGGACCAGGCTAAGCAGCTCTTCAGTTTAGTGGACGAACTGCTGAAGTTCTCGTCGCAGGAAAGCGGCTTTCCCATCAAGAGCGAAGTGAAGCGGCAGATGACCACACGTGGTGCCGTGGAGCACTACCTGAGCGAAAAGTTCGACGAAGACGAAGATGCCAAGCGCATGCAGCGCAGCGAGATCGTACTGAAGAAATTTGGACTGCTGGATCGGGATTTTAACCTCAAGCCTTTTCTGCTGGCACTGCTGAAAGAGCAGATCGAAGCTTATTACGATCCCAAGACCAAAACGGTAAACATGCTGGACTGGATCTCAGTGGACGAGCAGAAACCGGTTCTGGCCCATGAACTGACGCATGCACTGCAAGACCAGCATCTCGATCTGGATAAGTGGAGCGACCAGACGCCTCCCGACGTCTCGCGAACGTCTTCAGAAGACAACGATCATCTTGCCAAGGACGAGCTCGATACGGCGCGGGAAGCGGTGACCGAGGGACAGGCCACGGCGGTGATGATGGACGACATGCTTAAGCCGATGGGAGAAAGCCTCATCGGCAACCCGGAGATTGTGGAATTCATCAAGAAGCGGATGTCGGGCTCGGACAACTCGCCGATGCTGGCGCGCGCTCCGCTGCTTCTATCTGAATCGCTTCTTTTTCCTTACCGGGAAGGACTGAGCTTCGAGCAGGATGTGTGGATGGACCGTGGACAGGCCGCGGCTTTTACTGGGGCTCTTGATCGGCCGCCGTCCTCGTCATGGGAGATCATGAACCCCCGCGAATACGAGCAGGGGCATGTGCCCACGGTTCCCTACTTGCCGAATATTCATCCGCTCGTCGACGCCACTTACCGTCCTTACGACATTGGCCAGGTGGGCCAACTCGATCTTCACATTCTTGCCGGGCTTTTTGGGGGCGAGAACGCAGCTCGTGATCTTACTCCGGCCTGGGATGGCGGGATCTATTGGGCGGGCCAGCGGCTCAACGCTACGCCGGCCGAACAGGCGACCACCAAGTCCATCTCCCTGTTTTATTTGTCTGCCTGGAAGAACCAGAGTTCCGCGCAGGCATTTGTGCGATTGTATGCGGATGAATTGGGGCGGAAATACTCCGGCCTGAAGGAGCAAAAAATTGCCGACAACGCCTCGAACCAAGCCGACGGCTCGATAGAGCAGGTGTTTAGCACGAATGAAGGCCCGGTCGTGATTACACGTCGCGGCAAGCTGGTATTTGTGTCAGAGAGCTTCGATGTACCGCTGGCTCGCAAACTTGCCAGCCTCATTCTGGAATCTCAGGGGAGCGGCCCTCTGCAATCGGCATCGCTCAAAGGAGGCGCGGGCCTGAACCCTGGCGAATCACTCAGCGCGCCGGTAGTGCGCTTTCTTTCGAATTGCGGGGTTACCAAAGCCGTGGTTGATGCTGCACTCAAGGTCTCTCATTCTTCCGGGCAGGTTCCTTTAGAGCAGAGATAAGAACAGATTTGCCTTGAAATCGGAGTTCAACTCTGCTGTTCTGTCTCTGACCTCCTTGGAGAATCAGAATGAGAGCCATTCCTCTGTTTGTATGTCTTGGCTTCGCCATAGCCCGCACGGCATCAGGACAGGCCTTTGGCGAATCGATCCAGTTGAGTCAGCCGTCCGTTGCCAAAACCGGGGCTGCTACAGCGGTGCCGGTTGCACCGCTCAACTCGCGTTCGGGAATGCCGCAGCAGGGCGGCGTGCAGGTCGTGAATAACAACTATCGGGGATTCCAGGACTGCCATTGTGCACAGTCGCCGGTTTTCCTTCCCAGCCCGCGAGAGATCGCGGCGGGAACGCCGGTTATTCTTTCCAGCCCTAATCCGAATGCCGTGATTTATTACACAACCGATGGTTGGACGCCGACGGAATCGTCCACTCAATATCGCGACCCGATCGTTGTAAATGCGAACACACGTATTCAGGCATTTGCCGAAGAACCGGGAAAGGCTCCCAGTCCAATCGTCGCCGCAAGCTACACGGTGAACGGGCCTGGATCGGCGCTTCCTATGGACTCCTCGGTTTCGGGATCGACAGTAACGAAGGGGACGACGATTCGCCTGCAGACCGGAAATCGCCTGACATCTGACACCACGGCGGCGGGCGATCATTTCTACCTGATGTTGGATCAAAACCTGGTGGTGAACGGCAAGATTATTGCGCCTCGGGGCATGTCGGTCGAAGCCGTCGTCACATCGGTCCAGCATGCCGGCCAAAACGGAAGGTCAGGTGTGATCGTGTTCCACACAACGAATCTGAGCGCGCATGGCGTCACGATTCCGCTGAGTGGAACGTATACGCTGGTTGCTCCCGATATCGGCTCGGAACTGAATCATATTTCGGACACGAATTTTGTGCATGTGTCTGGACCGCTCCCACCTGGGAATGAAGCGAAGATTGAGCCCGGCATGACGTTGACCGCATCGGTGGCAGCCGACGTTCCGGTGAACCAATAGTCGTCCAGTGCCAAGCATCGAGCGCCGGGTAAGGGGCGTTCGCAGTGTCGTCTACGATTGGCGAGCCATCGCAAGGTCAACGATTTCCTCAATCATTTGAGTGTAAGAGAGACCAGATTTTCTGGCGGCCATGGCAAACTCCTGACCGCTGGAAAGCCAGGGGTTTGGATTGGCTTCGATGACATACACCTCTCCCTTGTTTGATACACGCATATCGATGCGGCCATAGTCGCGAAGCTTTACGGCGCGGTAGGCCTTGATCGCGGTTTCAGTGAGTTTGGTCGCGATCTCTTCATCGAGATCTTCGGCGATCACTGACTTAGTCAACTTGTAAGCTTCGGTGTCCTTCTCGAATTTCACATCCTGGCTTGCAATCTTGGGCACTCCCTTGGGAAGCTTGGAAAGATCGAGTTCGACAAGCGGAAGGGCGCGCGCATTTTCATAATTGCCGAGGATGGATGCGTAGATTTCGCGACCTTCGATGTATTCCTCAATTAATGCGGGGGAATCGAATTCGGCTTGTATGTAGGAGACACGCTCCATCAATTCCTTCACGCTGTTAACGACGGCTGCTGCATCGATGCCGATGGAGCCGTCTTCAGACGTTGGCTTAACGATGAGCGGGAAGGCGATGTCATGCGAGTGGTCGATGTGGCCACGATAGGCTGTCGCAAACCAAGGCGACTGAATTCCGTAAAAAGCGAACATCTTTTTGGCGATGGATTTGTCCTGCGCAAGAATGTTGGCATGCGGTCCCGCGCCGGTGTACGGGATGTCGAGCAGATCGAGGAATGCGGTAACGTGCATCTCCTTGGTGTCGTCACCTGCATAGGATTCAGTGAGATTAAAGATGAGATCGGCGCCACATTTGGCTAGTCCAACGAGAGATTGCGGACGGCCATCGAGAACGTAATAAGACGGCTCGTGGCCGAGCTTCTCAAGGGCCTCGAAGATTTCTTCGCGGTCGTGTTTTACGGGCTTCTTTTTGCGCGCTGGTTTCTTCCCTTTGCGCTTTCGTGGCGTGGGAACTTCTTCCTGCACTTCGGCGGGCTCTTCTTCCCACAAGTCGTACAGTACGGTCACTTTCAATTTCGCCATGCTGCCTCCAATCGGTGCGACGACAGTTGCCGGCACTCCTCAGGGGTGAACGAACTTTCCACGTACCAGGTAATTCATGGAGAGTGCGGTTGTGTATACGGTGAACTCCGTGAGGTATTCGGACTCACGTCGAACATCCACGCGCAGACCGAGCTGTTCTACGCGTTTGCAGATAGCTTCTACGAGGCGCTTAACGATGGGGCGCTGCACGCCGCTCCAATAAGCGACCTTGTCGATGATGGGTTTGCGGTGTTGACTCAGCATCTCATGGGCTGGACGCACGCTGGTGCGCCGCTTGGGGGAGATGTTGAATATGTCAGCGAGGTCGGCGTCGAGCGCCAGTTCCTCGACCGGAATCTCCTCAGGCAGACTGAGATGATAAAACTCGCCAACCGTTGATTCCATTTCATCGACGGTGATGTCGGTGCGACCGCGACGGCGGATGGGCTCGACATCTCCAATCTTGTGCGCGATGCGATCGACGTATTGCAACTTGGATAGCGCATCCCAACCGTTGTAGCGCTTTCGCCATTGAGAGCGAGGCGTGAGCCACACAGCAAACGTTTCAGCGAAATCTTCATCGGGATGCTTTTGCGCGTACCACCCGGCCATGTGGCGGACGTATTTCCGCGAAAAGGGAATGGGGCGATAGTTATCCCGATAGGCGCGGCGAAACGGGCCGAAGAGATTGCGCCACTCGGCGGTTTTGTGCAGTTGGTAGGCGTAATTGAAGGCGTGTCCAGCCTCATGACGCATGTACATCATGATCTCGCGTGCATCTTCGAGGTCATTCATATCGCGTTCAAGCTTTGCCAGATCGGGGTTCGCGAGATAGAACGGAATTCCGATCACAGGCTCGCCGGAGGGACATCCCCATTCATCGGTCAGATAACACTGCGGACGGAATTTATGGATGCCTTTAACTTCGAGTTCGCGATAGAGCTGCTGAACAAATCGCTCGAGCGGAGAGCCCTCGAGTCTTAGCCCGAGTTCGCGAATGGGCTTGGCGAGTATCTCCTGAAATTCGGTACGAGTTTGCTCGAAATCGCGCACGGGGCTACTCAGAGTTCTACACCACAGAAGCGGATTTAGCACCCAGGGTGTACCGCTTGAGCACACAGTAGTGTTGGTTCGGTGAATTTCTTTTGGAAGCGAATTATTGGGGGCTGTCTTTGCCCACTTCTAATTTGATATCGTCTGGTTCTTTCTGGACAAGGTACTCATCGAGCAGTACTGACACCAGCACGGCAGTGGGGACCGAGACGATTGCGCCTAGAACTCCTCCAAGTTCCGAGCCAATGAGCAAAGCCACGAGGATAGACAGACCGGGGAGACCGACGCGCGTGCCCATGATGCGCGGCACCAGGAACGAGTTCTCCACCTGGATCCATACGAGGTAAAAGATCGCTATACCTAGTGCTCGCCCCCACGAATCAATGGAGGCTACCAACAACGCAAGGGCGATGCTGACGGCCGCTCCCATGACAGGAATGATATTCAGCAGCCCGGTCAATACTCCCAGGGCGTAGGCATAGCGGACATTAAGCGAGACATAAACGATGGTGCTGGCCAATCCAAGGATCAGCATCAGACTTCCCTGCCCCAGTAACCATTGCCCCATGCGTACTTCAGCGCGCTGGAGGGCGGCATCGAGACGAGGCCTCTTATCCGGCGGGAAGAACGAGAGGCCCCATCGATAGGCGACATCGCCTTCGAGAATGAAATAGACGGTAAGGATCAGGCCCATGGCAATGCCGAATACCGCGCCCGCCCAATTTTTGATTGACAACAGCAGGTAGGTTGCGGCGTTGCTGATAAAGTCCTGTATTTTCGTGCCAACT
The DNA here is from genome assembly GCF_039994875.1 of Telmatobacter sp. DSM 110680. Taxonomy (GTDB): domain Bacteria; phylum Acidobacteriota; class Terriglobia; order Terriglobales; family Acidobacteriaceae; genus Telmatobacter. Next base: position 2,511,713 of record NZ_CP121196.1, on the reverse strand, counting down.
TCGTCGGTGTTGATCTGATCGGCAAAAGGAATGCGCTTCACTTTTTCGAGCATCGCCGGCAGGCGCGACGGCATGTCGTCTGCGAATTTGTGCAAGTCGCGAATTACGGGCGGAAAGGCGAGAAACCCGAAAGCTGTGAGTCCGCCAGCAACGGCAAGAAGAAGAATAAGGATGGCGCGCCCTTTGAACGGCCTAACGCGACCTATGCGAAAGCGGGATGTAGCGCGGACGACTGGAGTGAGAACTACGGCAGCCAAGGCGCTTACATAGAGCAGGAGCAAAACTGCACGCAGTTGCCACGCGAGGTAGCAGGCCACAGCAAGTGTGAAGGCGAATACGATATCGACGCGCAGATCGCGCCCGCGAATACTTTGCCTGCTCGTTTCCCGTTCTGTCACTCTTCCCCGATTCTTATCGTTTCTGTATCACTGGTCATTGCCCAGGATGGAGCCGATTACGCCTCCGAGGATGGCACCCCCCGCTGTATTGCCTACCTGGCGGCGGTCCATCGACGGAAGGTACTCGCTAATCTGATGCGCCAAACGGGATATGGGCAGCGTCTGGAGCCAAATCGTCCCTGGCCCGGTGAGGACTGCGAGGAAGATGCCATCCCCTCCGAAGATCATGTTCTTGATGCCGGGAACCATCGTTATCTGGAAGCCGACCGATGCCTGAAACGCTCCAACGTGGCCGGGGTGCACCAGCAGGACTTCGCCGGGAGCGAGGTTTTTCATTACAAGTTCGCCGGAAAGTTCAAGCCACGCCGTGCCAAGGCCGCCGATTCTCTGCAGCATGAATCCGCTGCCGCCGAAAATTCCTGCGCCTAGTGATTGTTGGAATCCGACACTAATGGTGACTTGCGGCGTGGCGCAAAGAAAGCCGTGACGATGCACCAGGTATTCCTGACCCTGGCCTAACTGAACTGGCACGATGTGTCCGGGGACCTTGGTGGCAAAGGAGACTTCGCCCGGGTACTGATTGGCACGGTACTCGGTCATGAAGAGGCTTCCGCCGCCAGCAACGCGCTTCAGGACGCCGAATAATCCGCCCCCTCCGCCCATCTGCGTATGGGTCGTCATCTGGATGGAACCGGTCATCCAGGAGAGTTCGCCGCTCTCAGAGAAGACGCTCTCGTTAGGGTCAAGTTGCACATCGAGTACGGGCATGGTGGTGCCTTGAATCCGGGTCTGCATCAGGCCTCCTATCGAAGACAGTGTACCCGGTTCATTACGCTGGACAATATCACTGGGTTCCATTTGGGCGTACTAAACGCGGATGCACTGGATGGTCCCCGTATTCCCGCTGATTCAGCGTCTTGTAAAAGCGGCGTTGTGGGACGGCGTTCAGCCCTAGAATTGTCACTCCTATGAAAATGCTGCGAACCATTGCGCCGGCGCTTTCGCTGCTTCTACTGGTTTCCGTCACGAGTTGTCGCAAAAACCCGCCCGCGCGTCCAGACCAGCCTTTCGTTGCTCCGAACGTCTCGATGCAAGACATCACATTTCATTCGCCTGCGCTGAATCGCGACATGCCCTACCGCGTATTTTTGCCCGTGCATATCGAGCAAGGAGAAAAGCTTCCCGTTGTCTATTTGCTTCATGGTGGGAACGGAGGATTTCGAGACTGGTCAAACAATTCCCAAGTATCTAGATACGCGGCGCAGGGCCTGATCCTGGTGATGCCGGAAGGTGCGTTTTCGTATTACATGAATGCGGCCGGGAAGACGGAAGACCGGTACGAGGACTACGCCTTCACCGATCTCATTTCTGACGTCGAATCTCGATTCCCAGCGGCGAATACCAGGGATAAGAGAGCAATCATTGGCATTTCCATGGGTGGTTTTGCGGCTATCAAGATCGCGTTCACGCGGCCCGAGCTGTTTGGATTTGTCGCTGCGTTTAGTCCGTCGATCGACATTCTTCATCGACGTTACAACATGAAGAGAACAGGAGAGTGGTGGAGGATTCGCACTATCTTCGGGCCTTGGGGGAGCGATGCAAGGACTGCCCGCGACCCGCTCGGACTTGTCAAAAAGGCAGAACCTTCGAAAACCCCATACATTTACCTGACCGTCGGAGAGAATGAGCCGCTGCGTGATCCGAACCAGCGATTTGCCCAGCAACTGAGAGATTCACATTTCAGCTTTGAATTTCACATCAAGCCGGGCGGTCACGATTGGGGTGAGTGGGATTCCCAAATTCCGGGGGCCTTTGAAAGCCTCATCAAGCACTCGAATATTTGCGACTCGAAACCGCATTCCTGATTCGTTTCAATCGGTGATTTTCAGCATCGTCTCGGATGTCGCCAGCGAGTTGCCACCGACCCAGATGTCGTAGGTAGTCGGTTCAATCGTCTTCTTTGCATCCACGCCGTAGAAATTCAATTCGTCGAATCCCAGTGGAAAGGTCACGTGCTTTGTCTCGCCGGGATTGAGAGTTACGCGTGCGAATCCTTTCAACTCGCGCACCGGCTGTTCCACACTGGCCTCGGTATTGCGAACGTACAGTTGCACGACCTCAGTGCCCTTCACGCTTCCCGTGTTGCTCACGTCCACGCTGACTGTAGCAATAGGCTGATGAATGTCGGCGACTTCACGCACGGGTACTGCCGCACGATCGATTGCAGGCTTGGAATAACTGAAGCGCGTGTAACTCAGTCCCCAGCCGAATGGAAAGAGCGCGGAGTTGGGTTCATCCATGTAACGGGAGACGAATTTCTCAGCCGCGTTGCGTGGCAAGATTGCCAAGTCGCCATGGGCTGGACGGCCAGTTGGCATCTGGGCGTAGTAGAGCGGTTCCTGTCCCACGGCGCGAGGAAAGCTGGAGGGGAGCTTGCCGGACGGATTTACGTCACCGAAGAGCACATCCGCAACAGCCGGACCGGCTTCGATACCGGGGCTCCACGCTTCGAGAATTGCGGGGACGTGTTCGGCGGCCCATTTCAATTCGAGCGGCCTGCCCGCCAGCACAACAAGGATCACCGGCTTGCCCGTGGCAACGACAGCCTCAAGAAGTTTCTCCTGATTGCCGGTGAAGCCGAGATGCGCACGACTGGATGCCTCGCCCTCCATCCAGTTAGTTGATTCGCCAAGCGCGAGGATGGCCACATCGGACTTACGTGCCGTTTCTACTGCCTCGGCAATCGTCTTGTCGTCGTCCGTGATGGACTGATCCGCAGATGTTGCCGTTCCGGTGAAGCTGACGCTCTTGAGAGTCTTTTCGTCTTCGCCTGACAGCAAACCGCAACCCGGCGCGAAGATCAGCTTGTCTCCGAGGCGGTCGGCGAGTGCCGACTTCAGTGTGATTACATCTTTGGGATTGCCTGCGACCGTCCATGCACCGAGCAGGTCAAGCGCATCATCTGCCATGGGACCGATGAGTGCCACCGTCTTTGCTTTTGCGCTAAGCGGCAACAGAGCACCTGCTCCCTCGACCGGATCATTCTTCAGCAAGACCATAGTCTCGTCTGCGACTTTTCGCGCAGTTTCGCGACGATCCGTTGTGGGCGAATACGCGGAGCCTACATTTGTGAAAGGGTGATCAAAGAGCCCAAGGGCAAATTTCACGCGCAGAATGCGGCGCACAGCTTCGTCGATGACTTTCTCAGAAATTTTGCCGGAGCGTACCTGCGCGGCGATTACAGTGCCATACAGATCTCCTTCCATGTCCATATCGGTGCCCGCAAGCAGAGCCTTGCGAGCTACTGTAGGACCATCGCCGATGGAATGGTTTTTAAGCTCTCCAACCGCGCCCCAGTCGGACACGACAAAGCCATCGAAACGCCATTCCTTACGAAGAATCTGGGTAAGGGTAAACGGATCTGCTGTCGCTGGGACTCCGTTGATGGAATTGAACGACGTCATCACGGTAGCCACGCCTGCATCAACGGCGGCGTGATAGGGCTTGAGATAAACCTGCCGCAGAGTCAATACGCTCATGTCGACGGCGTTGTAGTCCCGGCCGGCAATGGCCGCGCCATATGCAGCGAAATGCTTAACGCATGCGGCCACGGAATCCGGTTTCGATAGATCGCCCTGCTGATAACCATTGACCCAGGCGCGCGCCAAAGCTGAGCTGAGATAAGGATCTTCACCGTTGGACTCGATGATGCGGCCCCAGCGTGGATCGCGCGCAATATCGACCATGGGCGAGAAGACCCAGGCAATGCCGTCGGCGCGAGCTTCTTCAGCGGCTACGCGCGCTACGGTTTCCGCAGCCTGGGGATCCCAGCTTGCCGCGATGGCCAACGGCACGGGAAACGTGGTGTGGTGGCCGTGGATGACGTCGAGCCCGAAGAGAATGGGAATATGAAGGCGCGACTTCTCCACGGCGATGTGTTGATAGCGGTTGGTGCGCTCGGCGCCGACCACGTTGAGCATGGAACCCACCTGGCCTTTGGCGACCAATTCGTCATAGGTCAGGTTTGAGGCGGAAGGGCCGGTTGCAAATCCCGCTGAATATTGCACAGTCTGCCCAATTTTTTCGTCGAGCGTCATCTGTTTCAGCAGAGCTTCGACCTTGGTATCGATGTCCTTGGAGGCCAACTGAGAATTGGGCGTGGAATGGTCCTGGGCGGAAGAAGCAGCCACAGCAAACCCGGCAAACAGCATGAGAAAGACTGCATGTGGGACCGCGCAAAAACTGGACTTCATCATGTCCGGAAAATGATAAACCGTTTGAGTCGAGCCAGTCAGAAATCGGCCTGCGCAGTCATTGTCTCCTGAGGGACCAGAGCCGTTGGTTACTTCGCCGGAGGCCGCCAGATGCACTAGTCTTTGATGTGGTACCGATGCGACGAACCCTTCGCCATTTTCGTAAGTCAGTTTTTCTGGCCCTCGAACACGACGTGCTCAACACGGCTAAAGCAGCCGCCTATTCGGGCATGTTGATGTTTTTCCCTGCATTCATCGTTCTCACCGCGCTGATCGCGAAGGCTCCGGAGGGTCCGACCGTTGTGGGCGAGATTCGCTGGGTTTCCATGCAGATTCTTCCCGCAGACACCGTGCGCCTGATGCTTTCAACGATGCAGGCACGTAATGCTCATCCTGCCCGGTTGATCACTTCTGGATTATCGCTGAGCGTCTTCGCTGGACTGGGGCTGATGCTGACGCTGATGGAGGGCTTTCGGAGGGCCTATCGGCTTCCACGCAACGAATGGGGTTTCTGGGAACGACGTCTTCGCGCGCTGTTCCTGGTTTTCATTGTGCTGGTGCCGCTGGCGCTGGCTACGCTGCTACTGGTCTTCGGTCGCGCAATCGAATTGTGGATGGTAGTTAAGTCTGGCCATGAGTTGCGTCACGTGGTGCTGTTTTTGTGGCGGATGGCGCGCTGGACACTGGCGCTGGCTACCAGTCTCGCAGTGCTGGGAGCGCTCTATCACTTTGGGACCAAACGTGGAGAACACTGGCTTCGCGTGATGCCGGGCGCAGTTGCTGCCAGCGCAGTGTGGTTTCCGGCGACCCTGGCGTTTGGCTGGTACGTCACCCGCATCGCGGACTATACCATTTTTTATGGCTCTTTCGGAGCGGGCATCGCCACCTTGGTGTGGCTGTACATCACGTCATTCAGTGCGCTGCTGGGAGCGGAACTGAACGGGGTTCTATTTCGCGAACGCAACAATCGACTTTGAGGCGCGATTACGGCGGCTTTCGTCAGTGACGAGTCTCACCGACTCGGACACGATCGCGGTCGCATGATGGATCGGGAGATTCTGCGCTAAGCCGACTTTGTATAATGGAGCGGACCGCACACATACATCCCCGTTTCCCGGAACGAACCCTTTTTGGAGCCTTACCTTATGCCGTTCGTTGACACGAACCTGAACGCAAACCCTATCCAGCGCCGCGCGAAGATCGTCGCCACACTCGGTCCTGCTTCTAACACCGAGCCTGTTTTTCGCGATCTGGTGCGCGCCGGAATCGATGTCGTGCGCCTTAATTTTTCTCACGGCACCCATGAAGAGAAGCTTGCCCTCATACAAATGATTCGCAAGGTCAGCCGCGAAGAACACAAACCCCTCTGCATCCTTGGCGACTTGCAAGGCCCCAAGATTCGCACTTCAAAGCTGAAGGATCACCAGTCAGTTCTTTTGAAAGCGGGCCAACGGCTTACCATCACTCCCCGCGAAGTTCCCGGCACGGCATCGCTAGTGGGAACAACCTTCAAGACGCTTGCTGAAAACGTTGAACAGGGCTCGCGGATTCTGCTCTCTGACGGCTTGATTGAGCTCAGAGTTCACGAGGTGATCGGCGCCGATGTGGTATGCGAGATCATCAACGGCGGAATGCTGGGTGAGAACAAAGGCATCAATCTGCCCGGTATTCCCGTGCGCGTGCCGTCGCTCACAGAAAAAGATTCGCAGGACCTCGAGTTCGCTCTAAAGAATGGCGTCGATGCGATCGCTGTGTCGTTCGTGCGCACTGCGGAAGATGTCCGGCTGGTGCGCAATCGTGTGTCAGCGTATGGCGGCGAAACGTGGATCATTGCAAAGCTTGAGAAACCCCAAGCCATCGAGCATCTGGACAGTATTCTGCAGGCAGCTGACGGCATCATGGTGGCACGCGGAGACCTGGGCGTCGAGGTTCCTCCGGAAAAAGTCCCGGCGATTCAGAAGCACATCATTCGCAGGGCATCGGAGTATTTCAAGCCGGTGATCACGGCGACGCAGATGCTGGAGTCGATGATTGAAAATCCGCGGCCGACACGCGCTGAAGTTTCTGACGTGGCCAACGCGATCTACGACGGAACAGATGCCGTAATGCTCTCAGGCGAATCGGCCGTGGGCAAGTATCCCGTGGAGACCGTTGCCATGATGGGACGCATCATCAGCGAAGCGGAGCGCCACATCAAGGAAGATCACCTTAACGCACCGCGGGTTTCGATGACGCGGCTTTCGATTGCTGAGACGATCTGCGAAGCAACCGCGCATGCCGCGGACGATCTTGATCTGCGTGGTATCGCGCTGTTCACGGAATCGGGCGCTACGGCCCGCCAGTTGTCGAAGTATCATCCGACGGCCCCGATCTTTGCGTTGAGTCCGATCGATCTCACCATCAATCGCTTGAACCTGCTGTGGGGAACTACGCCGGTTCGTTGTCCCAAGGTGAACTCGACGGAAGCGCTGGTGGATGTTGCTGAAAGCCTTCTGGAGCAACATGGCTACGTGCGCAATCGCGAAGTGATTGCGATCGTCGCCGGGACGCGCACCAAGTCAGGCTCGACCAACTTCCTGCGGCTTCACGTTCTGGGTGAGCACAACCAGGAGGGAGTCCGCTTTTTTGCACCCCACGAAGACGAAGTTACGCCAGCACCTGATGCGGCGCATGCTCCACCGGCGGCGAAGGCGAAACGCGCCGCAAAGACTGTAAAAGGTGTCGCGAAGCACCGGTAGATCTATTTTTCTGAAAATAGAAATGCCACTCCGCATGGAGTGGCATTTTTGTTGTGGACTTTGCCTTCGAGAGATTCTTGAGCATCCCATAGCTCGAAGCGAGACGTGGGGCACCCAAGGATGAGAGGCGTTATTTTGTGGCCAGTTGACGAAGCACATACAGCAGAATCCCGCCGTGTTCGTAGTACTCGATCTCTTGCGGAGTATCAATGCGGACCCTGGCGTCGAACGCTTTCACGCTTCCATCTGCGCCTTTTGCTTTCACCTTCAGCGTATGGCCATTGGCGAACTTCGACTTGAGAAGAGTTGTCAGGCCTGCGAAGTCGTAGACTTCTTCACCGGTGAGATTCAGCGATTCAACATTCTGGCCTTCTTCGAATTGCAGAGGCAAGATGCCCATGCCGACGAGGTTTGAACGGTGAATGCGCTCGAAGCTCTCGGCAATGACGGCGCGCACGCCGAGGAGGTTCGGACCCTTGGCGGCCCAGTCGCGCGATGAGCCTGAGCCGTATTCCTTGCCGGCGAGGATGACCAGCGGGGTTTTGCGTTCTGCATACTTCACGCTGGCGTCGAAGATGGACATCTGCTCGCCTTCAGGCAAAAGACGCGTTACGCCGCCTTCAGTTCCGGGCGCGAGCTTGTTGCGCAGGCGCACATTCGCAAATGTCCCGCGGACCATTACTTCGTGATTGCCGCGGCGGGATCCGTAGGAGTTGAAATCGGCGGGTTTGACACCGTGCTCGGCGAGATACTTCCCTGCCGGGCCGTTGGCCTTGATGGATCCCGCCGGAGAGATGTGATCGGTAGTTACCGAATCGCCGAGCACTGCGAGGACGCGCGCATTGAGGATGTCAGTGACGGGTTCTGGCTGCTTCTTCATGCCGTCGAAGTAGGGCGCCTGGCGGATGTAGGTCGAGTCGGGCTCCCACTTGTATACGTCGCCCGTGGGAAAACTGAGGCCCTGCCAGCTGGCGTCGCCATCGCTTACGGTTGCATATTCGTTGCGGAATCCGGCGCTGCTGACGCCCTTTTCAATTGCTGCGGCAACTTCCTGCTGCGATGGCCAGATGTCTTTGAGATAGACCGGTTGCCCAGCTTTGTCTTTTCCTAAAGGCTCGGTATCGAAGTTGTGTCCGATGCGTCCGGCGAGGGCGTAGGCGACCACCAATGGCGGACTCATCAGGTAGTTCGCGCGCACATCCACATTTACGCGACCTTCGAAGTTGCGGTTGCCACTGAGCACGCTGACCGCGACCAGGCCGTGCTCATCGATGGATTTGGAGACGTCTGCGGGCAGGGGGCCAGAGTTACCGATGCAGGTAGTGCATCCATAACCCACGACGTTGAAGCGGAGCTTTTCGAGGTACGGCAGGAGGCCAGATTTCTGGTAGTAGTCGGTGACTACGCGCGAACCAGGAGCCAGCGAGGTCTTAACCCACGGAGGAACGGTGAGGCCCTTCTCGACGGCTTTTTTTGCGAGAATTCCGGCGGCCATCATCACTGACGGATTGGATGTGTTGGTGCAACTTGTAATGGCCGCAATGACCACGGAACCGTGATCGAGATACTTGTCGGGATCGATATTGAAGCGCTCTTTAACCGTTGTTGTGACTGGACCAGATCTGAACGTCTTGTCTTGTCCAGCGGCCTTGGTCGCTGCCGATGAAGTAGCGGGGCCTTCGTTGTCCTCTGAACCGACAGCGAGTGCGGTGTCTTTGACTGCAGACGACTCCCACATGGATGCGGTGCGCGTGCCGAGAGGCTTGGCGGTCGGCGAGAGCAGGGATGGCAATTGCTTCGCAAAGCTCTCGGCAGCGTCCTTCAACAACACCCGATCCTGCGGACGCTTTGGACCTGCAACGCTGGGTTCAACGGCGGCGAGATCCAGCTCGAGCCTCTGCGTGTATTCGGCTTCGGGCGAGCTCTCGGTGTGGAAGAGCTCTTGTTCCTTGTAGTAGGCCTCGACCAGAGCGATCTGCTCGTCGCTGCGGCCGGTGAGCTTGAGATAGCGCAGCGTTTCTGCATCGACGGGGAAGATGCCGCATGTAGCACCGTACTCGGGAGCCATGTTGCTGATGGTGGCGCGATCAGCGAGCGGAAGAGCGGCGATTCCCGGACCGTAGAACTCGACGAACTTGCCAACGACGCCGAGCTTGCGCAGGGCTTGCGTTACGGTGAGAACGAGGTCGGTTGCGGTGGCGCCTTCGCGCAGCTTGCCGGTTAATTTGTAGCCGACGACCTGAGGAACGAGCATACTGACAGCCTGGCCGAGCATAGCCGCCTCAGCCTCAATGCCGCCGACGCCCCATCCAAGAACGCCGAGGCCGTTGATCATGGTGGTGTGGGAGTCGGTTCCAACCAGCGTGTCGGGATAGGCTTGCAACTCGCCATTCACATCCGTGGTGAAAACGACGCGCGCGAGGTATTCGAGATTGACCTGGTGACAGATCCCCATTCCGGGAGGCACGGCGCTGAAGTTGCGAAACGCGGTCTGGCCCCACTTCAGGAATGCGTAGCGCTCACGGTTGCGTTGGAATTCGAGGAGTGAGTTTGCTTCGTATGCCTGAGGGGTTCCAAATTCATCGACCTGTACGGAGTGATCGATGACGAGTTCAGCGGGGACCAGCGGATTGACGCGTTCAGGATCGCCGCCGAGGGTCTTGATGGCATCGCGCATTGCACCGAGGTCGACGATCGCGGGGACGCCGGTGAAATCCTGCATTAGAACGCGCGCGGGCATGTAGGCGATTTCGCGGCTCGGCTCGGCCTTGGCATCCCACCTGGCAAGGAACTCGATATCGGCGGCGGTTACATTGACGCCGTCTTCGCGGCGTAGCAGATTCTCAAGAAGTATTTTCAGGCTGAAGGGCAGGCGGCTCAGATCGAATCCGAGCGCGCTCAGCGCTGGTAGGCGGAAGATCGCGTACGACTTGGAGCCAGATTTTAGAGTGGCACGGCTATTAAAGCTGTTCTTGATCTCGGTACTCATCGGGGAGACCTTTCTATCCGCTCAGGGGCGGACTAGTTCAAACTCAGTTGCGACTTTAAGCCGCGAGAACTTCTCCCGCCGGCAAAGAGTGCGACGCGGGAGGAGAAAAATTCAACGGAAATAGATTACTCAGCGGGAGAAGGTGCGTCCACGATCGGGGCGCCCGCGGCGGTAGCGCTTGAGCATAGGCGTGGAGGAGATGCGGGCTGCGGCGCGGTTGAACATACTGACGCAATGATTTTATCGCGAGATGATGTGGTGGCAAAGTGCTTATCTATCCGATTCGGGAAGGAAACCATGCACGCCCGTCGGGATACCTCCTGGATACCACTGTTCGCTGACACTCAAATTCAGCGAGACGTCTTCCAATCCACTGGGCAATGGCAAATTACGATGTACCGATCCGGGACTGAGAGGTTGGATCGCAACAGAACCGATTGTCTTCCCCGACTCGTAATCAATGTGAAATCCGGAGGAGGACGTGCCCGATTGATTGAGAATCCGCGCTCCGCTCGTTCGAAGTCTTTCGGTAATGTTGTCGTTCACGGCCGCCATCAGCGCGTCTTTACGATCCGCCCGGATAGTGAAATATTCTCCGAAATGCGCAAAATGGGTCACGAATTTGGTTCCTGCTCCACCCCCGATGCCACCGGGCTCGCTGTATCCCTGCATCTCGTAGATAAAAGGCATCAACGCAACTTTTGGGTCGTAGGCTCGCAGGAATGTACTCTCATTTTCGAGGCTGGGATAGACCATGTGAGCAGATTCCCAGCCGGCGTAGGCGATGAGTCCGAGGATTGGCAGCAGCAAGACTGCTGCCACAAATCCAACGATCCTAAGAATCCGCATTGAGACTGCCTCTGTTTTCGGGAAGCAAGAATTACCTGTTCAGGAGAGCGCCGAGCCTGCAAGAAGGAAATGCCGATGCATGTTCAGACCCATATTGCCACGAAAAGCGGGGAGATAGAATGGTGCCCTGTGCACAAATCTTCTTCCCCTGACCGGAGTTCTTAATGTTTATGCGAGGAGCCCAGTTCTTCCTGCTCGGACTTCTATGCTTGGTGACTACTACTTATGGACAACCCGCGCCAACGTCGGCTGCGACTACCACACCGAGCACCAAATGGAGTACCCAAGATGGGAACGTCAGTTTGCCGAACTTCCGCTTTGGCACGGGTGAGACGCTGCCGGAACTGAAGCTGCACTACCTTACCCTGGGAACGGCGCATCGCAACGCTGCGGGTCATGTGGATAATGCAGTGCTGTTGCTGCACGGAACGGGCGGCAATGCGCACTCGCTGCTGAATCCGGTTTTCTCGGATGTATTGTTTGTGCCGGGTGGCATTCTCGATATCCAGAAGTACTTCATCATTCTGCCGGACGACATCGGGCACGGACAGAGTTCAAAGCCGTCGGACGGGATGCGCATGCACTTCCCTGCTTACGACTACGACGACATGGTGCGCAGTCAACGGATGATGCTCGACCAGATGAAGGTCGACCATCTGCGGTTGATTCTGGGAACGTCGATGGGGTGCATGCAGACGTTTGTGTGGGGTGAGACGTATCCGGGATTTGCGGATGCGCTGGCGCCGTTTGCGTGCCTGCCGGTGCAGATTGCAGGCCGCAACCGGATGATGCGCTACATGAGCATCCAGGGCATCAAGTTCGATCCAGCGTGGAAGAACGGTGACTACACTACCGAACCTGCGGAGGGATTGCGGCTGGCCAATACGCTGATTCTCGTGATGGGTTCCGCTCCGCTCGTCATGCAGAAACAGGCGCCTACGCGGGAGGCCGCTGAACAATATGTCGATCGCTATTGGGCGCGGCCTGCGCCGGACGCGAATGACATGATCTATTACCTCAACGCGAGTTGGAATTATGATCCGAGTCCGCGGCTGGAGAGCATCACCGATCCGGTGCTGTGGATCAACTCCGCTGATGATTACATCAATCCTCCGGAGCTTGGCATTGCAGAGAAAATGGTGAAGCGCATGCCGCATGCGCGGTTCATACTCATCCCGATTTCGGACGCAACACGCGGACACGGCACGCATACTGCGGCTGCGGTCTGGAAGGATTACCTGGCGGAGTTCATGCGGCAGACCGAGCCGAAGCCATAGGCGGAATCTTTGAAAAAATCAAATTCCGTGCAAATCGCAACCGGAGCCGCTAACTCCGATTGTCTTATTGGCTTCTATACTGACTAGTGCTGCTCATCTTCGCGAGGTCCCCTAGAGATTGAAAGAACCGAGTTGGTTGCGAGCCTTGTTTCCGCGCGTTTTGACCTGGATTACGCGACGCATGGCCAACGAACGGCAGCGGTTGCTCGCTGTCACAATTCTGGCTGGCGGTCTATGCGGGCTGGCGGCGGTGGCATTTCATCTATCGATCGGATGGCTTGAAGCGCTGCTGATCAATCGCGCCAACCATGCGCCTGGGCATTGGTGGATTGTATTGACCATTCTGTCTCCGGCTATCGGCGGACTGATTGTCGGCCTCGGGTTGACCTTCTGGGCTCCGGCGGCTGCGGGGTCTGGCATTCCCCAGGTAAAGGTTGCATTTGCAATGCGCTCCGGACTGGTATCGTTGCGCGAAACGGTCGGGAAATTTGTGCTTTGCGCGTTTCAAATCGGCTCCGGTGCCTCGCTGGGCCTTGAAGGACCAACCGTTCAGATCTGTGCGGGAGTGAGCAGCCTGATGGCGCGGGCGGCTCGCCTGAGCCCGCAGAATTGCAGGCGCATGGCATCGGTGGGGATGGCGGCGGGAATTGCCGCCGCATTCAATGCGCCGATCGCCGCCATCACGTTCACGCTTGAAGAATTAATCGGTGACCTTGATCAGACGATGCTGTCGGGGGTGATTGTTGCAGCCGCATTGGCTGCAGTGGTGGAGCATTCAATCCTCGGCTCAACTCCCGTCTTTCACATGCCGCGAAGTTACACCCTTGGTGCGGCATCGTCGCTGGTTTGGTACTCGTTGCTGGGTGTTCTCGCTGGAGTCGTTTCTATCACGTTCACTGATTCGCTTCTTCGCCTGCGCGCGCTCTTCAAGCGGTGGACTGCAGTGCCAAAGTGGATTCATCCAGCCATCGGCGGTATGGCCACAGGAGCGCTCGCGGTTCTGGGGTTTTACTGGTTTCACCTCAATGGAATCGCTGGAGATCCATATAAGACGCTGGAACTCGCGCTTACAGGGACCATGCCGGTGGTGTTCATGGTGTTGTTTTGTCTGTTGAAACTGGCGGCTACGGTCTGTTCCTACTCGAGCGGTGGATCGGGCGGCATCTTTGCGCCGTCGTTGTTCATGGGCGCCATGCTGGGTGGTGCTGTTGGTTACATCGACGTGATGGTATTTCACCACCCGGCGGATGCCATTGGCGCGTTTGCGGTGGTCGGGATGGGGGCAGTGTTCGCAGGTATCGTCCGGGCACCGATGACGTCGATTCTTATCGTCTTCGAGATGACGGGCGGTTATGGGCTGGTGCTACCGCTCATGATTGCCAATATGACGGCGTTTGTCCTGGCGCGTTATTGGCGTCCGATTCCCGTGTACGAGGCGCTTCTACTGCAAGACGGGATTGAATTGCCGCATGGTTCGAGACCCCTCGACCCCCCGCGGGCAGCCAGCTTTGACGCAGATGTCCCGACGATGGACGCTACGGCCTGAGCGCTCAAGTAATAGTTCAGGAATGTGATTAGTCGAGCTTCTCCAAAGGCACCGCTTCCATTGTGTCCTTAACGGACTCTTCTTCTGTGACGGCTGCAAGCGGAGGAAGATCGGAGGGCGCGGAGAGCGGCGCTTGTTCAGACTCCTGCGGGTTCAACGCATTAAGCGTCTCAAGCTCAGCAATGCGATTGAGGAGAATTTGTTTCAACTCAACAACATCTTGCCCGTCCGGTGCCGAGTCATTGGTCTGCTCAAGCCTATGAAGAGTGACACGTAGAGAATCCAGGGTTTCTCGGGTAGGACGGGAAGTCATCGCGTTGGGGCACCTATAAGTTCGTTAGATGCAGATTTTTGAGATGGAGGAGATCAAAAAGGAGACAAAATATTGCGAGGGGTCACCCGTTTTGCACGCCAGGCGATTGCTCTGCTTAGTGGGGCGCGTCCATGTTGTAGAGGAAAATCGCCCTTAGCTCCAGATAAGGGCCATGAAAGTCCCTGGGAAGCGGTGCGTAGTTCGAACCTGTCAGGGCTCCCCATGCGGCCCGATCGAGCCCAGTGTCGCCGGAGCGGCCTTCCAGCACCATGCTGCCCTCCATAAGACGACCGTTGGGCAGCACTTTGAAGCGGATGACGACCGCACCCTTTTTGAGGATGGGCGGGTTCACTTCGTCAGGAATAAGAGGATCCCAGGTACGCTCGGTCTCACGATGCCAGCGAAGCAGCCAGGAACTGAAGTCCACGCCTTGGGTATCGCTGAGAACCTGAACGCCGCCGGAGCCTGCGCCAGGATGCATGGGTAGCGCGCCTCCACTGCCGGGATTGCCGGTTGCACCCGGTCCGCTGCGCGCTCCGCGCATGGCGTCGCGTAACTGATCGGCGGGATTAGTGGAGCCCATGGCGAAACTAGGACGTGCTGGAACCGCTTGAGGGCGGGGAGCCTCGCTGGGCTGGGGAGCCGGCTCTACCTTGGGAACCGGCGACGTCAAAGCTGGCTGAGAAGGGGGAGTGGTGGGCTGCGGTTCGGGCTGAGGCACCGGAGGCGCAGGCTTGTTGAGTGCCTCCAAGGTCTTTTTGTCGACGCGCGGTTGTCGTTCCGGCAATGGTTTGACATCGACCTTGGGCGCGAATTTCTTCAAGACGTCTGGAGGCAGATCGAGATAGGTCAGGTCTTTGCGCTGCTTAATAGCGTCGAATGGGTCAATCACCGGGGTTACGTGAAAGATATAGCGAGGGATCCAGGTGATCGCGGAGATGAGAAGGATGTGGATGAGGAGCGCGATCCAGATGCCCTCGCGCAGGCGTGCCCAGCGGCGCTCATCTTCGAGCTCGCTGATCATGTTCAGCAGTTCGTGTGTATCGTAATCTACCCAGCGCGAGGTGGCGGCGCCGCGACCAATTCGCGGCTTTTCAATACTGTTGTCTGTCTCGGACAGCCCTTCAGCCACATAACGGCTATCTTCGCTCAAGGGAAGATCGTCCTCAGGTGCGGTCAGGTTCAGGGGGCCGGTGCTGGCCCTCTTCGGTCTCGATTCCGCGGGCTGCTGAGGCTCGTGCGCGGAGGGTTTGGCTTCACTGGTCGGCATGCGGGCTGCGGCTGCCTCGGGTGCGTACTGCCCGGCCAGCTCTGCTCTGATTTCCTTCTGATCTATTCTCTCATTTTCGGCGTTTCAGCAGAACTACGGAAACAGCTTCTTCAGGAATTGGGAGACGAATTGAGAACCCCCGAAATTGGCTACACGACCTGCCGCGGGCGTAGATAACCCAGACCGTACAATTGATCTTTTGGGACCGCCAACTGGCCGGTCGCGGATGTCCCCGGGGTATTGACGTTTGGGAAGGGGAAAGGAACGTTTTTGAAGCACATTTTTCAGGCTTTTTGGCTCAAATGGAAGCTGGTCATTCTTCCCATTCTGATCAAGTGGGGGATTCTGGGAGCAGGAGCGGTGGCGCTGCTGGATTCCTCAACGATTCCGGTGCCGATGGACGCACTGATTGCGGTGTGGGTATGGAAAGATCAGGGTCACTTCTGGGCTTACTGCCTGATGGCGGCGGCGGGCTCAGCCGTGGGCGGACTGCTGCCCTATGCACTTGGCCGTGCCGGTGGCGAGCTTTTCATCCTGAAGCGAGTGAACCGGGCGCACTACGAGCGCATGAAGCTGCGGTTTGAGAAACAAGAGTTTCTGGCAATGGCGATTCCATCTGCCTTGCCGCCTCCGACGCCGTGGAAGGCATTCGTCTTTGCCGCTGGAGTGTTCGAGATGCGGGTGCTGCCTTTCATGCTGGCAGTATTCACGGGAAGGCTGGTGCGCTGGCTGATTCTGTCTGCGTTGGTGATCAAGCTGGGGCCCGGCGCGGTGGGGATTGTGGAGCACCATGCGCTGACGGTGCTGCTGATGGTGCTGGGTCTGGCGGCGGTTGGGTTTGGGATCTGGTGGATGCGGAAGCGGCGGACTGGGGAGAGCCGGCTGGACGCGTAAATGACCCGGGCCTGCATGAAGATGCCCCACAGGGTGTGCCTGTGGGGCATTTCTAGTTCAGGTTTCTCTAGCGAACGGCGAGGGCGTTCGTATCGCGCTCCGGGCCCAGTTTGCGGACCAGCACGGGGACGCCGAAGGCAACGCCGACTACGATCGCTGTCGCCACCAGGTCGTTGCGATAGAACGGGATTGCTGCCGCGTAGCAGGTAGCGAGTCCGCCAAGGGTACGCGGATACATCGTGCCACCGACCCAAACCGAGTAGTTGGAGATGAGCCAGAAAGATGTTGGTCCGAGGATGGCGGCAGCGCCGGCGCGAAGCCAAGTGGTCTTTGACTTGAGCAGGATGTATCCCAGAGCCATAACAGCGAGATACCAGGCCCAGGTGGTGACGTAAAACTTCCACTCGAAGCTGTAGTGGTAGGCGAATACGGTTAGGCAATAGTCGGTGACCATGAGGGCGGCCATGGGGGCCAGCATCTCGCGCCGCGGACGCCGGGCGCCGAAGTAGAGCAGCGCGCCACCGACGGCGGTGAAGTTCAGCCAGCCGTGGTGAGGGACTACGCGTGTGAGAATGGCAAGAACCAGCAGCAGATAAGCGGGCATGTACACCTCTGAAAACGGAATGCCGGAGCGACTGCACCGGTTAAAGAAAGAGTGTCATATCCATTCTGGGGTGTGCGGGCCGGGTGGTCAACCGGGCAGGAGTGGGAGATGAATAAAAGTTTTCATCCCGCGGAGCAACACGGGGGTACCGATGGTGTTGAACAAACCAATTACCTTTTTCGTGTTTGATGAGCGGCAGTGATTGCGCAGAATGCGAAAAGCCGTCAATCTGAGAGCAGGAACAAATCAGTGAGACTTCTTGAGACCTTTGCGTTTGCCCTGGTAGTTATGTCTGCGGGAAGCCCGGCGTTCGCGCAGGATCCGCCGGATTCGTCATTGGCGAGGCCGCAAGGTCAGTCATTGGTGGCATCACCAACCCCGGTAGTGGCGCCCAGTCCCGCCCTGCGGATGATGGAGGAGTTCAAGAACACTAACGTCAAGTTCGACATGAACGAGCTGGTGGACATCCTGCGTGATCGACGGCATGAGGGCTGGGTGCTGGCGGCCTATCCCGATCCGCGAACGGCTCAGCCTTTAATTGGCGCGGGGTTCAGCCTGGATTTGCCGGAGCGGGAGCACCCGCAGCAGGATGCGATGAATCCGCATCCCTTTCTTGAGCCTTCTTCGGCGGATCTTTGGCAGGCGGCAGGTTTGGATCCGGCGAGGCTGGATGACATTCTGAAGGTCTTCTACGCGCGGAGAAGCAGCTGGAGCAAACGGACGTGGCGCAAAAAGCTGTTCAGCCTGCCGGCACAGATCTCAGATGAGGATGCGGTCCAACTGGTGCGCGTGGGCGCGATCCAAGCGATCTACAACGCCAAGGCATACTGCAAGAACTTTGACCAGCTGAATGGGCCGCAGCAGATGGCGATGGCACAACTGGTGTACCAGATGGGCGTGAATCTGGAGCACTTCAATGCATTCCTGACGACGATCAATCCCGGGTCTGCACCGCGTGAACAGCAACTTGTGCAAACAGGTTCACAGGCTGAGCAGGAGCCGGCGGCGGCGGATTCCGAGATGCTGGGGCAGGCAATACAGGATGCGACGGCCGCTCCGGCTGCACTCGATCAGTCTGCTGATTACTGGCTTGGCGTGCAGCAGTCGCTCATGGGGAGCCAGTGGGCGCACAAGTATCGCACGCGGGCGATTTCAGTCATCGCGATGTTGGATCCGGCTTACTCGGATGATCCGACGGCGGCGGAACGGCGCGTGGGCGCGGTACTTCGCCCTGCGGTGGTGCGGCATGGCAGGAGAGGCGCAGCGGCGACGCGACAGGTGGCGTTGAAGACGCATCGCGGACACGGGAAAAAGGCAGGACGCACGGCAGTTCGCGCGAAGAGCCGGAAGCGCGCGTAGACAACTTTTTCTCGACTGCACCAGATCTTGGGAGTCAGCTTTACTCGCTTAGTGAGGTTGCCGACCGTTGCCTCTTTTTGTCCCCTCCAGAAGAACGGAGGCTGATCCGATTATTTTTGTTCTTTGCCGCCCATCTCTTCTCCGGCTTCTTCGTGGTTATCAATGATGTAGACGGCGCCGCCCAGGCCGGCGGGTGGATGCGCGTTGCCGGAGCCGCGGAAATCGTACCCGAAACGCAGATCGGTGAACTCGACGGTTGTCCAGGTGCGGCCGGGAGGTAATTGCGGCGGATCGATTCCGATGACCTGCACTTGTCCAATATCCTGCACGACGGGCCAGAGACCCCAATCGAGATAGACCTTGCCTAGCTGAGTCTGCTTGGCGGCTTCGACTGCGGGTGTGTCGGGAGGCTTGAAGAGCTGGTCGGTCTGCGGGTCGCTATCCACGTTGCCAGATTTTGTGTCGACTTCAGCGAATTGATAGAAGCTCGGGGTTTCGACGATCACATGCCAGCGAAACGGATTCCAGGGATAGGGCTCGGCGGCGACGCGAACGGGGGCAACGGTGGTGATGGGATTGTTAAGAATGAGGCCTTCGGCCTGGGCGTGCTCGGCGTAGCGCAAGCACCAGACAAGGAACATTCCGACGAGGGCGAAGATGGCCCAGTTGCGGCCGCGGAAGGGTACGCGGCGGGAACTGATTTCGCGATCGGCGAGTCCGAGAAATCCGGGAATGATGAGCGCGGCGAGCAGCAGGATCCAAAGAGCGGGCTCGGCGATGAAGACAAAGCTACCGGCATACCAGCGGGGATTGAACGGGAAGAACGGACGGACGCCGTAGTTGTTGGTCCAATCAAGCAGGATGTGACTTAGTGCGGAGATGAAAGCGGAGAGATAGACCCACAGCCAGCGAACGGGCTGCGGTTTGGATCGGATGGGGGCGCCGGGTTCAATGGGGGCGGCAGTGATAGCTTTCTTGGCGCGACGATTTTCGATCCAACGGTGATAGAGCCAGGTCGCGCCGACGGCGGCAGCGGCGACAACGGGCACGGCGATAAAGGTGTGGGTGATGCCGCGATGGTGCTTGAGGCCTTCGACGGGGCCGGCGAATCCCCAGACGATGTCGAGGTCGGCGGCTTCGGCGGCGAGCACGGCAGCCAGCGTGGCGTAGGCGGTTTTGCGATTGAGACCGGCGCGGCCAATGCATGCGCCGGTTAAGAAGTGCGTGATGGGTTCCATAGCGTACTGGATTCATGGTAGCGGAGTCAGGCGCGATAGCGAGTTGGCAGGCTTGAGATCGGTGCATCTGTCGAAGGCATGGGAGTCGGCATCCTATAATCCTGCAGATGAGCGAGATAAGTTGCGATGAGTGAGACGAGCAAAGCACAGGCGGAGAAGCGCATCGAGGAGTTGCGCACGGAACTCAGGCGGCATGAGCACCTCTACTACGTGATGGATGCGCCGGTTATCAGCGACCAGGAATACGACACGCTGATGAATGAGCTGAAAAAGCTGGAGATGGAGCATCCGGAGTTACTGACCGAGGATTCGCCCACGCAGCGCGTTGGCGGGAAGCCGGCGGAGGGGTTCCAGAAGGTGCGGCACTCGCGGCCGATGTTGAGCCTGGACAATGCTTACAGCGAAGAGGAATTGCGCGACTGGGATCGGCGTGTGCGCGAGTTGGCGGGAAGTTTGCCGGTGGAGTACACGGCGGAGCTGAAGCTTGATGGACTTAGCCTGGCATTGCATTACGAGGCTGGTCCTCATGGCAGCGCACGGCTGGTACGCGGATTGACGCGCGGGGATGGGCAGATCGGTGAGGAAGTCACGACCAACGTGCGGACGATTCGGAGCGTGCCGCTGAGCATTTCGGCAGAGCATTTGAAGAAAGCTGGGGTTCCGCAAGAATTTGAAGTACGCGGCGAGACGGTGATGCCGCAGAAGGCCTTCGAAAAGATGAACAAGGACCGCGAGGCGGAGGGATTGGCGCCCGCGGTAAATCCTCGCAATGCCGCAGCGGGCACACTGCGCACGAAAGAGCCCAGCGTGGTGGCGCAACGACGGCTGGATGTTTATGCCTACTTTCTGCTGACGCAGGGCGAGTACGTGGCGATTGGGCAAGAGCAGACGCTGGATGCGTTGACGGCGCTGGGATTTCGCGTGAATCCGCATCGCGGACGGATGCACACGGTGGAAGAGATGATGCAATACATCGAATCGGCCGGAAAGCGCAGAGCGACGCTGGGCTACGACATCGATGGCGTCGTCTTCAAAGTCAATGCGCAGGCTACACGGCAGAGACTTGGATACACGGGACGCGCGCCACGATGGGCGCTGGCTTACAAGTTTTCGGCAGAGCAGGCCATTACACAGATGTACGACATCATGATCAGCGTGGGACGCAGTGGCAAGCTGACGCCTACAGCGATGCTGAACACAGTATTTGTGGGCGGGGCGAATGTAAGCCGTGCGACGCTGCACAATGCCGACTGGATCGAGCGCATGGGGTTGAAGATCGGCGACTGGGTCAAGGTTGAGCGCGGGGGTGATGTCATCCCCAAAGTGGCGGAGATCGTGGAGGACGCCGAACATCCGCGTGGCGACAGGACTTTCGTTTATCCGAAGGTCTGCCCTATTTGCGGAAGCGCTGCAGTTCGCGAGGAGGGAGAGGCAGACTACCGGTGCGTAAATGTGGACTGTCCGGCGCTGCTGCAGGGAGCGGTGGAGAACTGGGGCAGTCGTGGCGTAATGAACATCGAAGGACTGGGCGAGGCTTCGGTGTACGCGTTGACGACCCAGGGGGTGGTGAAAAGCGTTGCCGATCTCTACGCGTTGAACGAAGAGAAGCTGGCGGCGCTCACCGAAGAAGTTGAACGCAATGGCGTGAAGAAACGGCAACGCGTTTTCGGGCCAGTGGAGATCAAAAAACTCCTGAAGCAGATTGAAAACTCGAAGCACGCGGGACTGGCGCGGGTTTTGATGGGGATGAGCATCCGCTTTGTCGGTGAACGTACGGCAGATGTGCTGGCGCAGGAATTTGGATCGATGGACGACCTCATGAATGCGAGCGCTGAAGAACTGGAACGTGCCGAGGAAGTCGGACCACGGATTTCCCGGGCAATTATCGATTTCTTTGCGCGGCCTGCGAATCGTGAGTTGATTGAACACCTGAAGCGCGCCGGCGTGAAGATGACGGCGGAGAAAAAGCAGCGCACGACACAACTCGCAGGGATGACGCTCGTCCTGACGGGAACATTGCCGAACCTTTCGAGGGAGGAAGCAAAAGCCAGGATTGAGTCTGCAGGTGGAAAGGTGTCCGGTTCCGTCAGCAAAAAAACGAGCTACGTGATTGCAGGTGAAGAGGCGGGATCAAAGCTGGACAAGGCTCAGGAGTTGAAGGTGCCGATTCTCGATGAGGCAGAGTTATTGAAGTTGCTGGAAAAAGAAGTTCAGGGACCAGAGACTGGGGACTAGGTAATAGGAGCAGGACTAGAGTCAGGCGATGGAGCGGCGCGGTGCGCCGGATTGTTCTGCTTGACGCTGGCGTTCACGTTTCCAAGCTTCGGCGCGCAGGGCGGTCGAGCCAGATGCGGCTCGCGACACAGTCACTTCGGTCGCCTTGATGAGTTGGGCTGAAGACTCAAATTCCTCAAGATGCGTGCCGATAATGGGAAGAGCTTGCATCCGATGCGAACCCATCCGGGTGAGGCTCGTGTCCGGGCATGGTATGGCGAGCGCGGCCTTGGCGGCTGGCGCTACAGATGAAGACGCCTGCACACCGAATGTCTTCGCCATGAAATCGTCGACCAGTTTATGGAGACACTTGTGTCCGCAGAGATGCCGGGCGGACGCTTTGATGCGGCCATGTGCGCTCCATGGGCCGATGCGTAGTTCCGCACCTCGATCGTAGGCGACGAACCAGTGATTGGCATTGAGCATTTCCGTTCCGCATATGTCGCATGAGATGGCCTGGCGGATCACCGAGTGTCTCCTGCCTCATTTAAGCGCAGATTCGATGAAGTAAGGACGGCACGTGCGAGAACAATCTCGATTCGTTTCGAAATCGGATGATTGGGGACGTTGGGTGCCGAAATGGGACAGGGTTCGTGCAATCCCACCCTTTCGACAGAAAACGTCGAAAGGATGGGGCACCTAGTTTTACTCACATGGATCTGATGATCGAATACATTGACTGCTGAAGCGGGGTCGCTGCTAGTCCTTCGGAGCGAAGTAGCCCTTCTTGGCACGGGCGATGTAGCGGCGGTCATTGCAGTAGAGATAGATCGGCCGGAAGGCCCCGTTGGTCTTGAAGTCCGCAGGCGTGTAGGTCAGCGCGTACTGACTGCGCAATTCTTCTTCAATGCTTTTGAAGCTGTTGGACATTTCTTCAACTGAGGGCGGGAAGAAGACCTGTCCGCCAGTGTCGCTGGACAGTTGCGTAAGGACCTGATCACCCTTGCCGCGACTTGGGGTCCAGTTGGTGCTGATGGCATAAACAATGGTTTCGGCGCGCTGACACATCTTGATGGCCTCGTCGAGGTGAACGCGGCTCTGGTTGTCATCGCCGTCGGAGATGAGGACCATGGCGTGGCGGACGGGTTCCTGGCCGCGGGCATCGAGGAGTTTGTCGCGGCATGCAGTGTAGACGGCATCGAACATCGCGGTGCCGCCGCCGGGGCGAAGACGATTGACGCCATTCTCGAGGGCATCAATGTTATTGCTCCAATCGGCAGTTACGGTCGGCGTCACGTCAAACCCCATGACAAAGGCGCGGTCACTCTTGGCCTTGAGTATCTGCAGCAGGAACTCCGTCGCCGACTGTTGTTCAAACTGAAAGCGCGAACGGATGGAGGTGCTGGCGTCGATGACGATGCCTACGCGGAGAGGAAGGTTGATCTGCTGACGGAAGGAAGTGATTTTTGCAGGCGCTTTTTGATCGTCGAGCAAGGCGAAGTCGCTTTGCTTCAAGTTGGGAATGTAGTGGCCCTTCTTGTCAGTGACGGTGAAGATCAAGTTGACTTCGTTTACGCCGAGTTTGAGGGTAGGGCCGATGTCCTGGTCCTGCGCAACTGGGGCAGCCGGTTGCTGACCCGCCGGGGCTTGAGACGCAGGCGCCTGTGCGGCCGGAGGTTGCGCGGGCGCCTGGGCTGTGGGCACTGTCGAGGGTTGCGGCGGCGGGGTCTGCGCAGGCTGCTGCGCCGGCAATGTGCAGACACACACTGCCACGGCAAGAACCAGGCCTGAAAATCTTGTGCTCATATCGCTTCCTATCTTATCAATGGCGCACGATGATCCGGCATCGTTCACGTTACGGAGGTATTGACGGAGTCTGTTCGACCTTGTTCGAGGCTGACCAGGAAATCTTCAAGCTCGCGAGGGAGGGGGGCTAGCAACTCCAGTGATTTGGCGGTGATGGGATGCGTGAAGGCGAGTTGAGCAGCGTGGAGGAAGTTGCGGTTGAGCTTGAGGCGTTGCGGTTCGGCGTTACGGCGCGCGGAACGGGAGGGAGCGGCTTGTGCGGCGACTTGATCAGTAAGTTGCGACGAAGCGCCGTAAAGCGAGTCGCCGACGACAGGATGGCCGATGGACGCCATGTGAACTCGAATCTGATGAGTGCGGCCGGTTTCGATGCGGACCTTTACCAGCGTGAACTTGCCGAACCGGGTGTCGAGGCGGCGGACCACCTCATAGTGGGAGACTGCGGAACGGGCGTTGTCGGCGGGGCGCGTGGTCATGCGGGTGCGGCGCACAGGATCGCGGCTGACGGGAGCATTGATAGTTCCCTTCTTTCTTTCGACGGAGCCGTGCACCAGTGCGACATAGGTCTTGCTGATTTGACGCGTGGAAAAGAGTTCGGCTAGCGCGGCATGGGCCGCGTCATTTTTGGCAACGACGATGAGGCCGCTGGTGTCCTTGTCGAGACGATGCACAATCCCGGGGCGAAGGTCGCCGCCGGTTGCAGAGAGCGCCTTGAAACGGAAGAGGAGTGCGTTGACGAGGGTGTTGGAGTTGCGCGCATCTTCCGTTTCACCTGCGCCAGCGTGCACCATCATGCCGGCGGGCTTGTTGACCACGGCGAAATGTTTGTCTTCGAAGATGACGTCGAGAGGAATGTCTTGGGCCGTGGCTTTCAGGGGCGCGGGATGGGGTTCGCCAGTGATGAGGATCTGCTCGCTGCCACGAAGTTTGAGAGACGCTTTCGCTTGCGCGCCGTTGACGGAGACGTCCCCTTGATCGAGAAGCAACTGGACGCGTGAACGGCTGACGCCTTCAAGTTGCGTGACGATGAAGGCATCGAGACGCTGGCCTGCGGCTTCAGGTGGAACTGCGATTGTGCGCGGCACTGCAGGCGTGCGCGGCTCAGCCATGGGATGGCCTTTCGATTGCGGAATGGGCGGAAGGTGCAGGATGGATGGATGGGACGGAAACCCCGAGCTGTTGCGAAGGACTATCCCAAAGAATGAATGCGCCAACGAGCACTAAGAGGATGGCGGCTGCCTGAGGGCCCTTCAGAAATCCGCCGAGCATCGCACCACGGCCGATGGGGTCGCGCCAGAATTCGGTGATGAATAAAACCACGCCGGTTGCCATGAGGAAGAGGCCGGCGAGATCTCCATTTTGCCGGCGACGCGGCAAGCAGAGAATGAGGCCAAGGGTGATTGCAAAAAAACAAAGTGCGACGTAAGCCTGGACTGGATGGACGGGGATGCCGAGTGGCGCACCGCTCCATCTGTCCGCGAGCGCGTCAGTGTAGACGATGGCCCATGGAACGTGCGCGCCGGCACCATAACCGGAACCGGCAAGCAGAGCGCCCACCTGTTCCCCACCGAGGGCCAGCGCCGCGGGGGCGGCGAGAGCATCGGCAACGACGCGAGATGGCAAATGATTTTTGCGTACGTAAACGGTGGCAACCGCCAGGGCGATGAAACTGCCGATGGCGGCGAGCAGCGGATGATGAATCATCGCGAGACTGAGCAGCCAGAGAGGATGGTGGCGTAGCACCGTCCAGTTCGCGATGACTAGAAGCAGTCGCGAACCGAGAAGCGCGGTGAAGAGCATGAGGATGGAGAGATTCCAGATCTTGTTGGGATCGAGCTTAAGCTTGCGCGCGGTGTGCAGCGCGAGCATAAGTGCAAGCAGAACTCCTACCGCGGCGATTGCGCCGTATGAAGGAATGACGAGCGAACCAATGTGGAAGAGGACGGGATGCACTGAACCAAGGATAACGGTTCAGACTGCGGATATCGGTCAGAGTGCGAAAGCGACAGAAGGATTAGCGGCAAGGTGGACTTTGCCGCTTAAGTAGAACCCGGCCCACTGGGCCGTAGGTGATGCGCTGGTGAACCCGTCCTAAGACGGCGGAGCTCCCCGTGGTTCATTAGGCATTCCGGACTGGCGGACACGGCACACAGAACCAGTTTGTACGAGTAGAGCCCCTGTTCAATGAATGTTGGTTCAACCAGCGTTAACCACCCACCTGCTTTGCAGGCCGGTTTCTATTGCTGACTGTATGGATGTTGGCGAGGAATTGCAAGTCTTGTGCGGGTACGCTTTGATGTGCTAGGAAACGACGGTCACATTTGGGAAAGCCTTTTCAAATGTGGCTTATCGTACAATACAGAGCCCTTCACATTTGTTCGAATCATGCGAAGGGCTTCGGCGAATGGCGTTACTACTTCCCTGCCTGGCCAGTGGATGCTCCGTTACCGGTGCAGGGATCCCATCCGGTTTGCGCGTACCATCCGTCGTAGTAGCCGCAGGTGCCATAGTTGATATCGCGATAGTCCCGCGTATATGAGCTGGAAGCTGCGGTGTTGTAGATGAGAGTGAGTTCAGCAGCACTGGATGCAGCAAACGAGCCGCCGTGATTCACGATGCCTGCCCACAGCGGAGCGGCGACGCTAGTGCCACCAACAATGTTCCACGGCTGCAGCATACCGCTGTAGGTGTTCTGATAGCTGTCGTAGACCCACACGCCGGTGCGCGGATTCGCGTCGGCGGCTACATCAGGAATTCCGCGACCGGGAAGCTCGGCGGCTAGTTTTTTCTGGTATGCAGGAAGAGGTTCATACAGACTGACGCCACCGCCGCCGTCCTCCCATGTGATTTCCTGTTCGAAGTCGAGGGTGTAGGGACTGCGAGTGACAGTTGTGCCCCCGACTGCGACCACATTGGGAGAGACAGCAGGATATTCAGTTCCTTCCACGTCGCCGGTGGCCGCGAATACAACGACTTTGCTCTGATTGAAGCGATAGTCTTCACTGCTTTCGGTGTCCCACTCACTTCCGCCCCAGCTCATGGAGACTTCGCCGCCACCGGCAGCTTTGACCAGAGCGACTGCTTTGGTGACTGCAGCAAATAGGTCAGTGAAGCTATTGGAAGCTGCTTCAACAAGATAAATGTGGGCGTGGGGAGCGGCGGCGTGAGCCATTTCGATGTCGGTTGCAGATTCAGTCGCCCAGCACTGCCAGCCATCGACGTTAGCGCATGCGGGATCAGGCGATGGTTTGCTGCCGGCCCAGGTCACGGTGAACGTAGACGAGGTGGGAACTGGCAGGCCGAAGTTCTTTGAATATGCCGTGAGGTCTTTCAATGCGGTGGGGTAATCGTACGCATCGACGATAGCGATGGCCTTTGAGCCGCCTCCGGCATCATTCGAATTGGAAAGGGTGATGGGGTTGCAGTAGGGAACGGCGTGGGCGAGACCATAGAGACATCCCAGCGAGGCAGGTGTTTCAGCATAATAGCCGGCCACCGGAGACGCGGTGTCGGCCGCTGTGCCGTTAGCGTGCACGTCTCCTTCGGCAAAACCGAACTGATCACGGCCGGCGGGAACGAAGATTTTATAGTTGGTGTGCGCGCGGATGCCAATGTCTTCTCTGGACTCCACGCCCGAATGAGGGAGAACGGTGTGACCGCCGCCACTCAGATGGGGAAGCGGAAATTGTTTTGAAAGATTAGGTTGCTGTGCGTAGTCGGGTGCGACGATGGCAAAGGCGAATAAGCAGGATGCTGCAAGTACGGTTTTCAAACAGACCTCCAACCGGTGCGCTGCTGGGACACGTTAGCTTACCGGGGGCGCCTCAAAAGGACGCGTGTATGAGTGATTTTGTTGGTCCTGCTGACGAACGACGATCTCAGGGACCGGCCGGGGATGCACTCTTCGATGCGCACGTACAGATGCGGTGTTGTATTGAGAAGAAGCAAGAGTCGTTCAAGAATCAGACGGGGCTTGTCGGAGAGGCGAGGGAGGCAGCACATTATCCAAATCGCACTATTTCGATAGGACCATGAAATCTGCGCGGTCGTCAAACCGCCTCGCTAGCTCGTCGTTCGCGGATTGCAGGCGCTCGAATTCGGTTGAAGTATCACGAATCTCCATTGAAATAAATTGATCCGCAAGGGCGCTTCAGTTGAGGCCGCCCGGGGACTTATCGGCAACCGGCGCATCAGTGGGACGCGGTTCCAGAGTCGGCGCGGGCGATCTATGCTTGGCGAGTTCAGCGGCACTTGCTACTAGTTTTTTAAGTTTGCCTTCGATGCTGGCGTCGCCGACATGCTGATCTTCAAGAACGCCATCGGCATCAATGGTGAAGGTCGCGGGGATTGCGTTAACTCCGAAACTTCTGGCGATGGGGCCAGTGAATGAACCGTCGCGATACTGCAGCCAGGTCATCTGATTTTTGGCGACGAAATCTTTCCACTTGTTTTCGTCTTTGTCGAGACTGATGCTGATGACGACGAGGGGCTGCTCCTGAAAACGGTGAGCGATTTCGCGGATGTGGGGGAGAGCTTCGCGACAAGGGCCGCACCACGTGGCCCAGAAATCGATGAGCACGACTTTGCCGGCGAGGCTATCAAGAGAGATCTGCTTGCCATCGATGGTTGTGATGGAGAAAGGCGGAGCCATGCGGGCTCGTGCGAGTTCGACGCGATCAATGTACCGCTGGGCGCGTTCGTGCACATTGGGTGTCGCGGTGTCGGTGGCAAGAAAGTTGGAGAACTCAGCACGGGCTGCATCGTCTTGATGCATGTGGGCGAGCGACACGCCCATGGCGTAGTGAATCGCCGTAAACTTCGGTTCGAGTTGCAAGGCGGATTTGAATTCGCCGCAGCTTTCGTCGAAGCACTTATCTTTCTTGTCGTTGATTCCCTGCTGCTGGAGCGCGATGGCAATGCGATAGTGAGCGGCGGCGCGGTCGACATCGGTTGCGGCGATCGTTAGCCACTCGCGGGCGATCTCTTCTGCTTCTTTGTATTGCCCGGTGCTGGTGGCCAGCGAATAGGCCTGTCGCAGGCACTCGGTGCAATGACCATCCTGCCTGGCGGCCTTGCGCAAGGAGTCAATGGCTTCACCGCGCTTACCAATTTTGAGCCAGTCGATGGCATCCTTGTAGGTCTTCATGGCTTTGGGGTCGGTGGGCATGCCGGG
The DNA here is from genome assembly GCF_039994875.1 of Telmatobacter sp. DSM 110680. GTDB lineage: Bacteria > Acidobacteriota > Terriglobia > Terriglobales > Acidobacteriaceae > Telmatobacter. The sequence continues at coordinate 2,482,792 of NZ_CP121196.1, read as the reverse complement.
CTTGGGGGCATCCGGTTTGGCAGCGTCGAGTGCGTAGAGGTTGGCAAACGTGCCAAGCAGAGCGACGGCGAGAAGACTGGGCGAGACGGAAAGACGAGTCGAAACACCGAACATGGGTGCTCCCCCTGAGCGAGTGTGAACGGCAGGATGGGAGCAAGTTTACCGCAGGATTAAGCGAAATGGGATGGCGGATCTGTGCCATCCGAGTGAGGTAGGGTATTTCGCGTGAGCAATCAGCGAATCAGTGGAATGGTCCCCGGTATGTTTCGATTAATTCGAGTACCGACGCTAGCTATTAGCCGATTTTGCGCTCGTCTTCGAGGACCTCATCGAGCATCTCGCGCAGATGAGCGGCCCGCGCCCGGCCCTCATGCGCATCGACACCGGAGATTTGCGAAACCTCATCGGCCAGGTTGAGGGCGGCCAAGACGGCAACGCGCAGCGAGTCGACGGTACGACCGTGCGCGGCCACGGCCCGCATTTTGCTGTCTACCAGATCCGCGAGTTGGCGGATGTGGTCGGGGTTTTGACCGCGCAGGTGATACATCTGGTCGTAGATGCTGACGGTGGTGTAACCGGGAGTGCCGGGCTGAATTTCCTTGGCCATTGAAGACCTCACACTTCAAGTGCGTCGAGTTGTGAAAGCAGGCGATCAACGCGCTGGCGAACCTGTTCGCGCTCAGCGTTGAGGGCGCGGATTTCTTCCTGCAGATTTTTGACAATTGTTTGCTGTTCGCTGAGTTGCGCGTGGAGAGATTCTGCATGCTGCTCGGCAGCGGCGCGAGCGTGACGCTCTGACTTCACGAGATTGACGGTGCGGGCTACGCGCTCTTCCAAAGCAGAAAAATCGCTGCTGCTGAGGGCAAGGTTCGCGGATGAATCGTGGTCGTGCAATTCAGAGTGCTCGGTTTCGGGGTGTTCCGCGATCTGGGATTCCAGGGATGATGGCGACATGAAAAATAACCTCCGCGCAATTGCGCTGTATTCGGGAAGTATAGCTCCACGAGCGAGCGGCGGAAGCTGAGGGAAACTGCGAAGAAACTACCCCGACACGGGTCAGGTTCGGAGGCGCGCACCGGCATTGTTAACGGCTTCGACAACTCGCGATTGGAATGATTGAAGTTCCTCTTCGCGCAGAGTGCGGTCTGGAGCCTGGAAGGTGGCGCTGACGAGGAGTGCATAATCGTGCGCACCGAGGCGGGCATCGCGAAAAACTTCGCGGGCGCGCCAGTCCACGAGTTCGGGAATCTGGAGAGACGCGAGCGCCTGGTCTATTTTTTCCCACGCGATGCTTTGATCTAGAACCAGGGAGAAATCGCGCCGTACGGGCTGGAATCGAGAGATGTCGCGCGCTGAGGGTTTGCGCAGCGGCAACTTGTAGAGGCGGTCGAGATACAGTTCGCCGACGATGACAGTGTCCTTGATTTTGCGGGCGGCAGCCTGGGCCGGATGCAGCTGACCGAACCAGCCAGCGGTGAGGCCCTCCACAACCACGCGCGCGGAACGATAGGGATGCAGCCATGCGGGTGCGAGGCCGGAATCTGCGGGGAAGCGGTCGAAGTAGACGGTGCGCATTTGAAAGCGCGCGAGAACTTGTTCGACGATGCCTTTGAGATCGTGGAATTCGATGGCTCGGCCGGGATGGAGAGCGCTTTGGTCTGGAAGAGCTCCAGCAGCGGCAAATGCCAAAGCGGGGCGCTCTTCTACTTTTTCTGTGGTGCCGGTGAAGACCGTGCCGATTTCGTAGATACGCACGTCGCTGACATCGCGGTGGAGATTTGCAGCGACCGCTGAGAGAGTGCCCGGAAGCAGGGACGGACGGAGTACGCCGGCTTCGTCGCTGAGTGGGTTGCCGATCGGAACGATCTGGCCGGGTATGGGTGCGGTGAGCGCCGCTTCCTGAGCGGAGCAGAAGGTGCTGGCGATGGCCTCGTGGAATCCGGCGGCTAGTAGAGTGCGGCGGACTTCTGATTCGGCTTCGGCCCACGGCAAGGCTTCGACGCCCTCGCCGAATGCGGGGAGAGTGTTGGCGAAACGGTTGTAGCCATACACGCGGGCGACTTCTTCAATGAGGTCGATTTCGCGTTCGAGATCTAGGCGCCAACTGGGAAGGCTGACCCGCCACGCGGGGGCCTGTGAGGAGGTTGAGGTCAGGGTGCAGCCGAGACCGGTAAGAGTGAATTCAACGAAGGACGCGGTGATGCCTTCCTTGTTTTCTGTCGTGCCGAGGATGCGATGGACTTCGCTGAGTGCCAGCGTGATGGGCTGACGGTTGGCTGTGCGGGATTCCCATGCAGGGACGCGAACATCGACGAGATCACCTTCGATGTGGCCGCCGTTGGCGAGCAGAATACGGCTGACGATGACGGACGCGACCGGCCCGGCGTTGAAGTCGGCGCCACGTTCGAAACGATGGCTGGCGTCGGTGTGCAATCCGTGACGGCGTGCAGTGCGACGCACGGCCATGGGCTCGAACCACGCGGCCTCAACGAGAACATTCTTCGTTTCAGGCGTAATCATCGTGTCCCAGCCGCCCATGACGCCTGCAAGGCCGAGAGGTTTTGCGTGATCGGCGACCACAAGGTCTTCGAGATCAAGCGTGCGCTCGATGCCGTCGAGGGTTTTGAGCTTTTCGCCTTTACGGGCACGGCGGACGATGATGCCGCCTTCGATTTTGTCGAGGTCGAACGCGTGCGTGGGTTGGCCCATCGCGAGCCATGCAAAGTTGGTGGCGTCGACAGCGTTGGATATCTGCTTCTGTTCAAGGAGACCGAAGTATGTTGAGACTTCTGCGCCGGAGAACCAGTCGCGCGAGTTGCCGATGGTGATGTTGCGGAGGACGCGCGCGGTAAAACGGCCACAGGCATCTTCGGCTTCGATCTTGACGGGAAACGAATTGGTGGATGGAGTGTGTTCAGGCAACGTCACATCAAGCTGCTTAAGTGCTACGCCATAAATCGTCGCGGCTTCGCGTGCGATCCCGTAGTGGTTCATGGCATCGACGCGGTTGGTAGTGATGTCCATCTCGAAGAGTGAGCCATTGTTCGCGCCGAGGTCGAAGATGCCTTCTACGGCGATACCGCGGAGAGTGAGATCTTCAGCGAGCTGGGTGTCGGACACAGGAAGCTCGGGTAAATAATTGCGAAGCCACTTAGTCAAAATCTTCATGCGAACTGCCCCAGAAAACGCATATCTCCCGCGTAGAGCTGACCGATGTCGCTGATGCCGTACTTCATCATGGCGATGCGCTCGACGCCCATGCCGAATGCGAAGCCGCTGATCTTTTTGGGATCGTAGGCGGGTTGTTTTTCCGCCGCGAAGGCAAACACAGCGGGGTCAACCATGCCGCAGCCGAGCAGTTCTATCCAGCCTGAGTGCTTGCACTTGCGGCAGCCTTTGCCGCCACAGAAGATACAACTGATCTGCACGTCTGCGGAGGGTTCGGTGAACGGAAAGAATGATGGGAAGAAGCGCGTTTTGACTGACGATCCGAAGAGGGCCTTCATGGCGTGATCCAGCGTGCCCTTGAGATCGCTGAAGGTGATGTTGGTGTCAACGCAGAGGCCTTCTACCTGGTGAAAGATCGCGGAGTGCGTCGCGTCCTGCGCTTCGTTGCGGTGGACTTTGCCAGGGATCACGATGCGGATAGGTGGCGGCTGTTGCTCCATGGTGCGCATCTGCACGGGCGAGGTGTGGGTGCGCAACAGAAGACGGTCGCGCTGTGAACGGCGGTCTTGATTCGCAATGACGAGAGTGTCCTGCGTGTCGCGGGCGGGGTGCCCGGGTGGGAAATTCATGGACTCGAAGTTATAGAAGTCGGTTTCGACTTCAGGACCGACGCCGACCGAGTAGCCGAGAGCCGCAAAGACCGAGACGATTTCGTTCATTGTGCGGGTAATCGGGTGCTCGGCTCCGGTGAGGCGGCGCGTGCCGGGCAGCGTGATGTCGATGGCCTCGGCCGCGAGAGCTGCGTCACTGGGACCGGAACCGGAAGCTTGATCGATGAGGCCTTCGACGAGTTCCTTGAGAGTCTTGAATCTCTCGCCCACGGCTTTCTTCGCTGCGGGAGGAGCGGCCTTGAGCCAGCGGGCAGAGACGTCATTGAGGCGACCTTGCTTGCGGCCCACCCACCAGAGACGGAACGCTTCTACGTCGTCAGGACTCACGATCGCGGCGGCTTCGTCGGTGGCCTGCTGTGCCAATGCAGCAAAGGCTTGATCGAGAGCGGAGTCGTTGTACTCCGGCAGATTCGGTATATCTTCGTTTGTCATTGCGAAAGCCAAGAATATCTCATTGTGCGGCGTGGGATTGAAAATGGGCACAAACAGCAAAACGGCCCGAAGCGAAGCTCCGGGCCGTTGGATACGGCTGAGTACAGCGCCGGTGCTTTAGGCGGCTTTTGTGCTGCTGGCGAGAGCGGCTTTCGCCTGCTCCACCAGCTTGGTAAAGGCTGCGGCGTCGTGAATGGCGATGTCGGAGAGGACTTTGCGGTCGAGTTCGATACCGGCCTTCTTCAGTCCGTTAATGAACTGCGAATAGCTGGTGCCGTTGGCTTTGGCGGCTGCGGAGATGCGCACGATCCAGAGTGAACGGAACTGGCGCTTCTTCTGCTTGCGGCCGGTGTAGGCGAACTTGAGGCCGCGTTCGACGGCTTCCTGGGCTGCCTGGTAGAGCTTGGATTTAGTGAGGAAGTATCCGCTGGCCCTTTTCAGGATTTTCTTGCGGCGGTCACTCCGCTTGGTACTACGTTTTACGCGGGGCATTGGTGTTCTCCATTTTGCGTTCGTTGGTCATCGCGGCTGGAGGCAGGAGGCCAAGACTTTGGGTCTGGCGTTAAACCTCTTCACTCGCTCGTTCAAGCCTGAATCTCTCGCCGATCAGGACGCATTTCTTATCGGCGGGGGGCACTTGCGTGCGGCGCCCCTTTGGATGAAGCTCTCAGGCATATGGAATCATGCGCGCTACCTTCGCGTAGTCGCCATCGGAGACAAGCACCATCTTGCCGAGCTTGCGTTTCACTTTTGGCGATTTGGACGAAAGGATATGGCGCGTCTTGGTCTGGTGCCGCTTGATTTTGCCGGTACCAGTCTTGCTGAAGCGCTTTTTCGCGCCCGTATGGGTTTTCAACTTGGGCATTTTTCTTCTCGTTTTTGGATGGGGTTTGGTAACCCAGACCCATGGCCTCGTGAAACAGGGGCTTCCCTGCCCCGGAGAGGCTCTCAACAGTATAACTCAAATGCATATCAAGACCTACGGCGACTGATCTCGGCGGGTTCAGCTCGGCGGTGTTTATGCATCACCGCTAACCACCAGAAGCTCCCATTAAACTTACGCGACATGGCCCGCAGAATCGCCAAATCGCCTATCTTGATTGGAATCAAGCTGCTGCACACGTTAGTCTGGCTGTTTTTTGCCGGGTGTATCGTGGCGATTCCGTTGGTCGCGGCGGCGAACTACTTCACGGTGGCGTGGGTGCTTAGCGGAATCGTTCTGCTTGAGTGCCTGGTCCTCGCTGCAAATCATTGTCGCTGTCCGTTGACGGATCTGGCAGCGGGGCATACCGACGAACGCGCCCATAACTTCGATATCTATCTACCGGTGTTGCTGGCGAAATACAACAAGATCATCTTCGGTTCGATCTTTGTCGCGGGTGAGATCTTTTTGCTTATCCGGTCGATCATCTCGCGGTCGCATTGACCGCGGTTACCGTTCCAGGGCCGACAATCAGTCGAAATGATAGAGCTTCACTTTTTCTGTACTCAACTTGCGGCTGTCGAAGCGCCAGAAGCCTCCCTGGTCGTTTTCGTCACCGTTCAGACGGCGGCCGGGAACCCATTTACCGTCCTCGAATGTCCCCTCGTCAATGGAGGCGATGCCCAGACGGGGTGCGCCGCCTGAGGCGGGGGTAACAGAGACGCGGAAGCCCTTGCCCGTGCCGATGAACTCTTCGGGGCCAGCGGCCATGATGAGGCCATAACCGGACTCGGCGTGGCGACCGAAGATCTCATCGATCGTGACATGGAGTGCAATGCCGTTGAGCGTGAAGTCAGCGGTGGGGTGCTGTTGGTCGAGAATAAAGCCGTGGACGTCGCCGGCTCCATCGTGTTCAAGCAGAAGTGGGGCGAGTGAATTGACAACGCGATAACTGGCGGCAAGATCCTGTTTGGGGTCCATGTTGTCTTCGATCGCGAAGGGGGAAAAGCCAAAGCTCGCTTCTTCGCCAACAGCGTAGAACACGTTTGCTGCACCGGACGACCCGCCGCGGGTCTCCGGCATGAAGAGCGGGTTGCCGTCACGATGATATTGTCGCGACCAGTAGACAAAGTCTGGCGCGTAGAGGTCGGGTGCGTAGAAATCGATCGCCGAACCAGCGGCGCGCCAGATGTCGACCACCCATGGTTCGGGACCTCCGCTGGGAAAGCTGCCGGGCTGTGCGTCATTCTCGGCGAGCCAGGTGTTTACATACATGGGGATGTCATAGGCGGATTTGCCGGCTGTGGCGACGGCGTGAATAAAACGCGCGTAATGCCAAGCCATAAAGATTTCGTCGGCGCGGCTGGTGTTGCCGAAGATCTCAGGCCAGGTGCCAGAGACCTTGCTGCCGTTCGCATCCCATAGTTCCCTCAGGCGCGGATAGAGCGTGTCGTGGTGTGCTTTTAGATAGCGCGTTAATTCGACGGGAACCGGCGAGTTGAAGGCACGATCAGCGGCGGGCGACCGATCGCGGGAATCGCCGAGCACGCCGACTTCGTTTTCGACCTGCATCATGAGCACGGTGTGATCCTGGGCATCAACTTGCTGGATGTGCTGCATGAGCGCACCAAAGGCGCGGGAGTCGGCCTGTTGAGTTGCTATAGCTGCCGGGCTCAGGAGTTCGATCTCTTCGCCTTTCACGACCACGCGCGAGAAGCGTTTTGTATCCTGCTTGACCCACACGGGGGCATAGCTGGACATGCCGTTCTTCCATGTGGCGAGCCAGAGAAAGACAATGCGCTCGTGAGCTTCACGCGCCTGGGCGAGAAGGCCATCGACGAGGGTGAAATCGTACTTGCCTTCGACGGGCTCGATGAGTTCCCAACTAAGCGGGGTGACGACGGTGTTGAGACCCATGGCGGCGAGCGGCGCCCAAAGCGGTTTCATGTAAGCGAGGCTGGAGGAGGAAGAATTGTGCAGCTCGCCACCGAGAATGAGAAACGGCTTGCCATCCACGATGAGTTGCGTGGCGGAGCCACGTTTCTCGAGGTGCGGTGCTGCGTTTGTTTGCGCCAACAGGTTGGAAGTTTCGAGGCCGGCGAGGAGCAGGAGAACAGCGAGGTTAAATCGCATGAGTCGCATGTCGTGGGCGAGGATACCACGCGGAGCTAGCGGCTTCTGTGATCGTGACTGGCTCCTCTATGGTTTCGCGGGCGCGGTGGATGACGACGTAGAGGAGAATGCAGCGGTGATAAAGTTCACGATCCGCTGACGAACGTCGAATCCGTGCCATGGCTCCGGCGAGGGGCGGCCGACCATACCGCCGGCCAGCGGACCGTGGTTTTCGCGGGGGTAGGTGACGAGTTCAACGGGAACGCCTTCCTGACGGAGCGCACGATACATCTCCTCCGCCTGACCTACGGGATCAGTTGTATCGCTCTGACCCTGGATGAGGAGGAAGGGCGTTTTGGCGTGGGCCGCATTGGCGAGTGGGCTTTGGCGCCAGGCGTCGGCCACGCGCTCCCATGGCTTTCCAAAGTACCAGCGGTCGTACCAGGAACCGCTCTCGGTTCCATATTCACTGAATTGATCGATGACGGGCGCGCCGCTGATGATGGCTTTGAAGCGGTCGGTTTTGCCCTCGACGAATCCGGCCATCTCGCCGCCGTAGCTGTATCCCATGAGAGCCATCCGCGAGGAGTCAATGGGATAGTGTGCGAGGACGTAATCGACACCTGCCATTACGTCCTGATAGTCGCCACCGCCTAAGTCATTCTTGTTGGCGGCTGCAAACTTCACTCCATAGTTGGATGAACCGCGCGGATTAGGCCGCAGGACTGCCCAGCCGTGACCAAGCAGAAATGGCGCAAACAGGTCGTGCTGGTTGAACCACGCGCCCAAGGGACCACCGTGTACGTCCACGATGAGAGGAACCTTGGCGGAGCCGGTATCGGGAGGCATGTAGAGGAGACCTTCGATCGTGAAAGGTCCTGACTTCCATTGCACAAGTTGCGGCTCGACGACACGGAGATCGGCCGGTGCGAGTTCGGGGATCGGAATAGCGCTGCAGGGCTCACCAAGCTTCGCAGCGTAGCAGAGGCGCGTCGCCTGACCGCCGGAGTCCGCAATCCAGACCCAGCCGGTTTGTTTGGCGTTGGTACTGAGGCCCAGCACCATCGACGTGCCGAGATCAATGACCTGCGGTGATCCGCTCCCATTGATCGCAAAGCGCACCGGGGACGAACGCGTACCGATGCCTGCCTGCGCGATGACTGAGCCGTCGGAAGTGGAGGTGAGAGGCGATGGCCCAAACTGTCCGTCAAAGCTACCGGAAAGCGCGATCACCTGAGGGCCGGAACTTTGTTTGGGCAAAGCGAATAACTCTTCGTATCCGGGAGGCGCATCTTGCGTTGTCTGGGCGACGAAGAGAATGGTGTTCGCGTCTTGCGACCACTCAGCGCGGCTCACGGAGGGCGGAATTGCATTGAGCTTTTGGGGGCTATCGAGTTTCGGGACTTCGAGCAGAAAGGCTTGAGCAGCGGGAGCAAGATCAGTGGCGTCATTCGGAGGTTCAGTGACGACCAGGATTCTATCGTCAACTGGGGACCAGAGGACGCCGTGAACCTCGGGAACAATCGCTGTGTTTTTCAGTTCCCCATCCAACGAGCCGTCGGGCTTGAGAGCTGCGATGTAGAGGCGCGTGAGATGGCGCTCGTGATTGATCCATGATGCGTCAATCTTTGCGTCTTTCTGCTTTTTCTCACCGGGAGTCTCGGGGTCGTGAGCCCATAGCGCGATGTACTTGCCGTCATGGTTGATCGCAAACCCCGCTACATCGATAGGGAGCGGTTCGACTTTATTTGTATCGGGCTTTTTTTCGTCTTTCTTCTCGCTGCTGACCGGTGGAGGCGGGGGATTGATGGCGTCTTTTTCTTTCGAATCATCAACGGGCGGCAGAATTTTAAGGTCGTAAGGGGAGGCCTCGCCGCCGCGCAGGTCAAGGCGAAAGAGCTGGGTGTTTTCGCCACGCTTGGCGAGGAAGAAGATCGCGGAACTGTCGGGCGACCACTGGGCGTTGTGCTCGCCGCGCTTATCGGCGGGCGGCGAGAAAGTGAGCTGACGGGGCTTGTCGGCGCTCGTGGAGGATACAGGAACAATCCATAGATGGCTGACGGCACCGTCCGCTGTTGCCTGCGTAACCGCAAAGAGTATCTGCTTGCCGTCGGGAGAGAGGATCGGCGAAGTTAGGACTTTCGAGTGACGAAGATCTTCGTTGGTGGGAAAGTGCGGAGCTGTTGCGGTCGCGGCAGGAGTGCCGGATTGAGCGATGAGAAGCGATGCAGAAAGCGCAGTGAGAACCAGGGGAAGAGCCGAGCTGAAGCGAAGCATGGGGTCAGCATACAACGGTGAAGCGGTGTTCGCGGAGCCGGATTTGTTCGCGAGTTAGCAAGTCATCGGATTCTACGTTGGAGGAAAATGAAAAGGCCGCCTTTCCGAGGCGGCCTTCGATCACTTCCAACTAGTACCTACGAAGCTGGCGGTGCTGGTGGGCGGGTTTGCTGCGGCTGCTGCGGAGGCGCGGGCGGTTTGGGCTTCTGGCCTTCGGGACGTTTGCTGGGCGCGATGATCGCGTGCAGGATCGTGCCTTCCATGCGCGGCATGAACTCGACAACACCGGTGTCGCCAACATCCCGGATAAAGCGGTTGATGATGTTGTACCCCAAGTCGCGATGTGCCATCTGGCGGCCGCGGAAGCGAAGACTCGCTTTCACCTTGTCGCCGCCCTGCAGAAACTTCACAGCCTGATTCTTCTTGGTCTGGTAGTCGTGCTCGTCGACCGTGACGGAGAACTTGACTTCCTTGACGACGATAACCTTCTGCTTCTTCTTGGCGGCTCGCTCTGACTTTTCTTTTTCGTACAGGAAGCGGCCGTAATCCTGAATGCGGCAGACGGGAGGGACGGCGTTGGGTGAGACTTCGACCAAGTCGAGGCCACGCTCCCGGGCGATTTTGAGCGCTTCGAATGGGGCCAGGATGCCCATTTGTTCGCCGTTTTCGTCGATCACGCGAATTTCGCGGGCGCGAATGCGATCGTTGATGCGGATAAAAGACTTAGCCGAACGTTTGTCGAGTGCGATGGTACATCCTCCAAAGTTGTCGTGCGCCTGATCCGGAGAGACTCCGGCATTCTAACTTGACGCGCGAACGCACCCTGAGTATAGCACTGGATTGATGCTGCAGCCGACGGATGGACGATGGATCAATAGGCGATTTCGAGGGTTGGCTCCGGCAAAACGGAACGCGCATCGAGATGGGGATTCGGCAGGTAATTGGAAGGCCGGGCGGGGGTTGCGATGAGAGTCGCATCGGGCCCCATACCGGTCAGGCAGAGCCGGATCAGTTGGTTGGCGGGAGTTGCCCCTGCGACTTCGACGGGCAGGAAGTTCTCAGTAAGTGCGGAGGTGCAATTGGCGGAGGCGAGTTCCGGTGGAGTGTGGAGCGTAATGGCGTCGAGTTCGGTGCCGATAAATTGGCGGCGGTGAGCGCGCATCTTTTCGGCAGCGAGAGCGCGCAGGGTTGCCATGCGCTGTTGAGCGACAGGTTGCGGTACGGGAGATGCGGCGTGCAACGTCCATGCACGCGTTCCCGGGCGGGGCGAAAACGGGAAAAGATGGAGGTAGCCGAAGGGGAGTGAACGGATGAAGTCGCAGGTCTCCTGAAATTCGCGATCAGTTTCGCCGGGGAATCCGACCATGACGTCGGCGCCGAGAGTGAGCGAAGGGCCGGCGGCTTGACGCAGGGCTGCAACTTTATCTGCGTAGTGCCATGGTCGGTAGCGGCGATGCATCCGGCGAAGCACAGAGTCGGAACCCGACTGCAAGGGAAGATGGGCGTGGCGGGCTAGATGCGTTCCGCCGTATTCCGACATGATAGCGATGAGATCGGCGTCCCAATCCATGGGTTCAATGGAACTGAGGCGGAGTCTTGGCAGATTGGTTTGTTCGATGATTGCGCGGACGAGCGCGGCGAACGTGCGGGGGAAAGATTGTGCTGGATCGAGATCCCGACCCCACCTCCCGAGGTTAATTCCGGAGAGGACAAGTTCATTTCCGCCCGAGGCGACGAAGTTGTGGACGTGGGACAAGATTGAGTTTCCCGAGAGGCTGCGGGAGTTGCCGCGGGTCTGCGGAATTACACAGAACGAACAGCGATTGGAGCAGCCTTCCTGGATCTTGAGATTGGGTCGGGTTTGCGCACCGGAGGTGATCGGGGCTTCTTCGAGAAAGGAATGCGCGAAGGAGTCGTCGGCCAGCACCACCTGCGGTGGGGCCACCCCGGATTGCGCCGAGTGAATCTGGATCAATCCATAGTTGCTCGAGGACACTGAATCTGCATTCATCAGTCCGAGCGCAATTTCGGGGGCGAGGGCTTTGTGGCTGTTGCCGATGACAGCTGACACGCCGGAGATGGCGGCTAGTTCCTGGGGAGCGCGCTGGGCGTAGCAGCCGGTAGCGATGATACGGGCAGTGGGGTTGAGGCGATGGGCGCGGCGGATATAGGCGCGGGCTTCGCGATCGGCTTCGGCGGTGACGCTGCAGGTGTTGACGATGACCACATCGGCATCGGGGGTCTGGCTTTCGTGAACGCCAGCGGTGCGGAGAAGTGCGGCGATGGCTTCTCCGTCGGCGCGGGCGGCGCGGCAACCGAAGTTTTCGATGTGGACAAGGGACGGCACAGGGTTAGTTTAGCGAAGTTCGGGTTAGTGGGTTAGCAGCCGTTTCACGGCTGTTAGCAGGCGCTCACGCGCCGGTAGCGAGTTAGCAAGTTAGCGTCCCGATGCGGGCGAGACTAATCGACGCTTGCAAGGACAGGGTGGGATTTATTTCTGGCGAGGATTAGAACGATTGTGAGGGCCGCCAAGACGCAGAGGAGAGCGAAGAGGAATACGCTGGCGTATCCGAAGGCGCCGATAACAGCTCCTGCGACCGGGCCGACCATGAAAAACGAGACGTCGGCGAAGACAGTGTAGACACCGAGAGCGGTGCCACGATTTTCTACGGGTACGCGTTCAACAGCTTCCACGCCGAGTGCGGGAAAGACGAGCGAGTATCCGAAACCGGTGAGGGCTGCGCCGCAGAGGGCCATCCAGGGCGAGACGGATCGCCATAACAGCAGTACGCCGAGAGATTCGACAATGAGGCAAATCTTGGCGACGGGAAATCCGCCGAAGGTGCCGATGGTGCGAATGAAGAGCAGGCGGGCGACGATGAATGCGGTTCCGAACGCGGTGAGGCAGAGGGCTGCGCCGTCCCAGTGGCGGCTGACGTAGAAGAGCGTAACGAAGGTGGCAAGGGCGCTGTAGCCTACGCCGCCAAGCGCGAGTCCCATGCCGTGCGGAGTGACGCGGCCGAGTACGTTACGGAATGGAAGATGTTCGCCAGCAACGACGGGAACGGGTGGCTTGAATGCGGCCCAGAGATATGCAAGTGCGCCGATAACGATGGTGAGAATCGCGACAGAAGACAGGCCCCAGTGCGTTTCCATGACGACGCCGAGCGGGGCGCCGAGAGCCAAAGCGCCGTAGGTGCTGACGCCGTTGTAGGAGATGACTTTGGCGGTGTACTCCGGGCCCGCGCTAGAGATTCCCCAGAGCGTTGCACCTGTGGAGGCCGAGACTTTCGCCCACTCCGAGGACGAGTCGGCTGGTAATGAGGAAGGTGAGGCTAAGCCACGCTGGATCGCGGTGAAGAGCCGCGGCTGCAAGCATCAGCAATCCGCTGAGTGTGCAGGCGCTCATGCCCCAGAGGACAGAGATTTTTGCGCCTTTGCGATCGGAGATGCGGCCAGCCCATGGACGGCTGAGGAACGTGGCGATGTACTGGATGCTGATGACCAGGCCTGCTAGCGATGCGTGAAAGCCCATCCGCATGTGGACGTATTCGGGCAGGATGGCGAGGGGCAGGCCGATGGCGAGATAGACGACGAAACTTAGCGACGTGAAGCTGATGATTTGCCATGTGCCGCCATTGGAAGACACGGCGGGCGATGCGGCAGTTATTTCCTTAGCTGCTTCAGTTTGCATGGTTTAGGGAGGATTGGAGTGCTGCGCGTTCTGCCTAATTATAACGGATGGTCGAGTTTCCCATCGGCTACTAATCGATCGATTACGGGATTCGGGCGGCAAGGATGAGAGCTTGTGTTGTAGCTGACTGCGAATCGGGAAGGTTCGTATAGCCGGCAATGGTTCGGCCTTTGCGGAAGATGCAGATGCCGTCGAGATATGGGGCCTTGAGTTGGAAGGCTTCGTCGGCAATAGCCGCGGTGCTGGTCGGTCCCAATCGGTCGCGGAGTTTTTTCATCACTTCGGCGGCGGATTCGGGTGACTGCTCGATGACGATGAATGCCTGGCCGTGGTTGTATGTCGCGACGTATCCGCGCTTGAGGATTTTTAGACCGAGGACGCTCTCAGGCACGAGGCGAGCGGAGATTTGATTTTCGGTTGGAAACCAACTGAGCGTCTCGGGCGGTGTGTTGCGGCCTTCGAGAAGCGGTTCAATTTTGGCAGCGAGTGTCTGGAGTGCGGCGGTCTGGTTAGAATCGGTGCTGCCGTCGGTTTCAACGATCTCAACGAAGTATTTGCCTTTGGCGAAGAGCAGGCTTTGCGGAAGAAGTTGCGCGCCCATGCCAATTTTTACGATCGGCTGCTGTGGGTCACGGTTGGTGGCAAACATGCCGTAGGCGGATTCGGCGTCAGTCATATCGGAGACGTCGATGGAGAGCATTGTGGTGCCGGACTTGCAGTCAATGCCCTGCATGCCTGTAAAGCTGAAGGCGAGATAGCCTTCGGCGGCGCCGTCGCGGTAGTCGAAGAGATTGTCAGGCGTGTACTGCCGCTTTAGCCCGGATTGTTCCCACCCGGGCGCAAAGTGGCAGTCGAGGTAATTTTGTGCGCCAGCCGTTATAGCTCCAACGAAACAGATCCAGAAACAGAAAAAGAACTTCATGCAAAGAGTTCCTGGGCGCGGGACATACGCTCAGAGACCCGCACGCCGTGAGGACACTGAACAGTGCATTCGGTGCAATCACCGCAGCGAACCTTGGCGTGGCGAGACGGCAGTTCGTTGAAACGCTCGCGGGCGAGCGCGAATTGGCCGTACCCGTCGGCGTAGGTAAGGATGCGAAGAGTGTCGGCTACCTGGAGACCCTTCTGGCAGGCTCCGTCGCATTCTCCGCAGAACCGGCAGTAGAGTGGCTTGATCTGTTCGAGGCGGCCGGCAAGGATCTTTTCATCAGCAGTCGAAAAACTCTCGGACATCGCGCGGAGATTCTCGTCGAGCTGATCCATGTCAGTCATGCTGGGGATGGTGGTGCCGATGTGGGGCTGTTTGAGGACCCACTTGAGCGCAGCGAGCATGGCGCCTTCGCGTTGCGTGCGTGGGTCGACGGGTTCGCCGGGACGATGGGCGCGGGTCCCTCCAGCCATGATCTTCATGGCGACAACGCCGGTGCCGGTCTTTGCTACGGCGGCGATGGCCTCGTCCATCTTCTGATCCATGGTGAAGTTGTAGACGGTAAGGACGACGTCAAAGGCCATCTTGTCGATTGTCCACTGAGTCATCTTGGGGAGAGCGTGGGTGCTCATGCCGGCGAAGCGGATCTTCCCCTGCTGCTTCGCAATCTGCTGCGCTTCGATCATGTCGTCGTGAATCGCTGCAGGCGTGTCCTTAGCGTGGAGATACCAGATATCGACGTAGTCGGTCTTGAGTTCGGCGAGGCTGGTGTCCAAGTCCTTCAGCAGACCCTCTTTGTTGTCAGTGGGGGACTTGGTGGAGAGGATGAGATTCTTGCGTTTCGCGCCGAGCGCCGCACCAACCATGCGTTCGTTGTTGCCGTGCTGGTAGCCGCGGGCGGTGTCGAAGTAGTTGATGCCGATGTCGGCTGCGCGCTCGATAACGCTGGGGTCGGATGTAATCATGCAGCCGAAGCCGACGCTTGTCACCTTCAGGCCGGTCTGGCCGAGAGTGCGTTGGGTGAGCTTGACAGGAGTTCTAGGCTGCGCAGTGGTTAGCTTATCGCCGGAATCGAGGAAGTTGATTTTGGAGGCAGCGCCGGCGACGGGCAGCATCAACCCGGCCGACAAAAACTCGCGACGAGATGTATTGATTGCCATGGAGACACCTTTCCCTCGGGAAGGAGTGAATCATAACCTTGTCGTCAGACCTGCAAATAGGGTGGGCATCACATGTCACGGTGACAGCGCTTTGGGTGTGGCCGAGGTTGGGATGAACTGAACGGGAGCGTGGTGCGGCGATTCAGGGCGGGTCTTATGCAACCGTTTCGTTGCGGGATATACCCACCCACCCGGATTCTGGATCCAAATTCCTCACAATAAGAAGGTTATGCGGATCCCACTTGCTCAAATTACTCTATCGCTTAGACTTAGGGCTAGATTCGCATCAACAAAGGACTTACAGGACCGACCCTACGGGCAAAGATCCGAAATCAGCGTGTGAGTACTTGCCTTTGTCTGATTCGAGTATGCAGAAGACGGCGAAATAATCTGCAAACGTGATGCACAGGACGGGAATGACTTTTTGGCTCGATTGAGTGGCTTGATATTGCCTCCAGTTTTCCTAGGTCTCAAAAGGAAATTTGGGCACCCGGCACTCAGAGGTGGTGATCGTCTCGCATCCCCGAGGCTTGGGTCAGCCCGACGCCACCGAACTTGCTAAACGCTTCGGCTGTGTCGTAGCCACACATTGCCGATGGTATTCTTCGGCTCATGGAATTGGCCGAGGCTTGGGATAGAGTGCAGCGCATTTTGCTGGAAGAGAGAGTGCGCCCGACGGTGAGCTATCGCGATCGCGTAGATGAATGGAGACAAGAAAACCAAGGCAAGCTGTTTGACGAAGAGATGCTCGAGATAACTAGACGCTGGAGCAAGCTCTACATGAACCCGCGCCCTCTTCTCTCGAAGGACCGTGAATGCCGGCCACGTCACGTGCATGAGTTTCCAGGCGAATACGTTTTCAGAAGTGAGAATTTCAACCTCCTGACAATTATCTATGTAGAACTATCCCTAGAAGATCGGGCGTCGTTGATGTCGTTTCTGACCCAGTTGCTTTCATCACGAAGTAGCTCTCGAAAAAGTGAAAACAAAGATCCATTCCCGTCCTTTCGAAATTACATTTCTGAATTCCCTTTGCTCGCGGAATTCATCGTTAGGCATGGCCACGCACAGGAGCTATTTGAGACACTCTCATCTCTCGCCGCACCAACCATCCCACTCGTCACCCTCTTTCTCGAATTGGAGGAGATGATTGCACTCAACTTCACGCTGTTCTCGGATGAAGAGCTGAAGGCTATACCCAGAAAACTTCAACCGCTGTTGGAGCATTTTGGGAAGATCGTCAAGGCCGGTACTTTCAATTCAACGAGAGGACATGCCCCCAGCGACGATCAGAGGGAACAAGGACAAATTGCGCGAGGGATATGCGATTCAATTGGCGGTTTGCTCGAAGAATGCCGGACAGCTCGCCACTACTACCTTAAAGAAGAATTGCTGAATGAAAATCCAAATTTGGATATCGAGAGCGACAAAAAGAAACTGACCGATTCGCTTAGTAAATTGGGGTTCCACAACGATCTCATTGCGACGCTACGCAAGGCAGAGAATCTCTATAAACCTACGTCCGACGCGTTCGATCTGAAGAATTGTATTGGGTTAATCCGAAGCTTTATTGAACGGCTGCACACGGATTCCGCAGCGACAATCGCTGGAACGATGCAGACCACTGTGGCGGACGAATGGAACCCTTCGACACAGTTCCTTAGGAACAACAGGATCATTACCGAGCAGCAAGATAAGCTTGCGCGAGGGCTCTATGCTGTTCTGAGCGACGAAGGTGTCCATCCCGTTATGGCGAAGCGAGAATTCTGCCGCCTAGCGCGGAACATGGTCATCGAGTATGGCGTTATGTTCCTAAGTATCCTCGAACAAAAGGGCATAAAGATCAGCTAGGATTTGGTCGAAAAAGATTCTTGTGCGCCGGAATGTCGATAGCCGGATTGTTTAGTCGTCGCACTTTCAACGCGGCCGGTTGAGTGCGTGGTTTCCCACCCTTGCTTTGCAAGGATGGGGCACCCCAGGTTTGTGCTAAAGCCGCGTCAAAAAAGCAGAACGGCCACCCTTGGGGGTGGCCGTTAAGGTTTATGGCTTACGAGCTACTTAGACTCGTTCTTGCGCCAATTGATGAGGTCGCCGAGGGTGGTGGTGCCGCTGGAGACGGACTGCTTGTGGCTTCCGCCGCGAGCTTCCGCCTTGTAGTCCTGAACCTCTGAGCGGCTGGCTTCGTGGCCGGACACCGCACGTAGGCTGAGACCCACCTTCTTCTCTTCGACGTTGATCTTGATGATCTTGAAGTCGTGCTCCTGACCGGCTTCGAGCTTGGAGGGCTCGCCGGGCACTTCGCTGGCTTCAGAGATATGGCAGAGGCCTTCAACGCCCTCGGCGATTTCAACGAAAGCGCCGAACTGCGCGGTGCGAAGCACCTTGCCATGGACTTGATCACCGACACGATGAGTGGCGAAGAAGCTTTCCCATACATCGGGTTGAAGCTGCTTGATGCCCAAGGAGAGGCGGCGGTTCTGCGGCTCGACGCCGAGAACAACTGCCTTGACCTTTTCACCCTTCTTGACGATTTCAGAAGGATGCTTGACGCGCTTTGTCCAGCTCAGGTTGGAGACGTGGACAAGGCCGTCGATGCCATCCTCGATTTCGATGAAGGCGCCGAAGTCGGTGAGGTTGCGAACGCGACCCTCGACCACGGTTCCAGCGGGATAACGCTCAGTGAGGTTCTCCCATGGATTCTCCATCAGCTGCTTCATGCCGAGCGAGATGCGGCGGTCGGCGGGATTGACACTGAGGACAACCGTGTCGACCTCGTCGCCGGGCTTGACCAGCTTGGAGGGGTGCTTGAGGCGCTTCGACCAGGTCATCTCGGAAAGATGAACCAGGCCTTCGATTCCCTGCTCAAGCTCAACGAACGCACCGTAGTCAGTAACCGAGAGAACGCGGCCGTGGACGTGTGCGCCAACGGGATAGCGTTCAGAGGCATCTAGCCACGGATCAGGCGTGAGCTGCTTGAATCCGAGGGAGACGCGCTGCTTATCTTTGTCGAATTTGAGCACCTTGACCTGAATCTCGTCGCCGACGTTGACCAGATCGCGGGGATGGGTGAGGCGTCCCCAGCTCATGTCGGTGATGTGAAGCAGGCCATCGATGCCACCGAGGTCGACGAACGCACCGTAGTCGGTGAGGTTCTTGACGGTGCCGGTGAGGATGGCACCTTCGCCGAGATGCTCGAGAGTGGTGGAACGCTTGGCGTTCTGCTCTTCTTCGAGGATCTCTTTGCGGGAGACGACCACGTTGCCGCGCTTTTTATTGAGCTTGATGACGCGGACTTCAATTTGCTGGCCGAGATAACCGTCGAGGTTGCGGACGGGACGAATCTCAAGCTGCGAGCCGGGCAAGAAGGCCTTCAGGCCGATGTCGACCGTGAGTCCACCCTTGACGCGGCTGATGACAGTGCCCATCATCGGGGTCTTGTCGTTGGCATGCTTCTCGATGGTGTCCCACACGCGAAGACGCTGGGCCTTCTCGTAGCTGACGAGATAGCCACCTTCGGGCTCTTCGCGTTCGATGACCACGTCGATCACTTCACCGGGCTGGAACTTCACGGCGCCGGTGTGATCAAGGACCTGTTCGATGGGCACAAGGCCCTCGGACTTGAGACCTACGTCGACAACCAAATGTTTTTCAGTCTGCTTGAGGACGGTGCCGGAGACGACTTTGTCGCCATAGGCTTCGACTGCAGCAGCTTCAGCGGCTTGCTCGCGCTCAAAGGCTTCGAGGGCAGCTGAGAAATCTTCAGCGGATTCGGGGCTGTGTTCGGCCGGCGCGTGCGCAACGTGAGCCACGGGTTCTACAAGTTCCGCGTGCTCGGGTTGTGCGGGAGCGGCCTGGGCTACAGGCTCGGTTGAGGCATCGGCGTCCAGCGCTTGGGTTTCGACAGCAGTGTCTACTTCGGCGGTCTCTGGGTTGGACGTGGATTCGGACGAAGGAGCTTCAAGCTCCGTCGCAGGTTCGAGGGTGGGCGTTTCGAGTTCGGTGTTCAGGGTTATGCTCTCGGGTTCGGGATTGAGGACGTTTGGCATGACAGCAGCTCCGATTCATTGGCCCGGCGACGTTGTTTCTGTCGACGGATGGCACATGCGCGTCGCGGTGGCGGGCAATGCCTTAGGCCGGGACCTCGGCAAACCGGGAGCCCTATTCCGGAGTTTCACGAAGACGGGGCTTCTAGCCAGAGAGCTGGCGGCAAAGCGACTCGTCTCCTTGGGAAACACCAGGCAGGCAACGGCTGGCTGGAGGGCGGCCGCAGCTAACTGCTGGAATCCGCGCAGGAAGCTACGCTTCTAAGTGTAGCAATGGTGCGTTTTCCCCGTCAATCCAACAGTTTGGCAGTAGAGCGCATGTTGTGAGATTGTGCTGCGAAAGTAGTGCAAGGGGACGGGGATTCGATTGAAGTTAGGGTCGAAGTGTGACGCTTAATACAGTCGTGAGACATTTCATCGAGAATTGATGAGTGATCCGGACACTGATGTCCCTGACGATTCGCGAGCGGAGCAAGACGGGCAACTATACTTGGTGCGACGGAAACGGTGAAACGAAAAGGCAGAGATGGATCAGCTCTGGAGTCCGTGGCGATTTGCATATGTGACAACGGCCGACGGAGCGCCGCGGCCGGGAGTTCCAGCGCGGCTGAATGCTTGGCCCGGTGACTTGCATTGTGTCTTTTGCAATCTGATTGCGAGTGTGAATTACGCGATCGAGCACGGGATGAGCGCGGACGATGCCGAGGAAGCCGGTGGCCTGGTAAAACGCGGGAAGCATTGCTTTATCTGCATGAACGCGTATCCATACACCTCCGGGCATGTGATGGTGATGCCCTATGCGCATCTGGATCGAATTGCGAAGCTGGAAGCTGACGTCGCGCACGAGTTGATGGACCTTGCACAGATGACTGAGCGTGCGCTGGAACAACTGTATCGGCCGCATGGATTCAACTTCGGTTTGAATCTGGGACAGGCGGCGGGTGCGGGCGTGGCGGGCCATCTGCATATGCACGCGATGCCGCGATGGGTGGGCGATACAAACTTCATGACCACGGTGGCGGAGACGCGGGTTCTGCCGGAAGACTTGGGAACATCGTGGAAGCGTCTTCGGGAGACGTTTGCAGCGATCGAAAAATAAGTCAGGATGCCGCGCACATTCGAATGCAAGACTGAAGAGAGCTTGTTATTTCTGGAGATTTTTGAGCGCCTCTAGAGATTTTGCGAACTCATCCCAATCGTCGTTATTGACTGCAGGAACGGGCTTGACGGCGGGAGTTGTTGCTCTCAGGGGTGGCTGCAATTTTGCAGGCTGGACCGCTGCAGGCTTTGCGGTCTGAACCGCCGCGAGTTTTGCGGGCTGAACCGATGCAGGCTTCGCGGGCTGGATCGCTACGGGCTTTGGGGGCTCGTCCGGTTTGGCTTTCATCACTTCGGGCGAAGCAGCAGGTACAGAAAAAGTGCTGGAAAAGCTCGCGGGAAACCTTGCCGCTAACGGTCGTTTTGTTTCGACCGGCGTATCGTGAATGGCGCTCAGTGGTTGAGACTTTTGTTTATTCGGATGGAAGAAACTCTGGATGGGGTCTTCCACTACAGCAGCGACGGACTCTATCGTTTGCGAATGCTCAGGAGTTATCTCCAAGGGGGACTCAGGCAACTCGAAGCGTGAGTGTGTGCCGTGCGAGTTTTGCAGATGGGAAGCCTGCAACTGGGCAAGCTGTTCCCGTAGTAGAGGGACTTCATCGGCACGAGCGCGGAGATTGACCACTTCTAACATTTTTTCGTCGAGTTGCTCGCGAAGAGCAAATTCGCGCGCGTCGGCGGAGACGCGGACCTTGTCCAGGGCATCTTCGATTTGGGATCTCACGTTGGAACGACCCCAGAGATAACCCGCAAAAAGACAGATAAGGGCAATGCCCAGCGCAGCCGCACCGATGAGTATGGCAGTGTGTCCCATTTAGACCTGTATTCCCATTTTAATTTAAACAAGAATCAGGACAGATTCCGGGAAAAGGACTACAGCGTCATGGGACCAAAGTAACGGACAATGCCTGTGGAGCGGGTTTCGTAGAGACTGGTCCCCAAGGTCCGACTTTGGCGACACTTCGGACTATTCAACGTCGCAATTCGATCGGTTCCAACCGAAGCGTTGCGCAACTGGATGGTTGCGTATAGAGTTCCGGCGCCACCGCATGATTAAGGCTCGACCGAGGAGTCGGCTTCAGCAGCCAGGGCGAGTTCGGTTTGGTCGACGTCGGCCCTGTCGAGAAGGTTCTTGGGGATTGATTTGTTGGTGCGGAGACCTAATTCCTTAAGCATCTCGACCTGGCGGATGAGATTGCCTCGCCCATCGGCCAGCTTCTTCATTGCTTCTCCGTAGTGCTTGTCGGTCTTGCGAAGGCTGTCGCCAATCAGTTCCATGTCTGTCACGAAGCCTGCAAATTTCTCGTAGAGTTCTGTGCCGCGTTTCATCACGTCCTGCACGTTGCGTGCCTGGCGTTCCTGTTGCCAGAGGACATTGATGATGCGGATGACATAGAGCAGCGTAGTGGGACCAACGAGCAGGATTCCCTGTTTGTACGCGTCAGCCCAAAGTTCGCCATCGCCTTGGAGAGCCATGAGGAACGCTGGTTCGATGGGGATGAACATGACAACAAAGTCCGGGGTCTCGACGCCGGGGAGATTGTGGTATCCAGCTTTGGCCAGACCGGAGATGTGATTGCGCATGCTGGCCATGTGCAACTTAAGCGCGGCTTTGCGTGCATCCTCCCCCGTGGCGTTGACACAGTCAGTGTAGGCAGTTAGCGAAACCTTGGAGTCGATTACGAGGCTGCGACCGCCCGGCAAGGAAACGATGACATCGGTTCGCACTGTGCGCGCGCGTTCGCCGCTTTCGCCTTCAACCGCAAAGGATTGCTGGAATACGTACTGCTCACCCTCGCGAAGACCTGCCTTGTCGAGTAAGTCGCGGAGAATGAATTCGCCCCAGTCGCCTTGCGCTTTTGAGGAACCACGCAGGGCTGTCGAGAGGCTGCGAGCCTCTTCAGTCAGCGCCTGGTTGAGTGTGCCGAGGGTTCCGATGAGGGTTTTGAGTTCCGTGACGCCGGTTGTGGATTCAGTCTGCACGCGTTCGACTCTTTGGCGGAACTCGTTGATTTGTTCTCGCAGCGGTGTGAGAAGAGTGCCCAGTTCTTTCTGACTGCCCTCGGAGAACATTTTGGACTTCTGATCGAGGATGTCGGCAGCGAGAGTCTGGAATTGATTGGCGAGGGCCTGCTTGGCGGTTTCAAGCAGGGCAATCTTCTCGGCCATGTTCTGGCGTTCATTGTTGAGGTCGGCCTCAAGCTGGCTGATGCGGGCGGCCTGGGTGCGGGCCGTTTCGCTTGCGGCCTGAGATTCGACTCGAACTGCGTCGCGCTCGGATGCCAGTCGGGCTATGGTCTTGTCGCGCTCAGCGGCTAGGGACTCGAATCCGGCACGAGCGGCAGACTCGGTTTGAACCTGGACCAATTGCTTTTGGAGGGCGCCTAGTGCGTCAATCGCTTCGCGGTTTCTCTGCTCTAGGAGGCCGGACTCGCGTTTGGCGGAGTTGGAACGGATGAGGAAGCCCAGGAAGATTCCCGCGACGAGGGATAAAACGGCGATTAGAACCTGCATGGAAATCCTCCGCTAGCTCTTCGCCTAATGTACGCTTTTCTGGTGTGCAATTCGCGGTCGAAACTCTTCCTTTTTGCGAAGGGGTTGCGGAAGGGTTACGGTGTGGGTCAAGGGGGCACAGGTGACTGATTTTATTTCCACTCTGTGTCGCTTTACACGTCGGGAGCCGCCCGATAGACTTGGAGTTTCGGGGCTCGACAAAGTTTTGTTGGGGCAGCGGTTGTATTGGTGTGCCTTGTGCCGTTATTGTAGGCAGGCGGTTGCAAGTGGTTGAATCCCCGGATTGAGTTCAGACTTCGCAAAAGAATTGAGGAGAATCAGGCATGGCGGTAGAAGAGAAGGTTAAGCAGATCATCGTCGAGCAGTTGCAGGTGGATGAAGCCGAAGTGACCCCCGGCGCGAGCTTCCAGGAGGATCTGGGCGCGGATTCGCTGGACGTGGTGGAGCTTGTGATGCAGTTTGAAGAGGCGTTCGACCTGGAGATTCCCGACGAAGACGCTGAGAAGATCAAGACCGTCAAGGACGCGATTGACTACATTGAGAAGAACGAAAAGACCGCGAAAGGCAAGTAGCCGGTGAACCGACGAGTCGTGATCACCGGCATTGGGCTGGTGTGCGGTGTGGGCAACACCGCTCCCGAGGTGTGGGAGAGCCTGGTAGCCGGCGCCAGCGGTATGGCTCCGATTACAGGATTCGACACAACCGGGTTTCCTGTTACCTTTGCCGCCGAGGTCAAGAACTTTGACCCTCTGAACTTCGTGGAAAAGAAAGAAGCGCGCAAGATGGGGCGCTTCATCCATTTTGCTTTTGCGGCAACGCAAGAGGCGATGGAACAGTCCGGCCTGAAGATCACGCCGG
This sequence comes from Telmatobacter sp. DSM 110680, assembly GCF_039994875.1. Lineage (GTDB taxonomy): Bacteria > Acidobacteriota > Terriglobia > Terriglobales > Acidobacteriaceae > Telmatobacter. The sequence continues at coordinate 2,458,912 of NZ_CP121196.1, read as the reverse complement.
ATATCGCTGAACGTGTGGGCGTGTTTATCGGCTCGGGGATCGGCGGTTTCGAAATCATCGAGCGCGAACATACCAATCTGCTGAACGGCGGTCCGCGCAAGATATCACCCTTCTTTATTCCCGCAGTAATCGTGAACATGGCGGCCGGACAGATCAGCATTCGCTATGGTGCGCAGGGACCGATTTCCGCAACCGCTACAGCATGCGCGACGAGTGCCAATTCCATTGGCGATTCGGTGCGCATGATTCTGCACGGCGATGCGGACGTGATGATTGCGGGCGGTGCGGAGGCTTCAGTAACTCCGCTGTCGGTGGGCGGATTTGCTTCGATGCGAGCACTTTCAACGCGTAACGATGAGCCTACAAAGGCGAGCCGGCCCTTTGACAAGGATCGCGATGGATTTGTGATCGGCGAGGGCGCAGGGATTCTGATTCTCGAGGAATTGGAATTTGCGAAAAAGCGAGGCGCGAAGATTCTGGGCGAAGTGATCGGCTACGGAATGAGCGCGGACGCATACCACATGACCGGAATCGCTCCGGAAGGCGCTGGCGCGCAACGCAGCATGCGGGCGGCGCTGAAAGATGCGGGCGTTCAGCCGGAAGATGTGGGCTATGTGAATGCACATGCGACGTCGACACCAGCGGGAGATGGAAATGAATCGCGCGCAATTGAGCTGGTGTTTGGCGAGCACGCGCTGAGCAAGAAGTTGAAGATCAGCGGCACGAAGTCAATGACTGGACACTTGCTGGGCGGTGCGGGCGGACTGGAAGCGGGTATCACGGTGCTGGCACTAATCAACCAGGAACTTCCGCCAACGATCAATTTGGACAATGTTGATCCTGAGTGCAAGCTGGACTATGTGCCGAACAAGTCGGTCAAGCATAACTTCGATGTAGCGCTTTCGAATTCGTTTGGATTCGGCGGGATTAACGCAACGCTGATTATGCGGAGATGGACGGAGTAAGGCAGGGATTAGGGATTGGGACTGAGGGATTAGGAAAACACTACGGCGCACATCTCACGATGTGCGCCGTTTGATTTTGCAGTTGCGTAACGCATTTAACGCTAGATGGCGGCGATGCCCACGATGACCAGCGTTACGACAAACCACCAACCGAAGACGGCGATATATCCGGATGGCCGCTTTACGCCGGCGACGATCGCGACCCCTATGGAAGTGACGATGAGACACCACAGGGTCGGGAGATCAATTGCTGAGAGCAGTGCGTAGAGCGCTTTGTTGGTATCCGCCGGATTCAGGAATGCGGCGACGTTTGTGGGAGCGGGGTTGCCAATGTTAAACCCATCGGGAGAGGCACCGGCGAAAAGCGAGATGCCTCCAAGTATCAATCGAATTGGCCAAAGGACAAGTCCTGCATAAACTGTTACGACGAACAGGGATCCGAAGGTGGCTTTGCCTCCGAATCCGAAGTTGATCGTGGGCCAGAGAATGAGGGCCATGATCAGGTCTTGAAGCAAGACGCCAAGAGGAGAGAGCGCCCAGGTGACAGCCTGGTTCTTCGGCCCGGCCGCATCTGCTTTTGCTCGCTGCTCTGGCGGCATCTGATCCATCATGCGTTTTGCAAACTCCGGCGCAAGCTTTTGCTGGTTCTCGTAGACGGTCTTCCAGGTAACCTGCATCGTGATGGCGGTATACAGAAAGGCTCCGCTCAGCACTGTTATAAGGAACGGCAGCCACCAGCTTTTGTGCCCGGCCTTGATGTCGGCGAAGGTCTTGGAGGGAGCTGCAAAGACGTTGGTGACTCGCTGCACTTGCGTAAGGCCCGGGGCAACTTCTGCCGCGGGTTGTATTACCTGATCGTCCATGGTTGCGCCTCTCGAAAACGTAGCCTGGAAGCCCTTGAAAGATTTGGGGTCTATCGAGGGCGGTCGCAGTCCAATTCAATCCCGCGCAGTGATGCACGCCTGCGGGGCGCACATGACGGACTCAGGACAGAATTGCATTTGCACGCGATTGTAGCGCGTCCGGTGGGGATTAGGAATTAATTTGCGAGGCGTTCTTGATGCAGCCCTTACTGACTGTCGGGGACAGGATCTAGAGTCGCAGTGGCATCGGTCTCCGTGGTTTGCGGAGCGGGAGTAGCTTTACGCGGTCCGTGCGACTGCGCTTTCTCACTATAGTTTTTGTAAACGGTTATATGAAAGCAGCGCTGGTGGAATTCTTCTTCAACGTCGATAACGCCGGCATTCTGATAGGCGAGAAGCTGGTTGCGCATCCACAACATCTCTTTCTTCGAGAGTCCGGACTTGGCGATGTCGATGGTGGCCCCGGTGAGATGCGGACTGACTACGTCGCCTTCAGCATCAGCGGCGTTGCCGTTGATGCGCATCAGGCGCTTCTGGTATTCCACTGTGCGCACGGCGGAGCTAACAACTAGCGGCGAGTGGAATTGGGACTGGTGCGCGCGCGCGATGCTGGTCAGGAAATCTGCGGTCCAGGGACGGCAGTAGCGGCGATCTTCAGGGAGCGCGGCATTCACGATGAGGGCGCCGGACTCCGGTACCCGGACAAGCAATCCGCGGGCGATGCGATCCTGCAGATCGGCGTCGTCTTCAATGCGCTCAAGCGACTCTTCTTCAGAGCGCGCGTTTTGGCGAACGAGGGAATCGTGGGTTCCGCGAAGCGTGTAACTGGAAACGCGACCTGTAATGATGGGCGGACGCATGAGTTCGGCAACCTGGCCAGAGGCTGGCACGATCGGCTGACGGGTTTCGCGTGGGGCTGCGAGTGGATTGCCCGCAGCGGCGATGGTGGCAGGATCGGTGCCGGGGGCAGGCGCCGTGTCGGTCTCAGCATGCGCGGCGTTTGCGGCCGGGGTTGAATCGGCGGGACGCGGGGTAGAACGAGGTGCAGGTGCTGCCTCTGCATCAGTTTCAGTCGGAAGCGACTCGGGTGACTTTGCAGACGGCTCCGGAATTTCCATCGTTCCAGATCTTGTGGACGCGGCGGGGACGGCAGCCATGGGAATAAAGCGCGCACTAGAGCGGTAGCGGTTGTACCGGCTGCGCTTGAGAGTTGCCCTGTATCTGGACGACGGGATTACGCGACGGCTTGGGGAAGAAGAATAGTGCGCGCTTTGCCGAGTCGTGGTGTGAGAGGCGGAAGATTTGTGTTTTGAAGTCGGAGTCGACCGGAGAGAACGCGGCGTCCCGTGCGATGCCGTTGGATGACCAGTGCGGTGTGCGCGATGCACTGACGACTTGGTGATGGAGGCATGGGCGTGCAACTGCACGGTATCAATGCGCGTTGCGCTGGCGGGAATTGCGACGAGCGAGGCCAGCAATAAAGTTGTAAAAGCGATGCGCGCCATCGGGGGCACGCGGAGAATCCTGAGCACCACTAGTGTAAGACGCGGAAGACACGATTTAGAGTGCTGCTTGTGGTTCGGATTCGTCTGATAAGTTGCACGATTCGGTATGCTGGCTCCAAAAGCCGATGGGAATAATCCTGCTTGCTGGATGATCTGACCTAGCCGCACTAGCTCAACTGCTTGATGATGAGATGTTTGCGTTGGTTGGCAGACATATGGCCGCACCGGGATGGATGTAGTTCGGGTACGGCTGACAACACCAAAAGCCACCAACATGTCAGTTCTGATGCAATACCCCGCGAGTCTGTTGGCGCGGGGTTGCATCGCCGACGCTGTATTTTTAAAAGGTGCCGAGTGTCGGCGATGAGTCGTTGCTGATTGCAATGAAGTTAGGCTAGGTAAGTTGGATTTGGAAGCGGCAGACCTTGCCGCCGCGACGTGGTGACTCCAGCACCTTGACCTTGACTCCTTTTCCAGAAACTGATTCGAATATCGCCTGGTTGTTGGCCGCTGAACACTCGCAGTAGGGATCGTCAGGGTTCGGTGGGCGCTGCGGGCTCCAGCCGCAGACGCATTTGTCAACTGGATAGACGAGGGACACCTGGTTGCCGGTCCGGCGGCAGTTCGTTGGACCGACAATTTTTCCCATCAATTCGACGAGCTTGTCTACATCGCCATGACTGTTTGCAATGAGGTCCTGCCGAAATTTCAAAGCCCGACAGCAGGCTTGACCGCGCTGGTGCATGAGCTTGATAAGCGCGTCGTGATCGAGAGTCGGCTCCTCCTTTGCAATGAAGTCGGATAGGAATTGCCGGACGGCGGTGGAATCGGAGACGCATGCGAGCGTTTCGCAGTTGCCGGTGTCGGCTTTGGCAGCGATGGTAAGGATTGGAAGGGCTGCTGTCGTTGCGGCGAGAGATTTCAAGATAGCTCTTCGATCCATGTTGGATCCTTTCGTGAAGAGCGTCTTCAGCAGGACGGCTCGAGAGCAATGAGTTGAAAGCAGTACGAGTAAAGGCGTTCTTCGATTGTGATTCGTGTGTATCTGAAATAAAGCTAGTGCGATGGATGCTACCTGTCATTGCAATTGGTTTGAAAGGGATTGTGAGTGAGTCAAGTAGGGCTTACTCAAGGGCGTAGAGATTGCCGTCGGCACTTCCGATGTAGACTACGCTGCCGGAAATTACCGGCGAAGACAGAAAAGTACCGACGGTGTGAGTTTTGCCAACGCCGACGATCACGTCATCGTAAAAATTTGATTGGAAGACCGCTTCGTAGTTGGGCTTGCCGTCGGGCTTGGAGAGAGCTGCGAGGTTTTGACGGGAGCCTTCCGACTGAAAGGTCCATGCAGGCTTGAAGGATGTTAGATCGACGGCGATAAGTTTGCCATCCTGTCCTGCGAGGTAGAGCGTGGTGCCGGCGATGGATGGTGATGAAAAGATGGGCCAGAAGAACTTGAGCGAATCGATCGGAGTTCCGGTTTTTGCGTCGACGACGTGAAGGAGGGCCGTGTCCGAGGTGGCGAAGTAGAGTTTGCCGGCCTGCACCACCGGCGAAACGATGACCCACGAACCTTTGTTGTTGAAAGACCAAAGCTTTTTGCCGGTGGCCGCATCCAGCGCATAGAGGTTTGAATCGCGGCATCCGAAATAGACGATGCCGTCAGCTACTGTCGCGGAAGACTGAATGCCGACCTGGTTGTGTATGTCGGGATCTTCGCCGGTTTTGAATCGCCAGATTTCTTTTCCTGTCGCAGAGTCGAGCGCGTAGAGGTAGCTATCCCAGCTTCCGATGTAGAGCTTGCCGTCGACGATTGCCGGCGAGGCATGCACGACGTCGCCGGTTTTGAATTTCCACTTGAGAGTGCCGGTGGTGGCATCGAGGGCGTAGACGCTGCCATCTCCACTGCCGAAGTAGACGACGCCATCGGAAACGGCAGGCGAGGACAGATAAACGTCGAAGGGATCGGGCATGGTTTCGCCCGCTGGCAAGGAGCCGTGCAAATGGGTTGCCGCATAGCGTCGCTCACCGGCGTTGCGGAATTTCCAGCGTAGCTTTCCGGTTGTCGTTTCTACGGCGTAGAAATTGCCGTCGTAGCTGCCGAAGTAGACAAGGTCGTGGTCGACAGCCGGCGATGAGTCGATGCGCGCTTCGGTTCTAAAGACCCACTTCTTCGCGCCGGTTTGCTGGTCGAGGGCATAAAGGTTGCCATCGTTGCTACCAACGTAGATGACACCGTTGACGATGGCAGGCGAGGATACGACTTCGCCATTCGTGTGGAATGTCCATTTGACGCCTTTGAGGGTCGGAACGCCTGCAGCGGAGTAAGCGCCGGAGTGAGAGAGATTGTTCCGAAACATGGGTGCATCCTGCGCGAAGACGCATGTAGCAGAGAGAAAGAGAAGGGAGAATTTGAGGAGATACCTTCGTTCTTGCAAGTGGGACCCTCTTGGGTGAAGGCCAACTATAAAAGCTTCTGCGACGATACGCGAGGCAAATTAGATGAATGAACAGCGGGGTGTGACGGACGGTACGAGAAGCCGACTTCTAAATGGCGCTTTGCCACAAATGAAAAAAGGGGCGCCGGTTTCGCGCCCCTTCTTACGGTTGAAAAAGTGCCGGACCGTTTTATTGAATTAATGTGCCTTGTTCGTCTTCCTTGCCGTTCACTTCGTCGGGGGGGATGATGACGGCTGCGGCTACCTTGTCGTCTTCTTCGAGGTTAAGAAGGCGAACACCTTGGGTAGCGCGGCCAGCGGCGCGAACGGTCTTAGTGTCGATGCGGATGATCTTGCCCCACTGACTGATGACGACGAGTTCCGAGGTTTCGTTGACCAGCAGGATGGACGCGCTCTTGCCTACCTTGGGCGTGGCTTTGAGGTTGTTCACACCCTGCGCGCCACGAGCAGTCAGACGGTATTCGTCAACGTCAGTGCGCTTGCCGAATCCATTTTCCGTCACGGTGAGAATCAGCGATTTGCTGACACCCAACTTGTCGTCGAATTCTTTGAGCGCTTTCTCGGCGTCGTCGCGGCGTTTTTCTGAGGTCTTGACCGCTGCGGTGAGTGATTCAGTTTCCTTCGGAGCGGCGCGTAGTTCCTCTCTGGATTTCTGCAGTTGTTCTTTTGCTTTTTCCAGATTGCTACGCAGTTCGGTGAGTTTCTTGGTCAGGTTCAGCTTTACGGCGCACTCGTCGCGTTCTTTATCGCGTGTGGCGTCGGAATCGGTGATGGCTGCGCCAATGACGTAGTCGCCCTTCTTCAGGGAGATTCCGCGATTGCCCGCCGCATTGCGCCCCATGGGCCGTAGACCAATGCCGTTACGTTCGGGATCGTATTCCTCGTCGAATCGAATGGCCATTCCGTCGCGTGTGCCGAGGAAGATAGTCTGCTTGCCATTGGTGAGACCTGCGGAAATCAGATCGTCATCTTTTTCGATGGCGATGGCGATGATGCCGCGAGACATGACGTTTGAGAAGTCTTTTAGCGGCGTCTTCTTCACTGTGCCCTGACGCGTTGCGAAGAAGATGAACTTCCCTTCTTCTTCAAGATCGCGAACGGGCAGGATGGCGCGAACGTTTTCGCCGGGCTGCAGGTTGAGGAGGCTCTGCATGCTCTTGCCCTTGCCTGCTGCGCCCACGTCTGGAACTTCATAGACCTTGATCCAGTAGACTCGACCGGTGTTGGTGAAGCAGAGCAGATAGGCATGGGTGGAGTCAATGATGAGTTGCGAAACGAAGTCTTCTTCGCGCGTCTTCATGCCGGTGCGACCAGTGCCACCGCGACGCTGCTGACGGTAGATGGAGATGGGTGTGCGCTTGAGATAGCCCTGGTGGCTGACGGTTACGGCAACTTGTTCATCGGCGATGAGGTCTTCTAATTGAAGCTCGGCGGACTCGTCGACGATCTGGGTGCGGCGGGCGTCGCCGTACTGGTCGCGAACTTTCTCAAGTTCCTTGATGATGACATTGCGCAGTTTCTTGTCGCTGGCGAGAATTGATTCGTACTCAGCGATCTTTTCGCGGATCTCGTTAAGTTCTTTGAGGATTTCATCAACCGAAAGCTGGGTGAGGCGATAGAGCTGTAATTCGAGTATGGCATCGACCTGCTTCAGCGAAAGGCCGCGCTCTTCGCTGGCCAGACGCTCGCGGCCAAGGTTGATAATAATCTCGGTTCCCTTGCCCCAGGCATATAGATTTTCACGAGCATCCGCGCGTGAAGCTGATGCACGAATGATCCTGATTACAGTGTCAAGATTATCGATTGCAATCTTGAAGCCTTCGCGAATGTGCTCGAATTCCTTCGCTTTGCGCAGCAGATAAACGGTGCGGCGCTGCACCACGTCGATGCGGTGATTAATGAAGGCGCGGATGGCCTCGTCGAGCGGGAACTCTTTGGGCTGGCCGTTGAGCACGGCCAGGAAGATCATTGAGAAGCTCTCCTGCATCTGGGTGTGCTTGTAGAGCTGGTTCAGCACGATCTCAGGCTGGGCGCCGCGTTTGAGCTCGATTACGATGCGCATGCCGTCGCGATCGCTTTCGTCGCGAACGTCGCTGATATCGTCGACGATTTTTTCGGTAACGAGTTCGGCGATACGTTCGATGAGCTTGGACTTGTTGACCTGGTAGGGGATCTCAGTGACGATGATCGCCAGTTTTTCCTTGGTCAGATTTTCAGTGGCCACCTTGGCGCGCATCATGAAGCGGCCGCGACCGGTTTTATAGGCGTTGACGATGCCGCTCTTGCCGTAGAGGAATCCGCCGGTGGGAAAATCAGGGCCTTGCACGTGCTGGAGAATTTCGATCAGTCCAGCCTTGGGATTTTTGACCAGCTCGATGGTTGCGTTCACGACTTCGGTGAGGTTGTGCGGCGGAATGTTGGTGGCCATGCCGACGGCGATTCCGCTGGAGCCGTTGACGATGAGATTCGGAATGCGCGTAGGCAGAACCGTGGGCTCGAGCGTGGACTCGTCGTAATTGGGGACGAAGTCGACGGTCTCCATGTCGATGTCGGCGAGCAACTCGCCAGCGAGCCGTTGCATGCGGCACTCGGTGTAACGCATTGCCGCGGGCGGATCGCCATCTACGGATCCAAAGTTGCCCTGACCATCAACGAGCGGGTAACGCAGCGAGAAGGGTTGCGCCATGCGGACCAGCGTGTCGTAGATGGCGGAGTCACCGTGGGGGTGATAGACGCCCATGGCTTGTCCGACAACCTTTGCGCACTTGGTGTACTTCTTGTTGTATTCGAGGCCCATTTCGCTCATGGCATAGAGCACGCGGCGATGGACGGGCTTCAGGCCGTCACGAGCGTCAGGGAGTGCGCGCCCGATGATGACCGACATCGAGTAGTCGAGATACGAGCGGCGCATCTCCTCTTCGATATTGATGGAGATGAGACTGCCTTCGCGGGGTGGTGTACCGCCATCGAGGGGGAGCTGGGGGTTCTGGTCGTCGGGCATAGAGGTTTTCACCCGTCGGAGAGGCGGCAAAAAGACACCAAAAATGCGGGGCCGGGAATCTCGCGGGCTACAAGATCATCTTACGCTCTGGAAAGGGTTTTCAGCAAGTCAAAGAGCATGATTTAAGTGATTATGCTAGTGATAGTTACAGCATTTCTTGGGTGCTCCGCCGATGTGATACTAAATGAAGTTAAATGCAATCCAAAAACCTACGATTTTAGCCCGGAAATCGGTGGCGGTCAGAGCAGCATGCAGGCGTGAAAAAAGAGAGGCATGAATTAGTGCCTGGCGCGATGTAGACAGCTAAATCAGGCTCCGCAGCGTATAGACGCAGACGACAATCTGGAGGCCAACGAGCGACGCCGCGGCGATGAGGAAGGGCTTGCCACGCTCAGACTCGAAGGCGTCTGCAAAGGCTCCGCCAACGAACGTGAGAAGAAATGGTAGCGCCCAGAGCCAGGGTGTGGCCTGCACTCCTGTCGCCACCAGCACGACCAGAACGAGAAAGCAGAGGAGTGGTGCGGTGTTGCCGAAGTAGCGCGAGCGACGCACAAGCAGATACAGGACTCCAGCAGCGGCAGCAGCAACAATCACTCCGACGTTAGAAAACGTGGTGAAAAAGCGGCGCGCTGGGTCGAATGAGACGGAGAGAAATCCCGCAGCGGAACGGAACATGTAGCTGAATGCGTCTGGCGAGAATCCGTAACAGGCGAAGACAAGCAGGAGTGCGCCTCCGGATGCGAGAAGGATCACAGGAAGGATCTGGCTTCGGCGACCTTCCGCGATCCAGAGCATGAGCACGAAACCCATGAATGCGGCAGCAGGCAGTGCGGCAATGTGGGCCGCGGCAGCGAGGGCGAACACGATAATGAGCAGAATGATGCGCGGGCGCCATTTGCGACGCGGACCCTGCATGGCATGGGCTACGCCGATGCACGTGTAGATTCCACCGTAGACGCCAAGCGCGGCGATGATATCGGGGCTTGGAGATACGCAGGCCCTCAGAATCGGCGGAGAAAAGCAGTAGAGAGACAGTGCGACGTAACCGCCCAAATTGCCGTAGAGGCGTCTCGTGACCCACCAGAGACCAGCGCCAAGAACGCACCCACAAAAAAGAAACGGTAGGCGCAGGAGCAGGAGCACATGGGTCATCTGATGGCGGAGTTCCCAGATGCTCAATTCGGCGGTGCTCTGCCCAGTCGAGGCCTGGACGACCCGGTCTTCCGATTTGCGGAAGTGATCGAGGCCGCGCTGGACGAGGAGATTGATGGTCAGAGGCAGTCCGGCGACGCGGTAAGCGAGGATGCCGTCGTGAATATTGCCGCAGGTGGTGTAGTAGCCGGCGAGAGGCGAGGGCTTCTCCCATGTTTCACGGCCACAGCGCGCGTACTGATAGTCGCGGTCGGAGAGGGTCTGATGAGCGGTGATCCAAAGACCCTGCATCAGAAAGAGAGCGAGAAATGCCGCCGCGATGCGTTGCGGGAAGTTGAAGTGGAAGCGGCGAAGGCGGGCGAATCGATGAGTCATCAAGGCGACGAATGGACTCACCCAGTTTAAATGTTGAGATTGGTCAGGGCCTGAAACGCATCAGGCCACCCTCGGAGGGTGGCCTGATGAGCGTTGAAGATTCTGAATCTAGTTTGTTGTAAGTGAGCCGAACTCCGCGGAACCTGTTGCGGTGGTTCCATCGGGATTGGCGTAGGTAGCAGTAACGGTCGCATGACCAGCGGCGATTGCACGGGCGAAGCCTGTTCCGCTCATCCTGACTGCCTGTGGGTTGTCGGTAGTCCAAGTCACGTGATTCGCCACGGGGACGAGCGTGCCGTCTGCCGTCTTTCCAACCGCGACATACTGAGCCGAACCGATGGTGCCGGAGGTCTTCACGATGGAGAGCGAAACAACCGCGGGCGTGACCGGCGGCTCAACCAAACTGACGGTTGCCGTCTGGCTGATCAACCCGTGAAAGCCTTGTGCGCTGGCAGAAATGATGGTGCTGGCTTGAAATGTGCTTCCCGGATTCGCGCAGGTAACGACTGACATCACCCCCGTTGGACTCATGGTCACTAACTGGGTGTCATAGGAATACCAAGTTACCGAATCCGTAATGTCCTTGGTGACTGTCGCGTGCCCGGGCCGTGTGTATGACCCCATGGCGGTGAAATTTGCCACCACCTGCTGGGTACCACAAGGTCCGAGTAACGCAGAATACCCGTTTGGAGTAAGCGTGATGGATGTTAGCCCGGGATCAGTCGAGCAGCTCGTAAGGGGAACAACAGCAGCAAGCAACAACAAGGCACCGAACAATGAACGATCACGCATAATACGTCTCCTGGCGTCTCCGCCTGGCTGCCGCTAGATTTTGGGCAGCACCAAAAGCTTTTGACGGCAGGTCAAATCCTTTCCTGCCATTTAGTTCCCGAGTTACTGGCTGTTAGCACGCTTATCAAGGCCGCGCATTCAGTGAGAAACTCTGAGATTGCCCGGTTAGCGATGGACAAGCCGCCGCGGTCGGAACCCGGTCAACACACCTGTCTCCTCTTGAGAGGTGGCCCAAGAATACGGCAGGTTAATCTATCGAATCAATAACAATCTTGGCTAAGAGAGCCTGGATTGTTACGCGCGTAACTTGCGAAACTGCGGGGGTTGGAGACCGATTGAGCAGTAGAGATCAGAGCGGAGCCAATCGCCTTGGAGAAGTGGAGATACCTTAGCGGGGACGTTTTGTCCAACCCAGCTGCAACGGCTACACTGCAGGCACGATGGCGATTACGCGCGACAACTCTCCTGACCACCCCGAAAACAAAGACCAGTTCCTGGGGACCCCTCCGGAACGGCTGGTAAGCGCCTCACGCGCTGAAGAAGAACAGGGATTTGAGCTGAAGCTGCGCCCGCGTTGGCTGAAGGAGTTTATCGGCCAGTCCAAAGCCAAGGAGCAGTTGGCGATTGCGCTGGAAGCAGCCAAGTCTCGAGGAGAGGCGCTGGATCATGTGCTGCTATTCGGGCCACCGGGGTTGGGCAAGACGACTCTGGCCACGATCATCGCCAACGAACTAGACGTGGGTTTCCAGCAGACATCGGGGCCGGCATTGCAGATACAGGGAGACTTGACAGCGATCCTGACGAACCTGCGCGAGCGGCAGGTGTTGTTTCTTGATGAAATTCACCGGATGCAGCCCGTACTTGAAGAAAAACTGTACACAGCTCTTGAGGATTACAAGCTTGACATCATCATTGGGCAGGGGCCGGCGGCGCGCACGCACGTGATGGAGCTGAGGCCATTTACTTTTGTGGGGGCAACGACACGACCGGGGCTGTTGAGCTCGCCGCTGCGATCGCGATTCGGGATTCTTCTGCGGCTGGAGTTCTATACGGAGGATGAGCTGCGGGTGATTGTGGAGCGATCAGCCGAGGTAATGGGTGTTCCTATCGATACTGATGGCGCGGCGGAGATTGCGTTGCGCTCGCGTGGAACGCCGCGTATCGCGAACAGGTTGTTGCGGCGCGTGCGGGATTTTGCGCAGGTGCGTGGGACAGGATCGATAGACAGGCCGACTGCCAATTCCGCTCTCACGCTGCTGGAAGTGGATGCTCACGGATTCGATGAGATTGATCGCCGGCTGATGCTCACGATCATGCAGAAGTACGATGGCGGACCCGTGGGCCTGGGCACGCTGGCCGCGACGCTGGCCGAAGAAGAAGACGCGCTCGAAGAAGTTTACGAGCCGTTCTTGATTCAGATCGGGTTTCTGGACCGGACGCCTCGAGGCAGAGTCGCGACGCGTTTGGCATATGAGCACTTCGGTGTGGATATGCCACGCCGGCAGCCGGGGCTGTTCTAGCTCAGAGAGGTTGGCGGAGGTTAGCAGTTTTAGTTTGCAAGTTTAGCGAGTTAGCTTCGGTAACTAGGTAGAGTTAGCAGTTAGCGGGTTCTGTATTGATGGAATTTCTGGAGTAATTCGATGGCTTTGACTGAGTCGACGATGCTGGAGTTAGGAACAGTTGCGCCGGATTTTGTGTTACCGGATGTAGTGACAGGCAAGACGGTACGCCGCGATGATTTCCGTGGGCAAAAGGGATTGCTGTTGATGTTCATCTGCACGCACTGCCCTTACGTTAAGCACGTGGAGAAAGGGTTAGCGCATTTAGGGGCGGACTATGCAGGAAAACTCGGTATCGTGGCGATCAGCAGTAATGATGCTGATAACTATCCCGATGATAATCCGGCGGGGCTGAAGCGGCAGGCAGAAGCAATGGGATTCAGATTTCCTTACCTCTACGATGAGTCGCAGGAAGTTGCGCGGGCTTACAAGGCAGCGTGCACGCCTGACATTTATCTCTTCGACAAGGATTTCAAGCTGGTATACCGAGGACAGTTCGATGGCAGCCGTCCGGGCAATGGAGTTCCCGTTACGGGTGAGGATCTGCGCGCCGCTGTAGACGCTGTGCTGCGCGGCGAAAAGCCCGGCGCGAATCAGAAAGCGTCGATCGGATGCAATATTAAGTGGAAGGTGTAGCGGAGTTGGCGGCGTGAGCAGCCGCTTCGCGGCTCGTTAGAGGAGTTGGAGAAGGCCAGCTAACATTTGCAGTTTCCCATCCTTTCGCAAAGAGCGCGAAAGGATGGGCACCCAGATTCCCATACATGCAGAGATTAGAGAGGCAGACTCTTGAGGTAGGCGCGGAACTTCTCGCCGAACTCCGGGCGTTTGAGAGCGAACTCGACCGTGGCCTGCAACATGCCGAATTTATCGCCGGCGTCGAAACGCTTGCCTTCAAACGTGTAGCCGAAGACCTTTTGCTCTTTGAGCAGAGCTTTGATTCCGTCGGTGAGCTGAATTTCGCCTCCAGCACCCGGCGTGGTCTGCTCTAGCAATTCAAAGATGCGTGGGGTTAGGACATAGCGGCCGATGATCGCCTGTTTTGAGGGCGCATCTTCGAGTTTGGGCTTCTCCACCATACCGGTGCAGTTATATATACGCGGGTCGTTTGAATCCGGCGAGCCGGCGAGCACACCGTAAGCCGATATCGCCGGGCCTTCAACGGTTTGGGTTGCGAGAACAGATCCGCCGTGCTCATTGAAGACATCGATCATTTGTTTGAGGCAGGGCACCTCGGCATCGATGACGTCGTCGGGAAGGATGACGGCGAAAGGCTCATTGCCGACAAGTTCCTTGGCGCAGAGAACAGCATGTCCCAGGCCGAGCGGCTCACGCTGGCGCACGTAGCTGACTTGAGCAAGTGCCGAAACTCCGCGTGAGACTGCTAGCAACTCTTTTTTGCCACGGCGTTCGAGGGTTGCATCGAGTTCGAAGCTATGGTCGAAGTGGTCTTCCATGGCGCCCTTGCCGCGGCCGGTGACGATGATGATGTGTTCGATGCCGGATGCGACGGCCTCTTCCACTCCGTACTGGATGATGGGCTTGTCAACGAGGGCCAACATTTCTTTGGGAATGACTTTGGTTGCAGGGAGAAAACGCGTGCCCAAACCGCCGGCGGGGAAAACTACTTTGCGTACTTGCGCTGTCATCAACTGTTCCTTCACTGGAAGATATGCAACCGGGAATATGTCTTCGATGAAAATTTGCTTGTCGTTTTAAAGAGCGGGAGAGTCGTCGCCCAGCAACGCTTCACGCACGATTTTGATGGGCGGAAATCCCTGACTGAGAAATTCATCGTGAAAGTTCTGTAACGAAAAAGATTTGCCCTGCTTGTTGATCAGGTCTGAGCGTAACTTCATAATTTCAAGCTTGCCAAGGGTGTAATAGAGATAGGTGGGATCGCCGGCGCCGCGCTTAGCTTCCACTTCCGCGGTCTCTTTGGGTTGATAGCCTTCTTTCTGAAAGAATTCGACCGCCTGGTCGTAGGTCATATTCCCGGTGTGCATTTGGATGCCGACGATAAAGCGGGCGTTGCGCAGGAGAGCGTCCTGGAGTTGGCCGAGGCGGAAGAACTTCGACTCACGCGCGTCTTTTGCACCCTCGCCGGGTTGCCCATAGCCGTTATCGAGCATCATCTGCTCGGTGTAATGGGCCCAGCCTTCGACGTTGGTGGTGGCGCTGAGGATTTTGCGCACGCGGCTGGGCGCCTTGAGCGAGTAGAGGTATTGCACGTAGTGACCGGGATAGGCTTCGTGAACCGACGTGGAGATAACGGTACCAACGTTGAAGGAGTGCATATATCCCTCAATCTGTGGGGGTGTCATGGAAGGATCGGGCAGCGTGACGTTGAAGTAGGACGTAGTCGCGCGGGTTTCGTACGGACCGGGCGAGTCCATGCTTGCTTGGGTTGTGGCGCGCATGAATGGCGGGGTCTCTTCAACAACCGGGCGCACTTCGGACGGAATAGTAACGATATGATGCGAGCGAATGAAATCGAGAAGGCTGGTAAAGGTCGCGGTGAAGGCCGGAATGAGTTGGTCAGGCGCTGGATGCTGGCTACCGAGCTCTTCGAGGACTTCGCGCGGAGTCTTGCCGGGCTCTAGTTCTTTAGCGACTTCGGCGAAATGCTGCTGGTTTTTATGCAGGTCGGCATAGCCGATTTCGAGCAGCCTGGGTAGCGGCAGGTCGACCATCTCGTCGTACTGGAGCTTCTTTGAAAAAGTATCCGCGCCAATGCGGAAGTCGCCGTTGGAGCGAGGCAGCAGGTCGGTCTTGAGCCACGCGAGGTAGTTGTTCAACGCGGCGATGACGGCGGCGTTAGTTTGCGCAAATTCGGATTTCAGCGCTGGATCGCTGGCATCTTTGAAGGCGGCGGGAACATCGTTTTGGAAAAAGCGAATGATACCCGGGACCTGTTCGATAGCGATTTCAGTGAAGATGCGCGGGGGATTCTGGAGGTTTACATGCGCCTGGGCAATGAGAGCGGGCATTTGCTTTTCGCGAGCAATGAGGGAACGAAGGCGATCGTCGGCGGGTGCGAACTTGCGCTCCATAAGAGTGAATGCGGCGTTGGCGCAGGTGCCGGAGTATTCATCCGCGTTCTTGGCCCACGGACGGATCGTTCGCAGTGTAAGGAGGCGGGAGTGAATTCCGCCAAGAACCATCGCGCGATCACCGCGTGTGCCCTGATCGAGCGAAGCAGCGGGAATAGCCGAGACACGCTGCTCAAAATTGTTCAGTGCGAAAACTTCAGCGTCGACGCTGGCACGTGAAAAGTCTTCCAGCTTTGTATCGTACTGGTGGTAACCAGCGACGGTTCCCGACGTAGGCTGGTGCGGGAAGTAGACCTGATCGAAGTATTCGTCCGATACCTTCTGAAACTGCTCTGTCGGCGATTCGGAATGGGCCGCTATTGTGAAGGACATACAGGCTCCAAAGGCAAGTAGCGCAGCGGTTTTTCTCACAAGGCCTCTTGTTCTGAAAATGATTTAAGCGGTAACAGCTTCGGGAGCGAGTTTGGCCAGCAAGTCGCGGATCTCCAGTAGAACATCGTCGGGGCGTGTGGCGCCTAGCGGAAACTTGAGCAGCCCCTGGGGGGTGAATTGCGCACCGCGCTTGGCGTTTCGGGCCACCAGCCGCATAAGTTGCTGCGGATCGATCGCGGCCTTATCCGTGAAGCGGATTTGAAGTTCGGTGCGTTTGCGATCGATTTGCGCGACGCCCAGACGTTCGCATTCGAGGCGCAGCGTTGCGGCTTCGAGCAGGTAAACAGTGGCGTCGGGCAATGCGCCGTAGCGGTCTTCCATCTCGGCGCGGAGGTCTGCGATCGCTTTCTCATTTTCGCCCCCGGCGATTTTCTTGTACAGGCGCAGACGCTGGTTTTCTTCGGCCATATAACTTTCGTCGATACGCAGCGCGATGCCGAGATTGAGCTGAGTGCTGGGACGTTCCTCGCCGCCTTCGCCTTTGAGTTCTTTGACGGCTGCCTCAAGCATTGACGTGTATAGCTCGAAGCCGACTGCCTCGATGTGGCCGCTCTGCTCCCCGCCGAGCATGTTTCCTGCCCCACGCAGTTCAAGATCGAGTGCGGCGATTTTGAAACCTGCGCCGAGGTCTGAGAACTCCTTGAGCGCGGCGAGACGGCGGCGGGCGATTTCAGTGAGTTCGCGCTCAGGCGGAATCAGCAGATAGGCATAGGCGCGGCGATTGGATCGGCCTACGCGGCCCCGAAGTTGGTAAAGCTCGCTGAGCCCGTGGCGATCGGCACGGTTAATGATGATCGTATTGGCGAGCGGAATGTCGAGGCCGTTTTCGATGATGGTGGTGGCGACCAACACATCGAACTCGTGATGCATGAAAGCCAGCATCACGGCTTCTAGGTCTTTCTCGCCCATCTGTCCGTGGCCGACAACGACACGCGCACCGGGAACGAGTTCCTGAATACGCGAGGCGATCTCGTAGATCGTCTCGACGCGATTGTGCACGAAATAGATCTGGCCACCACGCTCGAGTTCGACCTCGATTGCCGAGCGAACGATTTTCTCATCAAACTTGGCTACGACTGTCTGGATCGCCATGCGGTCTTTGGGCGGCGTCTCGATCACCGACATATCGCGCAGGCCAACGAGTGACATGTGGAGCGTGCGGGGAATGGGCGTCGCGGACATCGCGAGTACGTCGATCTCTTTGCGAAGTTGCTTTAATCGCTCCTTGTGGCGCACGCCGAAGCGCTGTTCTTCATCGACGACAAGAAGGCCGAGATCCTGAAACTTGATGTCTTTCGACAGAATGCGGTGAGTACCGATGAGGATGTCAACTTTACCGGTCTCAACCTTTTCAAGGATGACCTTCTGCTCTTTCGGCGTGCGGAAGCGCGAGATCATTTCGACGGTGATGGGGAATTGCGAGAAACGCTTCTTGAAGGTCTCGAAGTGCTGGAAGGCGAGGACGGTGGTGGGCGTGAGGACCGCTACCTGCTTGCCATCTTGCACAGCTTTGAAGGCGGCGCGCATGGCGACTTCAGTTTTGCCGTAGCCCACGTCGCCGCAGAGCAGGCGGTCCATCGGCGTGGTGGATTCCATGTCCTGCTTGACGGCGGAAATTGCGGTGAGCTGATCATCGGTTTCGCGATAGTCGAAGGAGTCTTCAAACTCGCGCTGGAAATCATTGTCGGGTGAGAAGGACGTGCCCTGCGCGGTGTGGCGCTGCGCGTACAGCTTCAGGAGCTCGCCTGCCATGTCCTGCATGGCTTTCTTCACGCGGGCCTTGGTCTTGACCCATTGCTGCGAGCCCAGCTTGTTCAGGACTGGTGCAGGGCCGGTGTCGGTGGAACGATATTTCTGAATCAGATCGAGGCGCGTGAGCGGGACGTAGAGTTTGGCCTGCTCGGCGAATTCAAGAATCATGAATTCGACAGCGAGGCCGTCCTGCACAATTTCCTTCAGGCCTTGATACTGTGCGATGCCGTGCTCGACGTGGACGACGTAATCGCCAATGGCGAGGTCGCGGAAGTCGGATAGGAACGCGGCAGTCTTGGATTTCTTGGGCTCGGGGCGCGCGGTAATGTCGGCATCATCCGACATATCGTTGGCACCGAACACGACCAAGTTGGCATCGGGGAAACTGACACCGGAGGCGATCTGTGTGCGCACGATGACAGGCACGCGCATGTCTCCGGCGAGATAACTGGCTTCTTCAAGTTCGGCTCCGTGTGCAACGACCCGGCTGCCGAGACGATAGGGGACCTGGTACTCGCGCAACATGGAGGCAGTGCGCTCGACGTCGCCTTGCGTAGGCGCTGCAAGAACGATGCGCTGCTCAGCGGCCATCAGGTTTTTAAGTTGATCGACGAGCGCGGGGATGGAGCCGTGAAAGCGCAGCGTGGGACGCGAGTTCACCGCAATTTCGCCGAGGGTGTTGTCTTCGTCGAGTATGTCGATCGCGCCGAGTTGATCCAGATCAAGACCGGGGTGCGATTCGAGCAGGGCCTGCAGCACCTCTGGGCGAAGATAAATATCCTCGGGCCGGATGAGCGAGCCGATACCCGAGCGCTCGTGGCGCTGTTCGACTTTGTTCCACCAGCGGTCGATCTGGTTGCGCACCATGGCGGGCTCTTCAACGAAGAGCACGCTGCGTTGAAGCAGGTTGAGCAGATGGTGCTCGGCGCCGGCGACCGACGAGAAAAATTCCCATCCCGGAAAGACGCTGACGCCGCCTGCCGCTGCGGCTTCGATCTCCATCTCTTCATCTTCGGGGGTATCGTCTTCAGTCACCTGAACGCGCTGCTTGCTGAGGCGCGCGTGGACGGCGGCGAGCAGATGCTCGGTAACGGGCGTTTCTGTCAGCGGAAGAAGCTGTGTTTCGTCGAGGCCGGATTGTGAGCGCTGCGTTTCGGGATCAAATTTGCGGATGGTATCGATCTCGTCGCCGAAGAACTCGATGCGTACGGGGCGATCGGCTTCGGGAGAGTAGACGTCGAGGATGCCGCCGCGACGGGTGAACTGGCCAGGCATTTCGACCAGGTCCATCTGCGTGTAGCCGACGCTGGCGAGGTGTCCGGTAAGGACTTCGACGTCGAGTTCCTCAGTTCGACGGACCGTTACAGCGAGGCTGGCGTAGTAGTCGCGATTGAAGAGGCGAAGGGCTGCGGCTTCAACTGGAGCGATGAGAATGGAAACGGCTCCCGTGGCGAGCTTAAACAATGCCGCAGCGCGCTGCTCCTGCACGTCCGGGTGAGGAGAAAGATTTTCAAATGGAAGCACGTCGTGGGCGGGAAGGCGCACAACGCGGCTGGGATCGATGGCTCCGGTGAGTTCGCAGCCGGCACGCAATGTGAGTTCTAGCGCTTCGGCTGCCTTGTTGTCGGCGACTACAACGATTACGGGCTGCTTGGCGGCACGCGCAAGAAGCGGAAGGTAAAGGGAACGGGCGGTATTCGTGAGTCCAGACACACGTCTGCGACCGGCACCGAGCGAGAGGTGCCTTCGCACGCGATCAAAGGAGGAGGACTGCTCCAGTTCCGCAAATATTTCGCGGACAAACGGGAGGATCATGCAGTTCTTATTTTACCAGCCAATGAGTAGGGCAAGGCGCTGTCTATTCCGCGGATTCTGGGCTTCACGACGCTGATCTGGCGGATTCGCGGTAGACAAGGCCACCGCCCAGGGCCATGGCTGCGGCGATGGCCCAAAGGCCAGCCGAGTAATGGTGGGTCACATCATGCAGCCATCCCATAGCAGAGGGTCCGGCGAAGGCTCCAACGGCACCGACGGAGTTGACGAGAGCGATGGCGGCTCCGGCAGCTTTGCCAGAGAGGCGACTCGCGGCGAGGCTCCAGAACATGGGCAACGAAGCCAGAATTCCCATGGCTGCTAGACTAAAGCCGGCGACAGCCACAAACGCGGAGTGACCCAGACCGACGGCAACGAATCCTGCAGAAGAAGCGATAAAAAGATAAGGCAGAGCACGGAATCCACGACGGCGGCTGGCCCAGAGCATGGCCAGCGCGCCGAAGCCGAAGGTCACGGTCGCCCACCAGCCCGTCGATAGGTTGGAAGCACCCACACCCGTGAGGATCTTCGGCAACCAGAATGTGAGTCCGTAGTTGCCGCTGCTCCACAGGAAGTAGATAACGCAGTCGCGCGCGACGTGGAGACCTTGTTTGCCGGAGTCTGGCTGTTGAACTTCATCCCGCTGCAGATCGTCGATTATCTGTTCCTTCTCATCGGAAGAAAGCCACCGCGCAGACCACGGGCCATCCGCGAGCAGGAACCATGCGGCAATTCCGAGGATGACGGCGGGCATGCCTTCTAGTAGAAAGAGCCATTGCCAGCCGCGCATATTGGCAACTTTGTTGAGAAGCAGGATGTGAGCGGAGATAGGCGAGCCGATTGAGTTGCAAAGCGGGACGGCGAGCAGAAAGAGCGCCAGCATCCTGGTCCGCATGGCTCGCGGCAGCCAGAACGTGAAGTAATAAATGACTCCAGGATAGAAGCCGGACTCCGCGATGCCCAAAAGGAAGCGAGCTCCGATATAGGCTGCCTCGGTATGCACGAACGCAGTGCCCATCGAAACAAATCCCCAGATGACCATGAGAATGGAGAGCCAGCGACGTGCTCCAAGCTGCGCGAGAACGAGATTGGCGGGGACTTCGAATAGGCAGTAACTAAGAAAGAAAACGCCGGCCGCGAATCCATAAACGCTCTCGCTAATGCCAAGATCGCGATTCATGGTGAGAGCGGCAAAGCTGATGTTGACGCGGTCGAGGAACGCGACCATGTAAAGCAGCATGAGGAACGGGACGAGCCGCCACGCAATCTTGCGATAGAGCGGACTCAAAGGGGCTGGGCTCACTCTTCGCGGGCTCCTGAGATGCGAAACAAGATTACAGGATTGCGGGCTAGTGGGGGCGTCCCGGCAGAACGAAGTGTTCGGCGCAACGGGGCTCGTAGGCGTCACCCGGCATTTTGATGGGACTGTCATAAGGGGCGGGTTTGCCATCGATAAGGCGCTGTGAATAGAGCGCGCGGGCACCGCATGTGCAGTAGGCCATGCACTCGGTGATGCTGCCGCCGTATGCGTTCACAAGCCAGGAAAGGTTGAGCATTTCGCCGAACGGCACGGCGCGGAAATCAAGATCGAGACCCGCGACTAGCACGTCGTGATTGGCATCGAGGAGATTCTTCGTGAACAGGAAGAGGTCGGAGACGAATTGGCCCTCGTCGATGGCAATGCACTCGACGCGCTTGCCGATCTGTTGCTCTAGGTCATCGATGGCCTTGAGCACGGACCATGGATCGCTCGATGAAAATTCAAGGGCTGTCATTTTGGCGTGGCCGTTGGGATTGCGGCTTTCGACGAGGCCGGGGCCGCCCTTGGTGTCGTCGCTGGGCTTGAGGACGAGGACGTACTGCTTGGCATACTGGCGGCGCATGTCGGCACGACGCAACAATTCCGCGGTTTTATTGCTGCGCATGGGGCCCAGCATCAGTTCGATCTTGCCCGCCATCCTGGCGACTCCATTGGACGAATGTGGCTTACGGATTTCCATCATAATTTGCCGGGAGAGCAGTTGCGCGTGATGTCGGCCCGATGATGGATCATTCGTCACCGAGCGCTTTCGAGAAAGCGTAAAAGAAATCGAGTGCCTTCCAGTACGAGTCAACGGGAAGGCGCTCGTCCTGGCCATGGGCGCGCACGTCATTCCGCTCCAGCGCGGTGGCGGAGAACCCGTAGCAGGGATAGCCGGCTTGCGCAAAGTAGATTGAGTCGCTGGCACCATCTTCCATCTCCGGCGTGACCGGAATTCCGGGCCAGATCTCATTGGTAATACGGGTGAGCGGTTCAAAAACTTCCTTCAGCGGCGCGGGCGGAACAATAGCTTTCCGCTCTGGCGCGGTGTCGGCGACCTGGCCCGCGTCAGAAACGTACTTCACGGTGAGCTTGGAATCACCGAACAACGAAATTAGCTGTTGGCGAATCTCTTCAGGCGAGTGGCCGGGAAAGATGCGGCAATTTACGATTGCCTGCGCCGTTTGCGGCAATGCGTTGTTAGCATGACCGGCGGCAAGGCGGGTGGCGACGCACGTGGTACGGAAGTTGGAGTTGAAGCTCGGTTCGGCGCTGAGACGGGCGGCGGCAGCCAGATCGGCGGGTGTAGCCAGGATGGCGCGGATATTGCCTGCCATCTCGCCGGTTTCCTGCTTGGCGAGGTTGCCGAAATAGACGCGCGTGACTTCGTTCATCTCAAACGGAAAGCTGTATGCTGCCAGTTTGTTGAGCGCGGTGGTGAGTTCGTAGATGGCGTTATCCGGTCGAGGTAACGAGCTGTGGCCACCGCGATTGCTGGCGGTTATTTGGTAGTCGGCATAGACCTTTTCCGTAGCCTCAACGTCCGCGACGATCGCTCGACCGTGGTCCAGTTCGACGCCGCCGGCATCAGGATTGATGACGAAGGCTGCGTCAACCAGATCGCGATGGTTTTTTACCAGCCAGTCGGCGCCGTTGGATTTGCCGCCTTCTTCGTCGGCGGTGAGCGCAAGAATCAGGTCGCGCTTCGGCTTGTAGCCCTCTTTGTGAAGGCGCAGAAAGGTGAAGACGAGCGCGGCATCGGAATCCTTCATATCCTGTGTGCCGCGTCCGTAGAAGTAGCCGTCTTTCTCCACAAACTGAAACGGGTCGGTATGCCAGTCGGAGGGCAGCGCTTCAACAACGTCGATGTGGCAGAGG
Source organism: Telmatobacter sp. DSM 110680 (assembly GCF_039994875.1). Lineage (GTDB taxonomy): Bacteria > Acidobacteriota > Terriglobia > Terriglobales > Acidobacteriaceae > Telmatobacter. The sequence goes on along the minus strand of NZ_CP121196.1, from coordinate 2,436,017 downwards.
AACAGAACGGGCTTTTGCGTAGTCGGTGCAGCGGCCCGGATGCGGACTACTAGATTTTGCTTATTGTCGTTGGGTCCGAGCAGGTGCACGTCTTCCGACGCGAATCCGGCATCCAGAAAACGCTTCTGCATGGCCTTGGTCGCGGCGGTCACGCTGCCCTTGGGAGTGTCGGTGGTGTTGATTTCGATGAGTTGCTTGAAGATGTCGCGGGCTTCGGCGCGTTCGGCGGGTGACGCGGTGGGCAGCGGCTTGGACTGGGCCGCGGCGTGGGGTGCACTGGATGCGGTAAAGAGGAATACCGCAAGGAGGACAGCGAAAGTCTGGCGGGGCATGGAGAAATTGTAAGGCAGCGCGTTGGTACGATTCGTCGTTGATGTGAGCCTGCCAGTGCAAAATGCAAACGCAGATTCTTCGCTCACCACCCCCGAACCTCCCCAAAGAGCTATCGCTGTTCGGGGACCCTGAAACGTTCGGGGCCCGTTCGATCAGAATGACACTCTCAATGTTTGTTGGAGCTTCAGGGACCGGAGAGTAATGCGCTGCAAGTCGCGCACGATTGGCGATGCGGGTTTACAGGATGTGCCAAATCGATTTATCGTGATGCCGCTGACTATTTGAGGTGGATCATGTCGTCGAAGTTTTTAGTAGTGGCTGGAATGGCTGTGCTGAGTGTTGCAACCGTAGCGTCAACCGCGCAGGAGCGGCCTAAGATTACCGGGATCTCGCATCTTGCCGTCTACACATCGGACGCTGCGGCTACTGACCACTACTATCGTGTGATCATTGGTGCGGCGAAGCAGGCTGATCCCGAAAACCCACAGGGCGTTAAGTATGCCTTCAGCGCGACGCAGTTTGTTGAGGTGCTACCGCTGCCGCCGAATGCGGGCATCAATCGGATGGATCATGCGGCATTTAACACAGTGAACGCGGAAGGTATGCGGAAATATCTCGCTGCGAAGGGGTGGAAGGCACCAGCATCGGTGACAAGAGGTTCCGATGGGAGCCGATGGTTTGCGGTGCAGGACCCTGAAGGCAACAAGATCGAGTTCGTGCAGCCGGCGGCAGACGCCAAGTCACCGGATAATCCGAGCGCCATCGGGCACCACATCATTCATGTGGGACTGCTCGTACACAGCCGCGCGGCGGAAGACAAGTTCTATCGCGACTTGCTTGGGTTCAAGCCCTACTGGTTTGGCGGCATGCAGGACGACAAGGTCGACTGGGTAAGCCAGCAGGTTCCCGATGGGCACGACTGGGTGGAATACATGATGACGAGTGGGCCGTCGGGGACAGGTATTCCCGCAAATATGACACAGCAGACACTTGGCGTGCTGGATCATTTTGCCGTTGGGGAAAAGTCAGTGGAAGATGCGTTCAAGGTGTTGCAGGCGGGCAATCGCCTGGAAGGCAGACACGATGCGGCGCCCAAGATTGGCAAGGACGGCAAAGGTCAGTTCAATATGTACGACCCGGACGGGATTCGTGCAGAGTTGATGAACTTTCATGCGACCGAGAAGCCTTGCTGCTCGGCGTTTACAGCGGAGGATCCGGCCGAATAGCGATCGGAAAAACTTTTGTCTGCGAGAAGGCCGCGCCCAGCGCGGCCTTCTTTTTACACGCTAGAATTTAGATATGGCTGCAACAGCGCTTTCTCCTGATGTTCTTGCCAAGTACGAGCCGGTGATCGGGCTTGAAGTCCATGTACAACTGCTCACTGCAAGCAAAGTGTTTTGCGGATGCGCGAATAAGTTTGGCTCGGAGCCGAATACGAATGTTTGCCCGGTGTGCCTGGGATTGCCCGGCTCGCTGCCGGTGTTGAATGCCAAGGCCGTAGAGTTTGCCGTGATGGCTTCGCTGGCGTTGAACTGCGAGGTGCGCGAGCGGTCGATCTTTGCGCGGAAGAACTATTTCTATCCCGACCTTCCCAAGGGCTACCAGATTTCGCAGTTCGACAAGCCGCTGGCTGAGCACGGTTGGATTGAGGTGCCGACAGCGGATGGCAGCATCAAGCGCATCGGCATTACGCGCCTGCACATGGAAGAGGACGCGGGCAAAAGCCTGCATGACGGCTTTTCGGATTCTGCTACGCGGACGTATCTCGACCTGAACCGCTGCGGTACACCGCTGGCGGAGATTGTGAGCGAGCCAGACATTCGCACGCCTGACGAGGCCTTCGAGTACCTGACGCGGCTGAAGGAGATCCTGCTGTATACGGCGGTCTCTGACTGCAATATGGAAGAAGGATCGCTGCGCTGCGATGCCAACGTAAGCGTACGGCCTCGAGGTCAGGAGAAGTTCGGCACGAAGGCAGAAGTGAAAAACGTAAATAGCTTCCGCTTCATCCGCCAGGCTCTCGAATACGAGATCGAGCGGCAGATCGAGGTGATCGAGGAGGGCGGTCGCGTGGTGCAGGAGACGCGGCTGTGGAATGCGCACGAGGGACGCACCTACTCGATGCGTTCGAAGGAACAGGCGCACGACTACCGCTACTTTCCCGAGCCGGATCTGCCGCCGTTGATCGTAACGCCGGAGTTTCTAGAGTCGGTGCGGGCGAAACTGCCGGAGCTTCCCGAGGCGCGGCGTAAACGGATGATCGCCGAGTACGAACTGAATCCTAAGGACGCGCACACACTGACGGCTTCGCGCGAATTTGCAGACAGGTTCGAGGCTGCGGCAAAGACGGCAAAGAATCCTCGGCGCGTTGCCAACTTGCTGCTGAGCGAACTTGGCGGTCGGCTGAAGGCGCTCGGGCTTGAATTGGATCAGTCTCCGATTTCGATGGCGGGTTTAGTGTTTGCGGCTGATCTGCTCGATGAAGGTATGATCAGTTCGAAGCAGTTGAAGGGACTGTTTGATATTGCCTTTGAAAAGGGCGAGGACTTCCCTGCTGTTTACGAACGCGAGAAACCGCAGCAGATAACAGATTCCTCGGCGATCGAGGCAATGATCGACCAGGTGATCGCCGCAAATCCCAAGCAGGTGGAGCAGTATCGCGCCGGGAAGAAGACGATGGCAGGCTTCTTTGTGGGGCAGGTGATGAAGGCGTCGAAGGGGCAAGCCAACCCTGCGTTGCTGAATGAACTTGTAACCAAGAAGCTCGACGGATAAGACCCGGCCATGCCTTGGTTTCGAGCGGGAGGGAACCCCAAGCACAGCGCAAGCGTATGGTTCTTTGGGGAACGTGCGTTTCTGATCGATCAGGAGGTTTGAGATATGAACCTGCGCAAAGGATGTGCATTGCTGCTGGTGGGCGCGCTGCCAGCAAGTCTGGCTGGTTGCAGAGGGTACGGTTCGCACTTCGTTGATAGCGGGATGTCCGATAGCACGAAGGGGACATCTGGAGAACTCATCATCAACAAGATGGGTGGCGGAATTGACGTAGCGAATGCACCGCATGGAGCCACGCTGAACACGATGGGCGGCGGCATTCACGTGGGCAATGTCGCTTCATTTGCGCGGATAAAGACGATGGGCGGAGGAGTCGACGTTGACCATGCATCGGGGTCCGTTGACGCCACAACCATGGGCGGAGAAATCACGATTGGGACCTCTGAGGGGCCAGTGAAAGCAACATCCATGGGCGGCGGAATTACCGTACATGAAATTGGTTCCTCAGGCCAGGAGCGGGATATTCAGCTCACTTCGAAGGGCGGGGACATTCAGCTTACCGTCCCTAAGGATTTCCCGATGGAGGTGAAGATTACCCTCGCGTATACGCGGACCGACAAGCAATACCGCATCACGCAGCACGCCGGGCTGGACGTCCGCGAGTCGGACAATTGGGATAACTCATTTGGCACACCGCGCAAGTACATCCGCGCGCGCGGGATCGTTGGCAGCGGTCTGAACCATGTGACGATCGAAACCATCAATGGGAACGTGACTTTAAACCAGGAGTGACCAGCTGGCGGTCACCCGCGATCTTTAGTGCGTCGTGCGGCGTCACGCCACGGGCTGCGCACTGCATAGATGGGAGTCGCGGTCACCGTTTCTTTCTTTACAGTGAGCAGTTTGCGTCTCAGCAGCCAGCGAATAGAGGCCTGAGCAGAGCTTTTCGAAATTCCAACAGAGTCGGCTACCTGCTGATAGCTCACGCGCACTTCCGAGGCAGTTTTTGACTGCTCGGAAGCGAGCCATACGTACACCAGGAAACTAACCGGTTTTCGGTCGTGTCCCACCAGATCTCGCATCAACGTGTCGATGATGTAATCATCCAGTACCGGCATCTCTATACCAATAGCTACTATAGCATTCGATGCCTGATTGATTGCTGAAATTAGCCGAGATATTCTCTACGCACTGTGAGGAAAAATGATTCGAGGCATCAAGTTTGTGGGCATTCCAGTGCGTGACCAGGACGTAGCGTTGAAGTTTTATACCGAGGCTCTGGGAATGAAGGGGATGACGGATCAGCCGTACATGCCTAATCAACGATGGATAGAGTTGAAATTTGCCGGGGCTGATACGGGAATTGCGCTTTTTACGCCGGAAGGTCACGAAAAACGCATCGGCGATTTTCAATCCATTTCGTTCTGGTGCGACGATGTCTTTGCCACTGCGGATGCGATGAAGAAGAAGGGCGTGGTTTTCACGAAGGAGCCGACCACGGAAGAGTGGGGTTCGGTTGCTGTGTTCAAGGATGCAGACGGAAATCAGTTCGCTTTGTCGAGCAGGGGCAAGCTGAAGTAGCCTGCCCCGAATCTCAAGACCCTCGAACGGAATCGTTCGTGAAAACGGCGAGGGTTACTTGAATTTGAGTTCCGTTGAAAACTCCTTGCGTGCGTCCCAACTGCTGACTGTTTTGGTGGGACTTTTCTTGCCTTCCTTTTCAGCCCACAAATCGTAGTCATCGGTCATGTTGACCTGTGCAAAGCGAAAGCTGCCGTTTGTTGCGGACGTATAACTGCGTATCGACTTGGTTTTCTGATTTTTGAGGAACACTGTCGCCCCCTGCACGGGGGCTGAGTTGGCGTCGAGTACGAGGCCGGCCACATTGCGCTGACCCAGGTTCTGTGCGTAAGCTTCACCGGTTGGATGTACCGCTGGAACGATGCCTGCCGCAAGGGTGATAAAAACTGCCCATGTCGACAGTCTTGCGCGGTTGCCTTTCACTCTTCCTCCTCGTCCTCATTCAGAAAATCATCGTCGTCTTCGAGAATGCCGTCTTCCACTTTAGACAGTTCGAGCGGCTCGACACCGACGATTTCGTACTCAGTTCCACATTCACCGCAGGCGACCACGTCGCCCTCTTCCGCTTCTTCAACGTCGATATCTAAATCGTTTTCACATTCCGGGCAGCTTGTCATGGCAGCCTCCTCTCTCAAGGCATTTCGTGATGTAGGATGACGGTACCCTTAGGGTACGGACTTGGGTTAGTTTTAGGCAAACCGTGCCAAAGGTCAAGAGGCTGCTTCCCACTCTTGAAACCGAAGTACGACCTCCGGAGATTGACAATGTGGTTTGCTAGAACGGTCCTCCTTTGCGGGCTGGCGCTGATGTGTGATGCTGTCTGCGCTCAGCCAGACTACGCGCTGCATGCAATGCCGGTTGGTGTGCCGCCGGCCGATCCGGCAATTGCCCGGGCTATCGCCTTGATCAAGCCCGGTCAAATACATCAGACGATAGAAAAGCTGGTTAGTTTCGGTACGCGCAGCACCTTGTCGAGCATGGAGACGGATTTGCCGCCCCGCGAAGGCATTAACGCTGCGGCGGACTGGATCGCAGAAGAGTTCGAATCTATCTCCCGCGAGTGCGGCGGCTGCCTGGAGATCAAGCGCGACACCTTTACGGCTGATCCGGGCAGTGCCAGCGGCAGTCCATGGGCGGGGAGAATTCCCAAGCCGACAAAGATCACCAATGTGTATGCCATACAGCGGGGGACGGACCCAGCGCAATCCAAACGAATCGTACTGGTCACCGGCCACTACGACTCGCGCAATCTGAACATACTGGATGATCATGGTGCAGCACCGGGCGCGAACGACGATGCCTCTGGCGTCGCGGTCTCGCTAGAGTGTGCACGCGCCTTGAGCAAGCTGAAGTTTCCGGGGACCATTGTGTATGCAGCTGTAGCAGGCGAAGAGCAGGGACTAGTGGGATCGGGGCACCTTGCCAAAGTGGCGAAGGACGAAGGCTGGGATCTCGAAGCGGTGCTGAATAACGACATCGTTGGCGGAAACACGACCCCGGACGATCCATTGCAGTTGAAGGACAGGGTGCGCGTATTTTCAGAGGGCGTTCCGGTATCGGCTATTCCGGAGGAGGCGCGTAAGGTCCGTGCATTGGGCAAGGAGGATGACTCACCCAGCCGCGAACTGGCGCGGGCGATCGCTGAAACGACGCGAGCCTATTTCTCAAAGCAGGCGACAGCCAAACCCTTTTCGGCTTTTCTCGTAAACCGGCCCGACCGCTATTTACGCGGTGGCGACCACAGTTCGTTTAACCGCGAGGGGTTTGCGGCAGTGCGGTTTACCGAATGGCGCGAGGACTACAACCACCAGCATCAGAATGTGACCAAACCTCAGTCCGGATCGGAGTCGCCCGTGCTCGGTGACCTCATCGAATTTGTCGACTTCAACTACGTGGCTGCTGTAGCGCGTTTAAATGCGGCGACCCTGGCAACACTTGCCGCGGCGCCCGGTGAGCCGCAAAAGGTCATAATCGTAAACAAGATGACGGAGAATGGCTCGACACTTACATGGGAGCCGCCGGTCGGCGGAGGCGTAGCCCATTACGAGGTTCTGTGGCGCGAGACCACCGCGCCAAGCTGGCAATATGTAAAGCAGGTCGCGGCCACCGCTTCAGAGGGGCCGGTTACGGTTTCACTTCCTGTCTCGAAAGACAATGTGATTTTTGGCGTTCGGGCTGTCGATGCGAAAGGCCACCGAGGACTGGTTGTTGCACCATGAGGGATTTGCCGTTATTCCCAACGCTGATGTCCCAATGACACGCACAAGGCGTTCCATTTAACCTGTCACTACCATGGCAAGGATTGGCGCCAGTCCGTTAGCATTCCCTGATTTTCACGGCGCGACCCGTCGCCTGGTTCTGGTGAATCTCGGCTCTTACTTCCTTCTTGCTATCGCAGGAGTAGCGGCGCCGCTGGCTACGAGATCGGCTCTGGCCGGTCTGATTTTTAACCCGACGACATTTTTGCACGGGTGGCTCTGGCAGCCTTTCACCTACAGCCTTGTACATCCCACGGACCTAGTACTTGGCACGCTGTTTGAGCTGCTTTCGATCTGGTTTCTAGCTGGGTTCCTGGAGGCCTTTCACAACGACACCTGGATCATGGGGCTTTACGTCGCATCCGTCGTGGGCACAGCGCTGGCGGCGCTCGCGCTCTATGGCGCAAGTGTTTCAATGGGATTATCGCGGGACACGATTCCACTGTACGGTTGTTTCGGGGGCATCTTCGGACTGCTGATGGCAATCGGAGTGCTGTACGGGGATGTGCAGTTCCAGATGTTCTTCGTCATCGGCATCAAGGCGCGCTACATGGCGTTGATTTATGCGCTGGTTGCGATCGCGATGATGTTCGGCACCATGCGTATGTATGCGTTTGCGCAGCTCGGCGGAGCGCTGGCAGGATTGGTCTTCATCCGGATGGCACCGCGCCGCGGGTTCTCGTTTGTCTTTAGCGAGAAATGGTATGGGATACGCAACGGCTACTACCGCTGGAAACGCCGGAGAGCTGCAAAGAAGTTCGAAGTCTACATGCGCTCTCAGGGCCGGACCGTTAAGTTCGACGGCAGCGGAAAGCAGATCGACGAAGACCATGACGACGAGAAGCGCTGGAATTAAGCTCGAAGGTTAGCCAGTCAGAAGTACGAAGGCCGCTGATTCAGTCAGCGGCCTTCTTGCTTTCGAATTGACTCGAGTTATCTTACGACTGGGCAAGCGCCGGGGATCCGGTGGAAATGGCCGGAGCTTGCTGCATTTCCGCTTCGAGCTTGCTGCCTACTTCGGCAGCAGCCTGGGCCAGGACGCGGTGATGGATCGTAAACAAAGCGAGTTCGAGACGATCGCTGACGCCGGTCTTGTCGTAGATGGAGCGGAGGTAGTTCTTGATCACCTGCTCGGTGGTCTTGAGGCGCAGTGCGATTTCGCGGTTCTTGCAACCCTGGACGATGAGCGCGACGATGCGCATCTCCTTGGGTGTAAGCCGGTCGCGTACGCGAGTGCCGACCATATCCTCTTCGGGCGAGTCGGGGATCTGGAGTTGGGGAGGAGCCCAGGTGTCTCCGGCAGCCACGCGGCGAACGCACTCTACGAGCGCCTGGCCAGTGACGTTGCGGAAAACCACACCGCGGAAGCCCTGTTGCAGATAGCTGCTGGCGGCCTCGGTGTTTTCGGCAATGACGATGCCTCTGCTATTGGAGGCTTCGAGCAGCGTTTTCAGGCGGGCCATATCGGGCCGCAGGGATGCTGCGAAGACAACGATGGATCCGGGGAAGGTTGTGACTGCGTGCATCATCCGGTCCAAATCGGTGCATTGGGCAATAATCCGCAGGTCTTCGTCCATAGCCAGCACCTTCGCGGTGCCGGCCCTGAATATTGCCTGGGAATCAGCAAGAATGACCTTGTTCATGTTTTGCGCCTCTACGCCAGTGAAACAAACTCTGTGGGACCGAAACCGGCTCTTCTTTCACGGGCCGGGTGCTGCTTATCAATCGTTGGCAAACTTCAATCTGCCCTTTTACAGTTATCGGCAGACGGTTGAAAAGCTGTCGGGTAGCCCCATATAGGTGTAGTGGAAATCATACACATGCCTTTCGTCACCCCTGTCGCTCAGAGGTACCTGCACCTAGGTAATACCCTTGCCACATAGATTACAGCGCAAATGACCAAAACGTCACGGGGAATCCATCGAGGTTGTTTGCCCGTCCTGTTAACCGACTTGGCACAAAACAGAGCTATTGTGGATTATCAAACCCGCGAATGACCGTCTGTGTCGAGGCCAAAGCGCTGTGGATTTCACTGGAATGGAAGTGGTTGTAGCCGGACACAAAGACCGTAGACTGGAAGAGTATGGCGAGGCCGAATTTACTAGCAGTAGATGACGACGTAAGCGTTCTGGAAGCGGTCGTGCAGGACCTCCGACGCGAGTATGGGGCCGAATACCGTGTAATGCGGGCGGCGAGCGGGCAAGCGGCGCTCGACACTCTACAGCAATTGAAGACGCGCCAGGAGCCTGTAGCGCTGCTGCTAAGCGACCAGAGAATGCCGGGGATGACAGGCGTTGAGTTTCTGGAACGGGCGCAGGAGTTTTATCCCCACGCTAAACGGGTGCTTCTGACGGCCTACGCAGATACGGAAGCGGCTATCCGGGCGATCAATACGGCGCGGATTCACTATTACCTAAACAAGCCCTGGGACCCACCGGAGGAGAAGCTATATCCGGTTTTGAGCGATCTTCTGGACGACTGGAAGGCGGGATACCGGCCCCCATTTGAGGGTATCCGGGTGATCGGTAACCGCTGGGCTCTGAGCGACCATCAATTGCGCAATTTTCTTTCACGCAACCACGTTCCCTACCGCTGGATCGATGCGGCTACGAATGACGAGGCGCAAAAACTGCTGGATGAGCGGCAGCTCAAGGCAGACCAGCTGCCGGTGGTGCTATTTGCGGACGGAAGCGCACTGGCGGAGGCGAATCCTGATGCGCTGGCAGCCAGAGTTGGATTAAGCACCCACGCCACCCAAGAGTTCTACGACATGGTGGTGGTAGGAGCGGGTCCAGCGGGACTGGCGGCGGCCGTTTATGGCGCCAGCGAAGGCCTCAAAACGCTGGTTGTGGAACCGGTAGCACCGGGAGGACAGGCAGGTTCGAGTTCGAAGATTGAGAACTACCTCGGTTTTCCGGCTGGAATCACCGGATCGGACTTGGGGCGCCGTGCGCATACCCAGGCATCGCGTTTCGGGGCGGAATTCGTGACCCAGCGCGCGGTCGGGCTGCGAATTGAAGGGCAGTACCGGTTTGTGCAGTTGAGCGACGGACGCGAGGTGTCTTCGCACGTGGTCCTGCTCTCTCCGGGGGTGCAGTGGCGGAAGCTGGATATTCCGGGTGCAGAGAGGCTTACGGGGCGGGGGATTTACTACGGCGCGGCGCTGGTGGAGGCCATTTCCTGCCAGGACGAGGAAGTCTTCGTGGTGGGGGGAGCGAACTCTGCTGGTCAGGGAGCGTTGCACTTTGCCAAATATGCCCGGAAGGTGACGATGCTGGTGCGCGGGAAGGGGCTTTCGGCCACCATGTCGAAATACTTAATCGATGAGATTGAGCGCACATCCAATATTGTGGTGGAAACGCAAACACAGGTAATGGCCGCGGAAGGAGAAGACAGACTCGAAGCCTTGCGCTTGCGCGGTCCAAAAGGCGAATATTGCGTACAAGCAACGTCTCTATTTGTGTTTATCGGTGCGCAGCCGGGGGTGGAATGGCTTCCGGAGGCGGTTTTGCGCGACGAGAAGGGATTTGTGCTGGCTGGACCTGATTTGCGGCAAGACGGAAAGCTAGTGAGTGGCTGGCGAGAACAGCGCGAGCCGTTTCTGCTGGAGACCAGCGTTCCAGGCGTGTTTGTGGCTGGGGATGTGCGGCACGGATCAGTGAAGAGGGTGGCGTCAGCGGTAGGCGAAGGTTCGATTGCAGTGCAATTTGCGCATCAGTATCTGGCGGGGTTCTAAATGGGGATTGAAACGGCACGATGAGCGCAGGCGAACAATTGATGAACATTCAGTCGGTTCCTTTAGAGGAACTGGCCGGATCCCTGGGTCACACACGACCGTTTGCCGACGTCCCCGCAGACGCTCTGCAGAGCATTGGAATTGTCGAACGAGTGCATGCAAAAGCTGGCACGAAGCTGGCTGATCCCGGCCACGGATCGCTGTACTACTGGCTGGTTCTTGACGGCGAATGTCGCGCCGAACGAATTGAGGCTGACGGATCCTACACCACTGTGGGTACAGCCCAAGCCGGCGAAGCTTTTGGTGAGACTCCATTTCTGACGGGCAAGACACACGCGACGTTTCTTGTGACGGCAGTTCGCGATACGGACCTGTTGCGGTTTAGCGCGGACCAGTTCTGGGCGTTGATGGCTTGCTGCCCGGACGCTCGCAAAGTGATCCTCGCCGACATGTCGACCCGGCTTTCTGCCTACCAGGCGGAAGCGCTGCATCGGGAGAAACTGGTGTCGCTGGGGACGCTGGCGGCCGGATTGATGCACGAGTTGCACAACCCGGGATCAGCGGCAAAGCGAGCGGCATCGCAACTACGCGAAAACCTGATGAAACTGCAGGATCTCAGTCTGCGTTCGGCGAGCAAGCCTAAAACACCGGACCAGATGCAGTGCATGCATAACCTGCTGAAGCATGCCATGAAAAGCTGCCACGCGCCGGCTTTGAGTTCCATTGAACAGGCAGATGCCGAAGAGAAGCTAGCGGAGTGGCTACAGGATGCCGGGGTTGAAAACGCCTTCACAATCGCGCCGTCGCTGGTCGAGATTGGATTTGAGCAGGAAGAGCTGAAATGCGCTCGGGAGTATTTCGATGCAAGCAGCTTTTCGGACGCGCTGAACTGGCTTGAAGCACTGGTGTCGAGCGTCTCGCTGGTGTGCGCGATCGAAGAGAGTATCTCGCGAGTGTCTGATCTGGCGATGGCAGTGAAGAAGTTCGCGTACGACGACCGCTCGCCGGTGAAAGAGCTGGACGTGCACGACAGCCTGCAAAGCACGATCACGATCCTAGGACACAAGCTGCGCATTAAGCAGATTGCGGTGGAGAAGAAATTTACAGCAGCTCCTTCGGTAATTCAGACGCGCGGTTCTGCACTCAGCCAGGTGTGGACGAATTTAATTGACAATGCTGCTGATGCCTCTCCGGCGCAGGGACAGATTGAGATTGCCACGTGGACAGAACAGGGGGCGAGCGGCAACGGCGCAGGTCCTGCCTCGGATCCTGGATGGCTGGCGGTGAGCATTACCGATCACGGTCCCGGAATTCCGGCAGATGTGCTGCCGCGTATATTTGAAGCGTTTTTCACCACCAAGCCACAGGGCTCGGGTACCGGCTTGGGCCTGGAGATTGTGCATCGCATCGTGACGCAGAAGTTCGGCGGGAAAATCGATGTCGAGTCGCATCCGGGTAACACGCGATTCGTGGTGCGGCTGCCGCTCGGCGGCGTGAGCAACGGAATCGGCGTAAAGACAAAGTAGTTCCCTTCTTGTCTTTTCAATTCGATTATTGATCTTCGCTACCGGGGGTTGGCTCCGGTCTTCCTCGATTCCTCGCCTTGAGAGGAATGCCTCATTATGACTTGATCAAGATGTGCGCGTCTTCGCCGATGAATGAGGTGGAGGAACCGGCGAATGGCGGATCGGACAGAACTGCTGGAATCGGCGCTGGACAGCCTGACGGAGGGCGTGGCTCTCGCGGATCATGACGGCAACGTAGTCCTTTGGAGTCGTGCGGCAGAGATCATTACCGGGTTTGCTGGCGGCGAGGTTGTGGGACATAGCGTACGGAAGGTTCTGAATTTCCTGCTAGCTGATGGTGCACATCCTTGGGTCAGGCATGCAGATGAGGAAAGCGCACGAGGGCGCGGATCGCTGGTGGTGGCGCAGCACAAGGTGGGCCATGAAATCCCATTGATGGCGCGTGTGCTGGTACTGCGCGATGGACTTGGCGGGAGGATCGGGACTGGGGTGGTGTTTCATCCTGCCGAGAGTATTGACGCGCTGCCGCATGGGGAACTCGATGAGAGTTCGAGCATTGGCGAAAGCCAGGCAGAACTTGAGGACCGACTCGCGACCATGCATGAAGATTTTCTGCACAGCCATATTCCCCTGGGCGTGTTGTGGGTGACGGTGGACCAGGCGAGGGTGTTTCGTCGCACGCACGGCGTGAGAGCGTGCGAAGCAATGCTGGAAAAAGTGGAACGCACGCTGGCAGCGGGATTAAAGCCTGCGGAAGAGATTGGCCGCTGGGGTGACGATGAGTTTCTGGTCCTGTCGCATGAGCGGAACACGCCAATGCTTGCGGCCCACGCACAAATGCTGGCGGGACTGTCGCGCACCACGGAATTTCGATGGTGGGGCGATCGTGCGTCTTTAACCGTGAGCATCGGAGCGGCTCAGGCGGAGCGGGGCGAACCGTTGGCCAATTTACTCGAGCGGGCACAGGCTGCCATGTTTGCGAGTGTACGTGCTGGAGGAAATCACATCACTGCATCGCAGGGGAGACTTGCATGTTTGCCATCATAGGCATCGTTATGGTGTTCGGCGCAGTGATCGGTGGGTTCCTGATGGAGAAGGGACACATGGCGGTGCTGGTACAGCCTGCCGAGTTGCTGATCATTGCCGGAGCTGCAACGGGAACGCTGCTGGTGGCAAACCCGATGCACATTTTGAAGGGGATCCTCGCGGGCCTGAAGGGTGTTCTGAGCAGTTCGAAATTTGGCAAGCAGCGTTATTTGAATCTGCTGAAGATGATGTACATGTTTCTGAATAAGGTACGCAAAGAAGGCTTGCTGAGTGTCGAGAACGACGTGGAGAAACCTAAGGAGAGCGCGGTCTTCAAGGCCTTTCCCGATTTTCTTGCCGATCATCATGCGCAGTATTTTGTTTGTGACACCTTGCGGATGGCGATCACGGGCGGCGTCGATCCCTTTGATATGGACCAGATGATGGAATTGGATATGGAGGTACATCATCAGGAAGCCACTCAGCCGGTGGCTGCGCTGACAACGATGGCTGACGCATTGCCGGGGCTGGGAATTGTCGCAGCGGTGCTGGGAGTGGTGATCACGATGGGTTCGCTTGGCGGTCCACCGGAAGAGATTGGCGAGAAGGTAGCAGCGGCCCTGGTGGGCACGTTTCTCGGCATTCTGCTGTGTTACGGAGTAGCGGGGCCATTGAGCGCAAACATGGCCAAGACTGCCGATGAGCATAACGACTATCTGCATGTGTTGCGAGTACTGTTGCTAGCTTTTCTCAAAGGTTCGGCGCCAATGATTGCGATTGAGTTGGGGAGGCGGGCGATTCCTGCGCGGGTACGGCCGACCTTTGATGAGATGGAGAAATTCTGCAAGGGTCAAGGTAGCGTCTCCGGCGTGGCGGCCAAGGCTGCGTAGAAAGACATTTACATGGCTGCAAAGACACAACCGATTATCGTCATCAGGAAGAAAAGCGGACATGGTGGACATCATGGCGGCGCATGGAAGGTGGCGTATGCGGACTTTGTGACCGCGATGATGTCGCTGTTTATCGTGCTGTGGCTGATGAATTCGAGTGAAAAGGTAAAGAAGGCAGTGGCGGGATATTTCAATGATCCCAGGGGCACGGGCACGATGATGGGCACGACGCTGACGGGCACGGGTGAAACCGTTGCCATAGCAAGTTCGGATAACATGCAGAAGCTCAAACAAAAACTTGAGGAAGAGATCCGCGCGAAAAAAGATCTGGAAAAGCTTTCGAAGCAAATTGAAATCACGATTACGCCTGAAGGATTACGCATCGAATTGCTCGAAGATAAAAATGGGACCTTCTACCAAAGTGGGAGTGCGCGGCTAAGCGATAGCGGGCAGGAGTTGCTGGAATTGCTGGGCGGCGAATTGAAGACTCTTCCGAATGCCCTGCTGATCGAGGGACACACGGATGCGGCGCAGTATTCCGATGACACCAACTACAGCAACTGGGAGTTGTCTGCAGATCGCGCCAATTCAGCGCGACGACTACTGCAACAGCACGGCGTGCGCGGCAACCAGGTGACGCAGGTGCGCGGCTACGCCGATCAGTTGTTGCGGGTGAAAACGAATCCGTATGATCCGTCGAATCGGAGGATCTCAATTCTGGTGAAGAACCAGGATGGAACGCCGGCAAAACTGAAGGGAGCAACCGAAGTGACGGCAGCGCTCCAGACGGCAGAGAAAAGCGCGCCGAAGAAGTGAGCCGAATGCACCCGATAGGTCTGCGGCGGTGGTGTAGTCTGGTGCCGATGCTGGAAAGCGTTTACCACTGGAGCATGGAATGTCGGTAGTAGCAGGAGTTGATTTTGGCACGCTGAGTGTGCGTGTAACGCTGGTTGACAGTCAGTATGGCCCGATTGGCACTGCATCGGCTTCATATGCGCTGCACCGCCGCCGCGAAGATCCGGATTTTGCCACGCAATCGCACGCTGACCAGATGGCTGCCCTTGCGGTTGCGACGAAAGATGTGCTTGCCGCGACTGGAATCAGCGGAGGCAATGTCGAAGCCATTGCGCTCGATACCACCGGTTCTAGCGTGATCCCGGTGGGCGAAAACCTTGAGCCGCTGGATGAATACTATTTGTGGTGCGATCATCGCGCGCATGCGGAGGCGGAGGAGATCACCACCAAGGCGCATGCGAAGGGGCTGGAAGCAATTGAGTGGTGCGGCGGCGTCTATTCGCACGAGTGGGGGTTCGCAAAGCTGCTCCACTGGTTGCGCCACAATCCAGGCAAACGGGATTCATTTGTGACCGCGCTCGAACACTGCGACATGGTTGCGGCAACTCTGAGTGGCGTTAAGAACGTCAAGGACCTGAAGCGCAGCGTGTGCGCGATGGGCCACAAGTGGATGTGGAATCCGAAATGGGGCGGATTGCCGCCGGAAGAGTTTCTGGTTTCGGTCGATCCCCTGCTGGCCGGTGTGCGCGCAAAAATGGGCGGCGAGTATCTGACCAGCGACAAGGTCGCCGGATACTTATCAGCGGAGTGGGCTGAGAAACTGGGCTTACGCGCGGGCATTCCAATCCCCGTAGGTGCGTTCGATGCGCACTGGGACGCGATCGGTTCGCATATCCGCGAAGGCGACGTAGTGAATGTAGTGGGAACGTCGACGTGCATCATTGCAATGGCACGTGAAGCGCAACTGGTGCCAGGGGTTTGCGGAGTGGTGCCAGGCAGCGTTCATCCTGGCTATACCGGAATTGAAGCGGGGCTCTCGGCGACTGGTGACATTTTTGAAGCGATTGCGCAACGGTCGCAGACTCGAGTCTTCGAATTGTCGAAGGGACTCGAAGAGTTCAGGGCCGGACAAACAGGCCTATTACGTTTGAGCTGGGATAACGGCGATCGCACGGTGCTGGTGAATCCGGAACTTGGGGGGATAACGCTGGGATGGAATCTGGTGCACACGGCGCAGGATGAACTGTTCGCGGCGATCGAGGGAACCGCGTTTCACACGCGGATCATTCTTGAGCGCATGGCAGAGCATGGCGTGCGCGTGGATCGCGTGATCAATGCCGGAGGAATACCGCAAAAAAACGAAGTGCTGAACCAGGTATACGCCAATGTGCTGAACAAGCCGGTCCTGGTGCCAGCCGGTGTCCCCACAAGCCTAGGATCGGGAATCATGGCACTGCTGGCCGCGGGCATCTACAAGACCATTGAAGAAGCGCAGAAGGCGGTGTGTCTGCCATTCCGTACTATTGAGCCGGATCGGCGTTCGGTTGAGGTCTACGAGCGGCTGTATGCGCTCTACAAGGACGTCTATTTTGCGCTCGGACAGAGGCATGCTCCAGCGATGCCACTGGGGCGGGTTCTGCCGGAGTTGCGCGAAATCGCGACGGAGGCGAGGCGCGCACTCTAGTAGGATTTTCCACCCGGTAACTATGGTGGCCAAAGACTTATGCGCTGCTCTTGCGCTTGCCTTTACACCGGTTTACCGTGAACTGTAACCCTGCTCAATGAGGAGCGCTGTGCCCCTTCTCGTGTTGCGTCGTTTTGTACCTTGCTTACTGGTTGTCGCGATACCCGGTGTGGCGGGTTTGGACTCTCGCGCTCAGCAGAATGTTCAGCCGTGGAACGCACCCCATTTTTCTGTTCCCGCAAGAGATTTGTATCAGGCTGCGTCTGAAGTGGCTACGCCTGATGGCGCCAATGTGACGTTGTTTGATGACGACGAAAAATTCAGTTTCGATGAAGCGGGCCGGCTTACGCATGTAGGCCACTACATCTACAAAGTGCTGACTGCCAAGGGCGCAGAGGGCTGGGATAGTTTGTCGGTCGGCTGGGATCCGTGGCACGAGGTGCGGCCGGTGATTCGCGCACGCGTGATTGAGCCGGATTACTCTGAACACACCCTTGATCCGATTGCTATTACGGAGGAACCAGCGCGCGGCGGCGACTACAAGACTTACAGCGACGGCAAAAGACTGCATGCGCCGCTGCCGGCGATTGCTCCTGGCGTGGTGGTGGAAGAGGAATACTTCGAACGCGAGACGGAACCCTTCTTTGCACCGGGACGGGTGGGGCGTTCCTTCTTTGGTCATGAAGAAGTGCCGGTATCGCACAGCAGGGCTGTGTTTGAGGCGCCGGCGAGCTTGCCGTTGCGCATTGAGACGCGCTTGCTTCCGGGAGTAACTCCGAATCGCGTTGAAGCGAACGGACAGGTCACAACGACTTATGAAATTGGCTCGCTGGAGGGGATTGAAGGGCGCGATGCGAACTTGCCGCCCGATGCGTATATCTTTCCCGAGATCGATTACTCCACGGGCAAATCGTGGCAGTCTCTGGCAACTGAGTATTCGAAGATTGTCGATAGTAAGGCGGTATCTGATTCAGTGCAATCGA
The DNA here is from genome assembly GCF_039994875.1 of Telmatobacter sp. DSM 110680. Classification (GTDB taxonomy): domain Bacteria; phylum Acidobacteriota; class Terriglobia; order Terriglobales; family Acidobacteriaceae; genus Telmatobacter. Next base: position 2,418,430 of record NZ_CP121196.1, on the reverse strand, counting down.
TCGTGGATGGATTGATTGCTGGTAAATCAACAACCGGCGAAAAGGAAGCCGCGATTCTCGACTATGTTGACCGCGAAGTTCGATACACAGGGATCGAATTCGGCGAGGCAGCAATTGTGCCGCATAATCCAGCGGAGACGCTGGCGCTGAAATACGGCGACTGCAAGGATAAGGCAACCTTGCTCGTAGCGATGTTGCGGGCAGCGGGTATTAATGCTTATGTGGCGCTTCTAAACGCAGGTTCGCGGCTGGACGTGCCGTCCGAATTACCTGGCATGGGATTATTCGATCACGCCATTGTGTATGTGCCGGGCACTCCCGCGCACCACCCCGGCAACGTGGACCTGTCGCCGGGGACCACGGGGCTTTGGATCGACGCGACCGATCAATACGCTCGACTGGGACAATTGCCTATCAACGACCAGGGCAGACACGCCCTCATTGCGCGCCCGGAAAGCACATCGCTCACCGTCACTCCTGAATCCACGTCCCGTGAAAATGTGCTGCTGGAAATGCGCGAGATTCGCCTTAGCGAAAATGGACCGGCAACAGTGATCGAGAAAACTCTGCCATCGGGCGTGTTCGAATCGCACTATCGCGCGTTCTATGCGGACAAGCCGGACAAGGAGACGCGCGACGGACTGACGAGTTATGTGAAGGCGCAGTATATCGCCGACAAACTCACCAAGGTGGATCGCAGTGATCCGGGAGACTTGACGAAACAGTTTGAGTTGACACTGCAATGCGAGAAGGCACGGCGCGGGTTCACCGATCTGGACAGCGCGATTGCAGCGATTCGCGTTGACACACTTTTCCAGCAATTGCCCGAGGACCTGAAGCGCAAGGACGATAGCGAAGAAAAAAAGAAAAAAGACGATCAAGAGAAGCCGAAGAAACCGCGCACAGCGGATTGGGAACTCGATCAGCCTTTTACAGCCGAGTGGAAATACAAAATTGTTCCGCCGACGGGATTCGTGCCCAAGGAGTTGCCGAAGGACGATCGAATTGTGATGGGGCCAGCGGTGCTGACGGAGAGGTTTTCAAAGGCACAGGATGGCGTGGTGGAAGCGGATCTGGCGTTCGACTCGGGAAAGCGGCGCTTCACGGTCGCCGAAGCAACCGAGTTGCGCAACAAAGTTACTGAGTTTGTGGCGGGCCCTGCGCTATTTGTGAATTTTGAGCCGGAGGGCGAGGCACTTCTTCACGAAGGCAACGTGAAGGAAGCGCTCGCGAGTTATCGCAGTTTGATTGCAGCGCGTCCCAACGAACCGGTTCACCACCTGCAAGTGTCGCGGGTGTTAATGCAGGCAGGAATGGGCGAAGCGGCCCGGGCCGAAGCGCGCGAAGCAGTGAAGCTCGATCCGACGTCGGCCCTCGCTGAGCGCACACTGGCCGACATTTTGAAACACGATCTCGTAGGACGAGAGCTACGGCCGGGGACGGATTGGGCAGGCGCGGCAGAGGCATACCGGGCAGCAACCAGACTCGATCCGGATGATCACACCGCTGAAGGAAATCTTGCGATTCTGCTGGAGTATGACGCAGTGGGACGTCGTTATGGCGAGCAAGCGCATTTGAAACAGGCTGTGGCGGAATATCAAAAGCTGGGGCAGGACAAGCTTGCTGAGTTGGAGATTCCAAATAATCTTCCCTATGCAATGTTCTACAGCGGTGACGCTGCGGGAGCGATCAAAGCTGCACAGGCACTGAATCCGCCTCCAGTCGCTTTGATTGCGGCCGGCATTGCGGTTTTGCAGGGAAGCAAGGAGGGATTGGCAGAGATCAACAAACGCATGAACTCCGATTCCGCATTCAAGGAGACAGCACGCACCGCGGGCGAGATGCTGATGAACACGCGCCACTATGCTCTGGCTGCGGATTTTCTGCAAGCCGGCGCCTCGGGTGACAACGCCGCGCAGACGATGGGGCTGGCAGGGATGCTACGCGATGCCAAGCGACACGAAGATCTGCAGTTTGCGAATACACCTGCAGATTTGGTTAAGCACATTTTTGTGCTGACCATGGATCCAGATCTTACCGAGGCAAAGATGATGGCACTGGCGAGCAAGAACGCCATCATCACGATGAAAGCGACCGATCCCGAAGAGATAAAGAAGTCCCTTGATACTGCTAAAAAGCTGAACAGCCAGATGGCGCGCAAGGATAACTCGCTCGACGTGACCGTCGACATTCTGGTGGAAGCGTTCGATCCCAAGGTGGAGGGTGACGATAGCACCGGGTATCGCGAGAAGGTACAGATTCCCGGTGGTCCGAGTCTTACATTCTTTGTGGTGAAAGAAGGTGGCCAGTACAAACTGCTGGACTCGACGGACAAACCAAATTCGATGGCGCTGGAGATGCTGGATCGGATTGCGAGCGGCAATTTGAATGGCGCTAAGGTGCTGCTGGACTGGATTCGCGAAGATCAGCACCTGGGCGGAGGAGATGACACGCTGGGCGGACCCGTGTTTCCGCGGTTCTGGATCAAGGGACAGGCGGCTGACGCGCACAAGATGACGCTGGCGGCGGCCGCGCTGATGGTGGGAACCAAGCCAACGGCTGCGCAGGGAATAAAACTACTGGAAGAGGCGCGCAAAAACGCCGCGAGCGATCGCGACAAGACCAATATCGAACTTGCGCTTGCTGAGGGCTACTCGCAGTTGAATGATTACGCGAAGCTCGAGGAAGTGGGGTCAGACCTTTTGAAGGAAGTACCGGAATCGCGCAGCGCGTTCATGACGAATGTGGAGGCGCTGATTGGATTGAAACGTTACGATGACGCGCTGGCGCTTTCGGACGCGCGGTTGAAATTGCTGGAAGGTGATGCCGACGCACTGCAGGCAAAGATGCGCGTCGAGGCAAGCCGAGGCAACTATGCTGCGGCACGAGGATGGATCCAGAAACTGATCGATCAAGGCAAAGGGGACGCGAGCCTGCTGAATTCAATGGCGTGGTTTGCTCTCTATACGGGCAAGGTAGATCAATCCGACGTTGCAACTGCAACCAAAGCGACACAGATGGATCAGAATAGCCCAGCGATTCTACATACCATGGCATGCGTATATGCCGAGACTGGCAAGACGAAAGAAGCGCACGACTTGCTTTTGCGCGCCATGGATGAGTTGAACCTGGACGAACCGGATGACGACTATTGGTATGCTTTCGGACGTATCGCCGAGCAGTACGGTGAGCGTGACGTTGCAATTTCGGATTATCGCAAGCTGGAGAAGCCGAAGGAAGCGATGGCGATTCCGGCGTCCAGCTGGCAGCTAGCTCAGAACAGGCTGAAGGTGTTGGGGGCGGAGGAAACTGTCGGAGGCAAGTGAAAAGACCAAGAATTTAGAAACTGAAGTGAAGACGCCGGAAGAGCGAAAGCTCTTCCGGCGTCTTGTTTCTGGTCTGTAGTTAGAAGTCGACGCGCAGGCTGAACTGCATACGGCGGGGAACGCTCAGCTCGGTACTGGCCACGCCAAGGTTGCCGCCGGTAAGACCCGACCCGATTGAGGCCGCATCGAAGCGGACGGTGTTGGTGACGTTGTAGACCTCCCAAGCGAACTTCAGGGTACCGAATTCGCGTATGGCCCAGCTCTTGCTGACTCCGGAGTCGACATTGAAGAGACCATCGCCACGGAAGTTGTTGCGCTGGCCCGCTTCACCGGGATAGGGGAGACGAACATTTCCGCCATTGCAACCGCCGCAGGAGACGCCGCTGTTGATGGCTGCCGGATCGGCGAAGAACTGCGGATTTCCACCCTGATCAAGGTGACGCTTCATCTTCACAGGTCCGGTAGTAACCCCGTAGCTTTCGATCTGCCAGTCGGTCGACCAGCCGGGCTCGAAGAAGGAGAATGGCAGGCCACTGGACCAGCGTTCGATTCCTGACCATTGCCATCCGCCAATCGCAGCGTTGACAAGGCTGTTGGCGTGGCCACCCCAGGACTGACCGCGGCCGAAAGGAATCTGATAGACCCAGTCAGTCGTTATCAGGTGGCGTGTGTCAAAGTCTGAGGAACCGCGTGAGAGCTTCGGCTTCCAGGTGTTGGTGATTTCGCTGAATGCGCCGGAGTTTGAGCTAAAACCGCCAAACTCAGTGCTGCGCTCTGTGTCGGAGCCCATGTCAATGGAGTGAGACAGAGTGTAGCTGAAGTCGACGGTAAGGCCGTGAGCTGTCGGATGACGAAGAATGAATTGTCCGGCACCGTAGTAGCTGTTGCCGATCGTGGACAACGCGTAAAGCGAAGCGAACTGATCCTGCCAGAACTTCGGCTGATAGCTGGCACACTGCGCGTCGGTTAGATATGAGCAGAAGAAGTCCAGATCCGCTAGTGCGCTGGTTGCTCCTAACTGGGCACGATAGGGCGCCCATTCATGGGTGTAGATCGCCTGGGTTGCGCTTTCATTCGGTCCGTCAAGGTTGGCCATGAAGGGGAAGACATCTTCAAAATATTGGATGGGCTGGACAGTCGCAGAAGGATCGCCTCCCGCGGCATCCACAGCCTTCGAGAGTTGTGTGCCAGCCGCGTAGTAGTCCCCACCTCCCTGCGGGTCGACATAGTCCACTGGCTCTGCCAGATCGAGTTGCTGTAGCAAGTGGTGTCCGAGGCGACCGACGTAAGCACCCTCAACAGCCCACCCGTGTGGCAGTTCATGCTGGATAGATAGATCGAAGGTCTCAGAGTATGGGGTCTGGAGCTTGCTATCGATTCCCCATTGAATGGAGAAGTTATTTTGCGGGTAGAGGTAAGGGAACGTGATGGTTGACGCGCTGGCCGCACCGGTACTGATATTGGGGAACGTCCGGTTGTCGATGAATCGAGGCGATCCCGGGTGCTTGCAATTCGTAGCGCACTGGCCTTCGATCTGGTAAACCCCGGCTGGATTAGAAATCGAGGAGCTCATGCCGAAAGAGCCATTCTGATCGAAGATATTCACCAGTGACTGGCCGAAGTGATCGTAGTAAATTCCGGCGCCTGCGCGAATCGAAGTTTTGCCGTTTGGCGAGTAGGCGATGGCAAGCCGAGGAGCAAAGTTCGCCTTCTGTTTGGGCCAATAGCCGGGTTTGTTATAAAACTTTCCGGCCGGTGCAAACGAGAGGTCGGGCTCATAGACCTGGCCTTTAAGAGCGGCAGATTCGCGTTGGAGATACCAGGTATGAGTGTCGATGGTGGGAGTGACTTCCTGACCGGACGATTCGTAAGGTGTTTGGAGGATAGTGTGGCGCAGGCCCAATGTGAGGGTCAGGTTCGGTTTCACGCGCCATGCGTCCTGCACATACCATTCCAACTCGTTGGTAACGAAGTGGCGTTGAAGCGGCACGCCATCGGCGAGAGCCGTACCCGATGTCGGGCTGGTCAGCTTGTAGTTGAACACATCGGTGATTTGCGGAATGGTGCCGACCAAGTTAGCAAAGGCGATCTCGTAGGAATTCGTGAACGATGAGTCCACTTTTGGTCCGGTTGTGTTGCAGGAACTGTCGAGCAGGCAAGGATCAGGAGCGCTGCCGCCAACCCAATATGGATTGGAAGTGGCGCTGTTGAACGAGTTCGCGTTTGAGGTGTGATTCTGATGCACCAATCGCCAGTTGCCACCGAGCTGGATGGTATGGTTGCCCTTGTTCAGCGTGAAGTTGTCGATGAGGTTGTTGACCGGGACGCTGGTGACAGAAGAGCGCGTCTCCGCCGTTGGTGAGTTGATGAAACGGAAATCAACGTAGTCGCCAGTGCCGATTCCGGCATAAGAAAATCCCTGGCGGACATAGCCGAACCGGATGTCATTAATCATCCGCGAGTTGATGGTCCACGTTTCTCCAGCGGTAATACCCTTGCTGTCGTCCACCAGGGTTCTTGAAGGCGGCTGACCGGGAAAATGCTCCGGGAAAGCGGTTGTATCGTCCTGCAGATTGCCGCGCACAAATATGCGGTGCTTGTCGGACGGAATGTAGTCGAGGCGCGCAATGCTGGTGTTCAAGTGGATTGGCGCCGGAGAAGAGAACGAAAACGAGCCCGTGTTGAATCCGTCACCAAGCGAGGTTCCGTTGGCAGCAGGCATTGCATTCAGGTATGCCAGTACGTTTGGATTCGGTCCCGGAGGATTGGGATACGCAGGTGTATTGCAAACCTGGCAGCCGCTATCGAGCGAGGTGACCTGACTGGCGTTAATCGTCGTTGTATCGCCGGCAGGATCGTTGACGTAGGTAATGCTGCCCTGCTGATAGCTTGCCGTCGGCGAGGTGGTGGTCACCTGCTGATTTTCAGCAAGACGCGATGCCTCGAAGTTGCCGAAGATGAAAAGCTTGTCCTTCTTGATGGGTCCGCCGAGATCTCCGCCAAAGATGTTGCGGATTAGCTTGCCGGGGACGTTGGGCAGATTGTTGGCTGTCTCTGCCTGTTTATTGAACCAATCATTGGCGACGGTAATGGTGGGACGGTTGTACTCATAGGCGGCGCCGTGAATCTTGTTGGTGCCGGATTTAGTGACCATGGAGATCTGCGCACCGGAAGAACGACCCGCATCGGCATTCGCATCACCGGTGGTAACGCGAAACTCTTCGATCGAATCCTGGGTCTGGCGAAGGACGCCCGTAAAGGCGAGGCCGCCGATCTGGTCGTTATCGTCAACACCATCCAGTGTGACGTTTCCCTGGTCTGAACGGCCACCGTTGACTGCACCGCTTCGGCTGTCGCCGGCTCCATAGCCCGGAGGTGGAAGATACAAGACGCCGGGCTGGAGCGAAAGCAGATCGGGCACATTCCGCGTTTCGCTCGGCAGAGCCTGAATTTCTGCGGTGCCGGCGGAGGAGCCGAGAGAGGCATCGCTCGTATTCAGAGTTTGAGCAATCGCCGACACATCTACTGTGACAGAACTGGCCTGAACCGAGAGGTCGAAGTTAATGGTGGCGGGTTGGTTTACCAGGAGTTCCGCAGACTTGGTCTGATCTCCGAATCCCGTTGCAGTGACGACGATGGTGTACTTCGACGGATTGATCTGCGCAAAGCTGTAGGAGCCAGAGTTGTCCGCAATTGTCGATAGCGATTTTCCATTTGCTTTGTCGGTTAGTGTGACTTTGGCTCCCGGAACCAATGCCCCGGAAGGGTCTTTGATTGTGCCGCGGAGTGAGGTGGTGGCGAGCTGGCTGAATGCAGATGTGGCGATGGAAAGGATACAGAGCAGTATCCATCCCGATAGGGACTTTTTCACGGCTGTTCCTCCAAAAAATTAGCTGCTAGTTTGGTCGAGGGAAGCGACCTTATTTCTTTTCGCCCGAACGGTCAGAGCCGATCGCGCATTGATTATCGTCCGGTATAGTTCATCACTCCTGAGGTCAAAGAGTGGGGGGCCGCGGGTGTCAAAATGCCGCGTCGTAGCGTTTTAGCAACGCCGGCATCGATCGCCGGGTTCAGCGGGTTCCTATAAATTTATTCTGTCAACCGATGAGGATTCAATAAAAAAAGTTTAGAAAACGGGTTCAGTTTGATCACAAAAAGCATTGCTGATCCTAAAAAATACCGGCTCGTATCGCAGAACGCGACATTCACTTCATTATTGCTGTTGCTGCTGCATCTGCTGTAAATCGATGAGCGCCTGGGGCCGTTCAGGGGGCTGCTGGGCCTTTTCGACTAGGACTGACCAGTCTTCAGGGATGGGCAGCTTGCGATCAAGAGCCGGGGGTAGGTCGCTCGCTTCCACGTGAACGGCAACGTACAGCTCACTCGACGTTTTGCCGCGAAATATCCCGTGCGTGGGTGGAACATCTGCATAATCTCGCCCAACGGCAGTACGGAGGTGACGATGGTGAGCGACGAGGTTGTTCGTGGGATCAAAACCTACCCATCCCAAATGCGGTAGCAACACATCGACCCATGCATGAGTTGCGTCTGGGGTTGAACGGTCATGATCCTCGCGGCTTCGATAGAGGTAGCCGGAGACATAGCGTGCGGGGATGCGAACATGCCGGAGCAACGCGATCATGGTGTGGGCGAAATCCTGGCAAACGCCGCGCGCACTCAGGATGGCTTCGTCGATGGGCGAGTCAACGCGAGTACTGCGCGGGACGTATTCGAAATAGTCGTAGAGCCGCTGCGTGAGTTCCCGAACGAGCATCAGCGGATCGTCACGGCGAGTAACCTGAAGGCGCGCCGCAAGGTTGAGCAGGGCAGGGCTCTCCACGGCGAATTCACTGGGCAGAAGCATCTCCCAGTAATCTCCTGCCTCAATCATGGCGTCGAGGGCCTGCCAGGCATCCGGAGAAAGAAACGCGGGAACTTCGGGTATTGTCTGCTGCTCGACTACGGATTCAGCGACGATGACGAGTTGATTGTGTTCGCTGGGGATGTCGAAGTGATGGACGTTGTTGCCGAAGTGGTCGCGATAAGTGAACACACGACAGCGCGGGCTGACGGAAAGCGAGAAGGTGAGGCAGTGCTGATTGGAATCGGAACGCGGATGCATCCGCGTTTCCATGATGCTCTCGCTTACCGACCGCGAGTAACGGAAGCGAGTAAGGTGTCGGATGGAAAAGCAATTCATGCGATCGAAATCCTGAATTCAGATAGCCAGCGCGGACTGGATGGAGTACTGGATGTAGTAGCGGTACATGAGATCGTGAATGCCCATGCACTGCTGACGGATGTTGTGGAGAAATCCAGCCGTGTCGCCGGAGAGAATTTCGCCAATCGTTGTAAAGCTGAGCATGGCGTGGAGCCTCCCGATACCCGCTGTAAGTTCGTCGGGCGGTCGACGTCCCCCGGTGTGCTGAATGGATTGAATCGCCTGTCGTACTCCATCGACAGAGTAGCGAATCGCATGGGGAAAATCGCGATTCAGCAGAAGAAACTCAAGAATGCGATCGGGGGTGAGGTCGGCTGTATAGACCTGGCAGTAAGCTTCAAAGGCCGTGCAGCAACGTAGAAGACCGACCTGCTCAAGATACTGATAGCCGGAGTGTTCACGCTCAGCGGGCTGCGCGAGTTGGGGTTGATAGACCTGCAGCAGAGTGGCGATCGCATAGGCGCGTTCGAGATAACGGCCGAGCCGAATGAAGTGCCATCCCTGGCCATGGATCATGGTGGTATCGCTGACACCTTTGAAGAGATGGATGGCGTCGATCAGAGATGAGAGTACGTCGTTGATGTTGGAGCGAAACTGGTTCTCAGTGTGCGGAGAATGCATCAGGTGATAGAGCCGGTTAAGGCGTTGCCACTGCTCGGTAGAGATTTCTTCACGGATCTGGCGGGCGTTTTCACGAGCAGAGTCGATACATCCGGTGATGGACGCGGGATGATGTTTGTCAAACACCAGCTTTTCCGCATTGGCGCCTGGATCGCCAGTCCATTCCAGACCCTCAGGGTTTCCGAGGGAGGCGATGAGGCGTTCCCAATGCGTCTCCGCGCTGGCGCCACCGGTATCGAGCATGAGACTCATGGCCACGTCGAGTTGACGCACTGTGTTCTCGGCCCGTTCGAGGTAGCGGCTCATCCAGTAGAGGCTGTCGGCAACTCGCGATAGCATCTTGGTACTCTCCCGAACTCTGAACTGCGTTGATGTGGCTTCCATTCGTTCTGACTTTGACTCTTTCAAGGTCTCGTTATTCCAAGACCCACGTGTCCTTGCTGCCGCCGCCCTGGGAGGAATTGACTACGAGCGAACCTTTCTCAAGGGCCACACGCGTAAGTCCTCCCGGGACGATGTTGATTTTGTCGCCACAGAGAATGTAAGGCCGCAGATCGACGTGTCGTGGTTCAAGCCGATCGCCAATCAGACACGGTGCGCGAGAAAAGTCGAGTGTGGGCTGGGCGATGTAGTTGCGAGGATTGGCCTCGATACGCGCGGCGAACTCTTCACGCTGATGAGCGGTGGAATGAGGGCCGATGAGCATGCCATAACCGCCGCTTTCGCCGACAGCTTTGACGACCAGTTTGTCGAGGTTGGCAAGGACGTGCTTGCGTTCTTTCTCCTCCGTCATCAGAAAGGTCTTTACGTTATTGATGATCGGATCTTCGCCGAGGTAGTAGTGGATGATGTCGGGCACGTAGGCATAGAGGGCCTTGTCATCCGCGAGGCCGGTGCCGAAAGCATTCGTAACGGTCACGTTGCCGGCACGATAGGCATTAAACAACCCGGTGCAGCCAAGAATAGAGTCGCCACGGAAGATCAGCGGATCGCTGAAGTCGTCATCGACGCGGCGATATATCACATCGACGCGCTTGAGACCGTCAGTGGTTCGCATGTAGACGATATTGTCGTGAGCAACTAGGTCGCGGCCTTCTACCAGATCGATGCCCATCTGTCGAGCAAGGTAAGTATGTTCGAAGTAGGCAGAGTTGAAGACGCCGGGAGTAAGGAGAACGATATTTGGTTCGGGACGGCCCTCGGGGGCAAGCGAACGCAGCGTGGCCAGCAGCAGTTGCGGGTAGTGCTCGATGGGGCGCACGCCGTAGCTGTGAAAGAGTTCAGGAAAGGTCCGCTTCATGACACGGCGGTTAGTGAGCATGTAGCTCACGCCCGAGGGCACGCGAAGGTTGTCTTCGAGAACGACAAACTCGCCAGTGTTCAAGCGAAGGAGGTCCGAACCTACTACAGAGATGTAGACGTTGCGGGGAACCTGGAGGCCGCGCATTTGTCGGCGGTAGTGCTTGCAGCTGTAGACCAGTTCTCGCGGGATAACGTGGTCGTTGAGGATCTTGGCCTCAGAGTAGACGTCGCGCAGAAAAAGATTCAGCGCCGTAATGCGCTGGGTGAGTCCGCGCTCGATGCGATCCCATTCTTGCGAGGTGACGAGTCGAGGAAGCAGGTCGTAGGGAAAAATCTTCTCGGTGCCTTCATCCCGTCCGTAGACGGTGAAAGTAATTCCCTGGGTGAGGAAAGACAACTCGGCTGATTGCTTGCGGCGCTGCAATTCCTCCTGGGGAAGGCGAGCCAGAGTTTCTGCGAGGGCACAATAGTGGAGACGGACATCCCCGGACGGCTCGCGCATCTCGTCGAATGCGCCATCGAGGGGATAGTCGCCGTAGAGCGTTTCCAATTCCGATATTGGCCCGGCGCTCACTTTACGATTGAGGTCCTTGATAAAATTCAGAGTCTGGAACGGAATCGTCACATCGGACTGCGCCAGCCCGAATGGCCCATTCCGACTGTACCCTGTTCCTTAGCTTTATCACGCTGGGCATAAAGGCACAATCAGGGAAACGGGGAGTTCGATTCCGCAGCTTCCTGATTCAAGAGAGAAAATCCGCGGGATCGCTGTCGCGAGCCGGACATACGAGATAGCATCGAACTATGAGCTACGACCTCATGGTCTTTGAGCCCGACGCCGTTCCGACCAGCCATTCCGAGTTTTTGGATTGGTACGCGCGGCAGACCAAGTGGGACCAGGATCATGGCTACGACGATCCGGCCCTTAGTTCGGAACATTTGCGGGCATGGTTCGACGACATCACCCAGATTTTCCCGGCAATGAACGAGCAGTCCAAACTGGAGAAGACGACGGCGAAGGACGAGGCATCGAGTACGGACTACGCGATCGGATCGGATTTTATCTACGCATCTTTTGCATGGTCCAAGTCAGAAGCCGCCTATATGACGGTGGCGCGGCTGGCCGAGAAACACAACCTGGGGCTCTTCAATGCCAGTTCAACCGGAGAAGAAGTGTGGATCCCCCAGTCTGGACGAATGTCGCTGGCCCACGACAAGAGTCCGCCAACCCTAGTGGGGAGGATTATGGATCTGCTGAACTTAACAAAGTAGAACTGATCTTGCGAGATCACCGCCTATCGAGATTCCGGAATCTGGCCCGCCGTGCGATAACCTGAATCTCTCAGGAGACTTCGCTGGATGCTCATGTTGATGCGCTGTGCCAAATACTTCGCTTCTCTTTCCCTGCTTTCCCTGGCCATTTCATTTGCACACGCGCAGAAGGCGCCGATTGAGATCACGGCTGATCTCTCAGAGGCGCCGCGGAAGCTGTTTCATGCAGAGATTGACGTACCAGTATCAGCGGGACCGCTCACGCTGATTTCGCCGGCATGGATTCCGGGCCACCACATGCCTTCAGGGCCGGCATCTTCGTTCACCGGGGTGGTATTTACAGCCAACGGGAAGACGTTGGAGTGGCGGCGTGACGATGTGGATCTTTTCGAGTACCACCTGACGGTGCCGAGTGGTGCAACCAAGGTACACGCACACGTGGACGCAATTGTGACGCGACGGATCTCCCAACGGATGGCTGCGCTGGAGTGGGAGGCGCTGATGCTGTATCCGGCGCACGTGCCCGTCAAGGACATTGCGATTCAGCCGTCAGTTAAGGTGCCTGCGGGATGGGGCATTGGAACAGCGCTGAAACCGGTGAGTGAAGGAACTTATCCCGTGCCTGCAGCGGGAAGCGTGACGAAGTTCGCAACCACGACGGTGGAGCAACTGGAAGACTCGCCGATTTTGACGGGTCTCTACTTTCATGAATATCCGCTGGCGCCTACGATCAAGCCGCAACACTTTCTTGACGTGGCAGCGGATGCGCCAGAGGATGCAAATTTACGTCCCGCCGTGCTGGCCGAGGTTGCCAACCTGGTGCGCGAAGCGGATGCGCTGTACGCGTCGCACCATTACAACGAGTACCACTTCCTTCTAACGTTGTCGGATGTGGCGGGCGGTATGGGACTGGAGCATGGGCAGTCGTCGGACAACGGCGTTGGCGAAAAGGGTTTTGCCGATGACATGCACCAGTTGCCTGATTCGGACCTGCTGTCGCACGAATTCACTCACTCGTGGAATGGGAAATATCGCAGGCCAGCAGGTTTGTATCAGCCGGATTTTGCGACTCCGATGCAGGCATCAATGCTTTGGGTTTACGAAGGCATGACGGAGTATTGGGGGAATGTGCTGGCGGCGCGGTCAGGGTTGAAAAATCCGCAGGAGTACAGGGATGTGCTGGCGGGTACGGCCGCGGAACTGGATTACACCAGAGGACGCGAGTGGCGTCCGACCGTGGACACCGCGGTTGGTGCCAGCATTTTGCGCGGAGGAAACCAGGCGTGGTCGAACTGGCGGCGCGGGCAAGACTACTACTTCGAAGGCGCAATGCTGTGGCTTGACGCAGACACGTTGATTCGGAAAACAACACAGGATAAGAAGTCGCTCGATGACTTCGTGAAGATCTTCCTCGGCAAGGGCGGGAATACCGGACCGCTGATTGTGACTTACACATTCGATGAACTGGTCCAGGATCTGAACCAGGTTGTGCCGTACGACTGGGCGACATTCCTGCATGAGCGCGTAGACAAGATGAATCCACACGTCGACGTGGCGGGGCTGGAGCATGGCGGTTACAAGCTCGTTTATAAAGATAAGCCGACAAAGTCTGAACGGATGATTGCTGCCGCCGAAGGCCGTCGAGGCGGTGGTGTGGATTGCTGGTATTCGATTGGGCTACGTATCGGCGCGGATGGGACCATTGCCGATGTGTTGTGGAACGGGCCTGCGGACAAGGCGGGGCTCGCTCCGGGGGAGAAGATTATGGCCGTGAATGACAATGTCTTTTCCGGCGATGCGTTGCGCGCTGCAATTCGTGATGCGAAGGAGCCCTCGAAAACGATTCGCGTAATAGTGCAGGCTGATTCATTTGTGTCGACGATGCAGATTGATTATCACGATGGGGAGCGCTATCCGGCGTTGGAGCGAGTTGACGGTACGCCCGCGTATCTCGACGACATCATCAAGCCGCTGACCACGCCGGAGAAGGCACCGGAGCAGAAGAAGGATGATGCGGAGTAGCACAGCGGTTTAGCCAGTTCCAGAGGAACCAGCAAGCCCAGCCGCTGTTGCCAACAAAGTATTATCGGGATTGGATCTAAATTCCGCGGCCCCTGAAAAGATTTGGCCACCCAGAAGGAAGGCGCTGAATGCGCACCTCGCAATCCGATGCTCTTGTGGTCTATGGCGTGACGGGCGATCTGGCCCACAAAATGATTTTTCCTGCGCTCTATGCGATGGTAAAACGCGGAAACCTCAACGTTCCCGTAATCGGTGTGGCATTTCCAAAGTGGTCGCTGGAGCGGCTGCAGAAACGCGTAACGCACAGCATTAAGCAATCGGGAGGGATCGATAATAAGCAGGCCTTTCAGCGTCTTCTGTCACTGCTCAAATATGTAAGTGGGGATTACAACGATAGCGAGACCTTCGCGAGAATCAAGCTGGCCCTTGGAAAAGCGAAGCGCCCTGCGCATTACCTCGCCATCCCGCCTTCGCTCTTTGGGACGGTGATCAAGAACCTGGGGGCTGCCGGATTAACGGAAAATGCCCGGGTCATCGTAGAGAAGCCATTCGGCCGTGACCTTGCATCGGCTCGTGCGCTGAACCGCGTGGCGCGATCGGTTTTTCCTGAAGACTCAATCTTTCGTATCGATCACTTCCTGGGCAAGGAGGCGATCATGAATATTCTCTATTTCCGCTTTGCCAATTCATTTCTCGAGCCGATATGGAATCGCAACTACGTCTCGAGCGTGCAGATTACTCTGTCGGAAAATTTTGGTGTGGGCAAGCGCGGCGCATTTTACGAATCCGCCGGATGTCTGCGAGATGTCATACAGAATCATCTTTTTCAGATTGTGGCTCTGCTTGCCATGGAGCCGCCCGCTGGCCGGCACTATAGCGCGGTCCAAACCGAAAAGGCAACAGTTTTCAAGGCGATGCGACAGCTGAAACCGGCGGATATAGTGCGCGGTCAATACATCGGTTATCGACAAGAGGATGATGTAGCGAAGAACTCGGATGCCGAAACATATTGCGCGCTTCGACTCTTTGTCGATTCATGGCGTTGGGATGGCGTGCCTTGGTATCTGCGTTCGGGCAAGTATCTGCCTGACACAGCTACAGAAATCATTGTGGAGTTGAAGCCCCCGCCACAGAAACTATTCGCCGACGCAGCGACAGCTTTGGGTAAGGGGAATTATCTTCGCTTTCGACTTTCACCTGACGCAGCAATTGCAATTGCTGCACGCGTGAAGCTTGCAGGAGAAGAATTCATAGGCAAACAAAGAGAGCTTTATTTGCTGGAACAACAGCCGGGAGAAGAAACACCTTACGAGCGTTTACTGGGCGATGCGATGAAGGGCGATGGCGGCCTGTTTACGCGAGAGGACGCCGTGGAAGCCGCATGGGAGGTCGTGGATAAGGTGCTCAAGCATCATCCGCGCGTTCGCCCGTACAAGCGAGGCACATGGGGGCCGAAGCAGGCTGATGCTCTGATCGAATCGGACGGCGGTTGGCATAATCCCACCGACACTCCTCCAACGGGATCGTAACGAAAGGACTTGCCCCGCTGATGGGCCTGCGCAGCGCGCGTTGCCCCTCAGTGGGGCCTGCCTGGGAGTACGAAGTGTTCGTCGCAGCGGGGCTCGTAGAAGTCGCCGGCCATAATGATTGGGCTGTCATACGGTGCGGGTTTGCCATCGACAAGGCGTTGCGGGTAAAGTGCCTTCGCTCCGCAGCTGCAGTAGGCAACAAGTTCAGTGATGTTGCCGGCGTAGATACGGACAAGCCAGGAAAGCTGGATCATTTCTCCGAAGGGCATGCCGCGGAAATCGAGTTCGAGGCCGGAGACGATAACGTCATAACCCCAGTGCAATAGGCGCTTAGTGAAGAGAAAGAGGTCGGCAACAAACTGGCCTTCGTCGATGGCGATACATTCGACGCGCCTACCAATCTGCTGCTCGGTGGATGCCAGGATCGGCAAGATAGTCCACGGATCGCTGTTAGGGAATTCGATCGCTTCCATTTTTCCGCAGCCATTTGGGTTGCGGCTTTCGACAACACCGGCAGCGGATTTAGTGTCGGCGCTAGGCTTGAGGAGAAGGACGCATTGCTTGGCGTACTGGCGGCGTGTCTCGATACGGCGCAGCAGCTCAGCAGTCTTGTTGCTGCGCATGGGTCCGACGATCATTTCCAGTTTGCCGAGCACGATGGTTTCTTCCTAAGTTACAGAGTCTCTACGATCCGAAGCTGGCACGCTTTACGGACTGACGGAAATCACCGCCCGACATTTCCACGCGAATGCACATTTCGCATAAGCGCGACAGCATACTGTCGCCAATTCGATCTCCAAGTGATATTTCGCGAGCGGCCTTTTCGGGATCTGTTAACTGTCCTTTGCCAGCAGGCAATGCTGGAAAATGTGTTGTGATAATTGTTGATAGTTCTCCGTTGTATCGAGCGTTAAGAACATACGCGACTGTGTCCCATACCCAATCTGTCGGCTTCTGAGTACCAATGTCATCAATGATTAGGACCTCTGCATTGAGAATGGGACGCAGGATCTCGAGTTCTGTCGCTTGCACCTGCGGGTTATAACTACTCTGGATATGTTTAAGCAATTCACGATAGTCGAAAAAAAGCCCTTGAACACCGCGTTCGCGGATAAGACGCTGCAAAACTCCGACTGCAAGATGCGTCTTCCCGAGCCCGTTTGCTCCGACGAACAAGAGTCCCTTTCCTTTCGTATCGATTGGATAAGCGTCTACGAACTTCCGGGCAGTGCGCAGAGCGCTGTTCAAAGACTCGTGGGCATTTGTGAAATCAATCCAGTATGAATCGAGCGTGCACTTGCGGTATTTGTTTGGTATTCGTGCGGATTTGATGCGAAGATCCTCGGCCTGCGACTCCTGGCACTCGCACGCGCGGGAAACCCACAGGCCGGCGTCGGATTTAACGCGGACCAGGCCTACTCCGCCGCAGATTTCGCATTCACTCATGGCTCTTTAAGCCTAGCGCAGCTGGCACGGAGGTGTTGCGGTGGGAAAGGCGTGCAGTCTGGTGGAAAAGGGGTAAGGCTCAATGGCCTTGCGGACAAATCGCCTGCGATGCGGCTCGGAGAGTTAAGATTGGATTTCGTTTGATTTCAATGCCTAGGAAGGGTGTGCTGCGGTGAGTCGGATCTCATTACGTATTGCCATTGCCGTTCTCTTTGGAATTTTGGAAATTTGCTCGATTGAAGCTGCGGCGCAGGAACCGGGGAATGTTCCTGAGACCCAAGCGCCAGCACCGGTCGCTGCGAAGCACCCGGACAATGATTACTGGAGGAAGCACGATCAGCAACTGCTGACGGATTTCCCGTGGCTTGAGCGATTCAAGGAGGCTGACTTGAAACTGGGCCCACCAGCGGCAGGTCAGGCGCGGGTCGTGTTCATGGGCGATTCGATTACGGAGGGGTGGCACTTCGATACACCGGGGGGAGTATTTGCAGCGAAGCCCTACATCAATCGGGGCATCAGCGGACAGACGACGCCGCAGATGGTGCTGCGTTTCCACCAGGATGTGATTGCGCTGCAGCCGAAGGTCGTAGTTATTCTTGCCGGCACCAACGATATTGCCGGAAACACGGGACCGATGACTCTGGAGGAGACAGAAGCCAATCTCGCTGCAATGGCAGAGATGGCAGATGCGAATCACATTCGGGTGGTGTTGTGTTCCGTTCTGCCGGCGTATGACTATCCGTGGCAGCCTGGATTGACGCCCGCTCCAAAAATTAAGCTGATCAACGCCTGGATGAGGGGCTACGCCGCAGCGCGTGGGTATGTTTATGTCGACTACCACTCAGCTATGAAGGATGCGCGTGATGGGTTGCCAGTTAAGCTCAGCCAGGACGGCGTGCATCCGACGCAAGCCGGTTACGATGTCATGACTCCGCTGGTCGAAGAAGGAATTGCAAAGGCACTGGCGAAATAGGCGGCTCGCCAGATCGCGCTGTAAACCCAGGTCTCAAGAGTGGAGACCTGGGACACACAGCTTAATTGGTTGACGCTCTTACATTGCGGCGGTGGCATTGGCGGTGTGAGAAATTTCTGTCAGCAGTTTGTCCGCGTGTTTTTCTTCCTGAATGGTTTGCTCCAGAATCGCAGCGTGTTCGTTGAGTCCAAGTGTTTCGGCCCAATCGCGTGCGCAGCCATAGGATGCGATCTCATAGTGCTCAACCTTTTGAGCAGTTGCGATGAGACCTGCGTCGCGCACAGCGCGGGCATCGGTCTCCTTGGTGATGTTTTCGCCTGATCCTACAATTGCAGCCAAGATCGGGTCTTTCTTATCGGTAGGGTCATTGATCAAATCTCCGAGAAGCCGCTCAAGACGTGTAACGTGATTTCGCGTTTCCTCCAAATGGGTCTGAAAGGCCTGCTTGAGCTGGGATTCCTCTGCATGCTCAATCATCTTCGGAAGTCCATCGACAATTTGATTTTCGGCGGATAGCGGTAGCGCAGCTGTGCGGTATAAAGTTCGCGAAGGCTTGGAAAGTCGTTGGGCGTGATGAGTCCCATATAGTATTACCCCTAGTTAATTTGCTTGCGCTCGTGCACCCCTATTGGAGGGGCTGATTGCTAGGCGCGTTGTCTTGATTGCAATGATTTCTGAGGGAAAGAAAAGCGGCCGAATCTTTCGATTCGGCCGCTGAATTGCAACTGTGGTGACACGCCTTTATTGTTTTGCGCCCGTATTCAAAACGCGTTCGACGCCAACATTGTCCAACGACGGTCCGGCAAGATCGGGAGCGCCGTCACCATTTATATCGAGTGCAACTCCGTCGATCATCTGCAATGGGAAGTACTGTGGCGCTGCGAGGCCTCCACCGCCTGTGCCGTTGATGAGAATGGAATCTCCACTCGTGGGCTGATAGACGTAGCCTCCGCCCATCACGTCAAGGATATCCATTTTGCCATCGCGGTTGAAATCATCGACCAGCAAGGTGTTGTATGCGGCGCTTCCTTCATAGGGCAGACGAACGCCAACTGCGTTTCCGAACGTGCCCGATCCATCGTTAAACTCGACGACAATGCGATCGTAGGATCCGACGGTGGGACTGGCGGAATAGTCATAGATCAGATCGAGACTGCCATCTCCGTTGATATCTCCAAGGGTGAGCGCGTTGATCTGCGGGTGTGTGTAGTTGAGTTTTTCGGTGTTCTTCACTGTGAAGTTTCCATGGCCGTCACCAACGAGCGTGAAGATGGACGCGTTTGTGGATTCTGCAACCATGATGTCCTCGTTGCCGTCATGATTGATGTCTCCCACGGCCAGGGCAATCACCGGAAGTGCCTGCGACGGAAATGGTTTTGGCGCGGAGAATGTGCCATCGCCCTTACCCAGCGCAACTCCCCAGTAGCCAATCAGGTCTGCCTTGCCATCGTGATTCACATCCACCGCAAAACTCTGGCGATTGTAGGTGTATGGAGCGGGGCCCCCAAGTATCTTGCTCGAGATGGCGCTCCGGAATGTTCCATCCGCATTGCCAAGTAAGACGCTCACGTCGTCAGCGTTGGTGACAGGACTTTGGATGCCTCTTGTGACAACGATGTCCTTGACGCCGTCACCGTTGACGTCTCCCACCGCGATGTTGCCGGAGATAATCGGGGTGGCATAAGTTTTACCTGCATTGAAATACCCTTTGCCCGACCCTGTAAACACAGTCACGGCTCCGGTTGAAAAATTCATGATGGCGACATCGTCGATTCCGTCGCTGTTGAAGTCAGCACTTACCACGCCGCCTGCATATGCGCTTTGGGTGACGATTGGATCGTTGAAAGACGCACCGGAAGTTCCATAAGCGACTTGATTCTGGAAGGCAATATCGAGGTAGCCGTCGCGGTTGAAGTCGGCCAGGCCGAACTGCGAGGGATAGAAGCTATTTCCAGAAGCAGCGAAGACGCGTGGGCTGGAGAAGGTGCCATTGCGCTGATTGGTGTATACGTCAAAGGAAGAACTTGAGGCAGCAATCAGGTCGAGATAGCCGTCGTGATTCAGGTCAGCAGCCTGAATGTAGCTGGCTCCGAACGGGAAGATGAGTTTGGGCGCGGCTAAGGTTCCCCCGGTTTGTCCCCAAAGAGTATAGATCCCGGTGGTGTAATTGGATACTGCAAGATCAAGATGCCCGTCGTGGTTGAAGTCACCCACAACTGCGGCATTTGCATTCAGCGAATAGGACGCTCCAGTGGTGAAGGTGCCATCGCCTTTGCCGTAGAGAATAGTGGGGCCCAAGCCTACAGCCAGATCGATCTTGCCATCGCCATTAAAGTCGCCACTGGCGAGCACGGGTCGATAGCCATAGGTTCCCTGAGCTAGTTTGAAATTTCCAGTTCCGTCATTGAGAAGAACAAAACCATCCTGCGACGCGGGATCTTCTGAGTAGCCGACGAACGTCACGATCGCATCGGGTTTTCCATCTCCATTCACGTCAACCATGGCCAAAGTTGCGAGGTTGGCGCCTTCTTGACCGAGGTCAAAGCTGGTGCCGGTGCGAAACGTTCCATCTCCGTTCCCGAAGTAAACCTTGAGCATAGCGTCCGAATTGATATTGCAGTACGAGGAGCCGTCAGGATTGTAGTCGCATTGTTCATCAGCCGGGACCGCCACCACGACGTCGAGCTTTTTATCGCCGTTGACGTCAGCAAGGATTGATCCCTGCGGAAAAGTGATCGATTCAGCGATGGTTTTGAAGGTGCCGTTGCCGGTCGCGATCTGAGCGCTGTTCTGATAGAGAATGTCGGGACGGCCATCGCCGTTCAGGTCGCCAACTCCAATTAAAGTGCTTGTTACTCCACTGAGCTGCTGCGGTACAACGAACTGTTTTGAAAGGGTTTGGCTCAGCAGTGAGTGAGAAGCGAAAAGGCCGAACATCGCCGCACCCGCCACCACGACAGGAACATGCAGGTTTTTCAAAGTATTTACCCCCAGGGAAAGAACAACGGGAGTTTAGATGTACCGACATGCGGGAGGGGTGCCCCATGGGAGGGGCCATATCTAGTTTCCGGCCAATTCTGAGTGACTTTGTATCCCTGGAGGGACAGCGGCTTTGCCGGGTGACATAAGCAGCGCGAAGTGACGATATAAGGGGTGAGGTTTGAATCGTTTGCTCTGTGCCATGAATCCCAATACAATAGATACGGAAGATTGTAGGAAAGGTTTGTCTTTAGCGATGCCCAAGGAAAAGATTCATCCCAACTATGCCGCGGTGAAGGTAATGTGCGCCTGCGGAAACAACTTTGAGACGCGGTCGACCCACAAGGGCGACATTCACGTGGAAATCTGCTCGAACTGCCACCCGTTCTTCACCGGCAAGCAGCGCCTGGTCGACACGGCTGGACGCGTAGAACGGTTCCGCCGCAAGTACGCCAAAGCCATTGAGGCTTCTCCGGCAAAGTAGTTGCAAGCGACCGCTGAGAGATTGGGCCTCCGCCATGGCGGAGGCCCTGTTGCGTTCGAGCTCTTGCATAGGTTCTTGAAGCACCATTAGGTCCTTCGATCGGAGAGGTGTCCAGGTATGCCACGCGCCAAACGCTCGCTTGAGTCTGCGGTGACCATTGACGGTTTCCCACTGATCTGGCACCTTCATCGGGAGGAGCAACGGCTTGCGGATCAAGAGTGGAGAGGCATCTCGATCCACGTGAGGGTTGCAGAAATCGTGCGACGCGAGCTTTTTCTGGAATATCCGACCACGGTAGCGCAAAAAGCCGGTTGGATGCGGATTGAGCCTCCTCGCCCGACTGTCACTCCGACCAAGGTAGAGGAGCACATTCGAGAGGCGATGGCGGCGGGCTGGAATCCGGATTCCCGCGGTAAGCCGTTTGTCTATCACGTGGCTGAATTGCCAAGTTGATTTTGGAAGAGTTCTAAATGGCTGGCAAAGGATTCACAGTTAAGAAGGACTGGGACAATCCCAGAGAGCACGCAATGCCTGAGGGCGTCCGCGTGCCGCCGGAGATGCGCATTGGGCCGGTGGCGGTATCGCCTGCCACAGTGCTGGCGCCCATGGCGGGTGTGACCGACACGGTCTTTCGGCGTTTTATCCGGCACGCCAGCGTATTTACAAAGGATCAGGGATTAGAGGCCAAGGATCAGAGAACAGAAATCGCAGCCGTCGAGGAGTCTGTCACGAATGCACAGTCCGGGTGCGGATTATTGATGACGGAATTCACCTCTGCGGACGGCCTCTCAAGGATGCGGGAAGCGAAGCGCAAACGTTATTTGACCTTTTACGATGACGAGCATCCGATCGGCGCACAATTGTTTGGATCAAACGCCGAGACACTTGCGGAAGCCGCCCGCATTGTGCAAGATACGGGTTTCGATACGGTAGATCTGAATCTGGGCTGCCCGGCCAAGCGAGTCGTGGGATGCAACGGCGGATCAGGCCTGCTGCGCGATCTGCCCAAGATCGGCGAGATCTTCCGCACCGTTCGAAAAGCGGTCACGATTCCCTTCACCGTTAAGTTTCGGATGGGTTGGAGCGACACGCAGATCGTATGCGTAGAATTGGCCCGGATGGCGGAAGCGGAAGGCCTGAATGCCGTCGCGCTGCATGCGCGAACCCGCGAACAGGGTTATAGTGGGCAAGCTCGCTGGGAATGGATTGCGTCGGTGAAGCGGGCTGTAACCATCCCGGTCGTCGGCAATGGAGATATCCGCACGCCGGAGGACGCCGCTGCGATGGTGGCGCAGACGGGGTGCGATGCAGTGATGATTGGACGAGCTGCTGCGGCTAATCCTTGGATTTTCAGACAGATTGCGCAGTATACGGCGACCGGGAGCTATGATCATCCCACCTTTTCTGACCGTCATCATATGATCCGGGCTTACTTCGAAATGCTGCTGGCGGAAGCCGAAGCCACCAAAGATCTTCCCCGCGACGCTCGATTGGGCGAGACGGCCGGCAAAATGAAGCAGTTTGCGACATGGTTTACGCACGGTGTGCCCGGTGGCGGACGACTCCGCAAGTCCATCTATCAATCAAAAACCGGCCAGGCCGTTCTGGATCAGGTGAATGGTTTCTTTGCGTCCCAGCCTGTCGAGGACATTACCTTGGACAGTGCCTCGGCGGCCTTCTCTGAGACCGCCTATATGTGCGATTGATCACATCACGGGCGGAATCACGCTCTTAGAGCTAGCTGTCTGCTTTCCGCACAGTGGTAATCATCCAAGATTACCTTTGCACCTTTGATCCACAACAACTTAGACCAAAGTGGCATGTCCTCCCGGACAGCTCACGGCTATATTTGGGTTACCGAAAAACGAGAGATTCGAGAGCGAGAATTTCCAGATGGGCCCCGAGATACCTGTTGATCCATTTCTGCCGAGCAAACCGGCATTCCCAATCCAAGAGCCGAGAAAGACAGGACCTTGACGAATTGGACTCCCAAATCGAGTAACAGATGGTGGCGCGCGGTCACAGTGCTCGCGCTGCTATGCGGGTTTTGTGCGTCATCGCCGGCACAGCGATATAGTTTCAAGGGATACATTCAAGGGCTGGGCAATCCCAACATCACCTCGATTCAGCAGGACCGCATCGGCTATCTGTGGATGGGCACACAGAATGGCCTCTATCGCTATGACGGCAGCCAGTTCCAGCGCTACGGCGCTGCGGAAGGCATCCCTGATCGGATCATCGACAACGTTTATATCGGCCTCGACGGAACTCTTTGGGTAGGAACGACAGCGGGCATCTACTTCGAACGCAAGGATGGCAGATTCGCCGAGGTGCGCCTCCCTTACGCTCTAAACGAATTCACGCATCCCACGGGCACTACATTTACGTCGATTAAGCCGGACGAGGTGGTCACGGCATCGAGCAGTCACGGCGTGGTGTTGAAGCGTCGTGGAAATGACGATTGGGTTGCAGAGCCGCTGAATCTTAATGGCGGATTCGTCTGGAGCGTGTTGTACGGACCCGAGGGTTCGTTGTGGTACGGCTGCGACAAAGATCTTTGCCGCTTGAAAGACGGCCAGACAACGCGATTGCGTGCATCGCTGAAGTTGCCCGAAGAGCAGTGGGTGACGATGATGGTAGCGCGCAACGGACACATCTGGCTGCGCAGCAATGCGAACGTTGTTGAGATGATGCCCGACGGCAGCCGTGCTGATGTGCGCGACCTTCCGGGAGGAGCGACATCTGAGGCCTACCCAACACTGGCAGAGGACAATCAGGGCCGCATTCTCACAGCGCACGGCTCTACGCTGGCACTCTGGGATAAGGACCATTGGCGACTGGTTACTGAACACAATGGTCTGTCGCCTTTTGAAATCCAGGAACTTTTCGTCGACCGCGAAGGATCGATCTGGATGGGTGTCGTAGGGCACGGTCTGCTTCGCTGGGTAGGAGAAGATCGTTGGGAAGCTTATACCCAGAATGACGGGTTGAGCGACAACCTGGTGTGGGCGGTTCAACGCGACCACCAGGGAAGACTGTGGATCGGCACAGATTCTGGACTGAGCTTTATCCCTGCCAAGAGCAATACTCCGAAGATCTGGCAATCGCCGAAGGTCCAAGTTGCCCGTGCGGGATCGCTGGCGATCAGCGCGGACGGAGCTATATGGATGGGAAGTCTTGCCGGAAGCCTGACGAGGATTGACCAGAAAACGCTGACTGCTACGCAGCAGACGTTGCCGGCGGTGTATCAGATTCTGGCTGACGGACCACACCGGCTTTGGATCGCTACGGTGAACGGGATGTTTGTTGTGGATCCGGCGGGTGATGATCGTAATGCTCATCCGGTGCTTGATGCTGTTTTTCCCAAAACCGCAATCCGATTCACAGACATGAGCGTGGATCAGGCCGGCAATTTGTGGGCGACTTCCGATGCGGGTCTCTTCAAGCACGATGCGATTGGATGGCACGCGATTGATCCGGGTAAATCGGGCGCAAAGCCGGATCTAATCACCGTTGACTGGAACGGGGATATCTGGGTTGCGGGGCCGTCTCAGGACCTGATGCGATTGCGCGTCAGCGATTACAAGGTAACCTCGGCCGAACATATCGGGCGTCCGCCCTTGATGTCGGAAGAAATTGTGTCTCTGGTTGTGGATCACCGCGGCTGGCTGTGGGTTGGCGAAGATGCCGGCGTCACTGTGTTCGACGGACATCGCTGGCGAAGCTTCACGCAGGACGACGGGCTGATCTGGAATGACACCGACAGTTTTGCTCTTACCGAAGACCATGACGGCAGCATGTGGATTGGCACGTCAGGAGGGTTAAGCCACCTGATCGCGCCGCAGGATGCCCTGGCCGGATCTCCTCCTCCGCCGGCAATCTCACAAGTGATGCTTGGAACCGTGCCGATCACAGACGGCGGCTCGGTTAAGTGGAGCTCAAACCAGCTGACGATTTCGATGGCCCTTCTTTCATTCAAGGACACGCAGGACATCGGCATTCGATATCGTCTGGTAGGCGAGCAAGATTCTGGGTGGGAAGAAACGCGCGAAATGACGGTTCATTATCGCCATCTGGAGCCGGGCAATTATCGCTTCGAAGTGAAGGGTGTGAATGCTGCTGGCAGCACGGTTTCGCCGGTAGCATCGTACGCCTTCACGATCACTCCGCTGTGGTGGCAGGACAAATACATCAAGTGGGAATTAGGACTCATCACCCTGGTGCTGGCGGTATGGACGTGGCGACGCCGAGTCGGTCAGCTAATGCGGCAGAAGCGGCAACTTGAAGAGGCCGTCAAGGGTCGCACGCAAGACCTCGAGCGAGAGAAAACAGAACTGGTGCGGACGCGTGAACAGATGCGCCATTTTGCGGAACACGATGGCCTGACCGGCTTGTGGAATCACCGCATCATCGTGGAGCGCTTGCGCGGGGAGGTTGATCGCTCTCAACGCGATGGAACTCCGCTGAGCATCATCCTTGTCGATCTGGATTACTTCAAACGCGTGAACGATGCTATGGGCCACGTGGCCGGCGACCTTACGCTCCGCGAAACCGGCGGCATCTTCCAGCGCGCGGTTCGTAGTTATGACTGGGTAGGGCGCTACGGTGGTGAGGAGTTTCTGCTCATTCTCCCAGGATCAGATTTTGAAGCTGCACGCAATCGGGCCGAACACCTTCGTGCTACTGTCGAGGCGGCGTGCCTGGGAGAAGGTGACAGGACTTTCTCAGTCACGGCAAGCTTCGGCGTGGCCGCAGGTTTCCCGACGAACTACGAAGAGATGATCCAGATCGCCGACGCAGCGCTCTATCGCGCTAAGAATGCCGGTCGCAATTGCGTGATGGCGACGGAGATAAAACCTAACGTCGTTTCGATTTCCGCAGCCGGCTGAAACACTACGCTATCGGCAGATGGATGATGGCTCTAGCTCCGGGGCCATCCTCGCGATTTACAAGGCGAATCTCGCCCCCATGGGCACGAGCAATCTGTTGTGCCAGCGCAAGCCCGACACCGCTGCCTTTTGGTTTGGTTGTGTAAAACGGCACAAAGAGATTTTCAGTGTTGGCAATGCCTAACCCGCTGTCCTCAATGCCAACCACTAAATTCGATTCCGCAACGCGCCATCCAATCCGCACCGGCTTAGCCCCATTGGAAAGAGAAGCGTCGACCGCGTTCGTCAGTAAATTGATAAACATCTGCTCGAGTTGATCGGGATCGGCATTGAGCAGGACGGTCGGGCCGGGATCGAGCTGGACCGGCACACGTTGTTCAAGAAGCGCAACTCGTTCGAGCAAAGGACCTGCCTGTACGGCCTTGAGGTGAGGCGGCGGCAATTGAGCAAGAAGGCGGTAGGACTGGACGAAGCGATGTAACGAATCCGCTCGACTTTCGATAACGCTGAGCCCACGGCGGAAATCGTGAACTGTCGACTCGTCTCCGCTGATTTTCTCCGCGCGCGCCAGCAAGCTTCCCGCAATGGATTTAATGGGTGCCAATGAATTTGAAAGCTCGTGCCCCAGCACGCGAATCAAGCGCTTCCATGCAATCTGTTCCTCTTCCTGCAAAGGCTGACTCACATCGGCAAGCAGTAGGAGAGTATGCGGCGCGCCATCCTGCCGGAAGAGCGCCTTGCGCAGAAGCCAGCGTGAAGGCCTTGTTCCGAAGGAGTGAACGGTCTGGTCTGAAGAAGCGAGGAGGTTCTCCAATCCCAACTCTGCGGCGCTGTGGCCAAAGCACCGTGCCAGAGGACGGCCCAAGAGCTGTGCTCCAGCATTATTCACAAGCTGGAGAAGGTCTTCGCGATCGAAGGCGAAGAGCGGCGCATGCATCACCTCAAGAATGCGCGCCAGTAGGGCCGTTGCCTCGAGAGATCGCACACGTTGCTTCTGCAGTAAATCCGCGAGCGCGTTAATCTCCGAGGCCAGTTCGCCAAGCGCGTCGGCGGAACTTGCACCGCGAGCGCGGAACGAGTAGTCCCCTTCACGCAGCGATGAGACAACGTTGGAGAGCGTCTGCAGCGGGCGCATCAGGCCCTCAATAAGCGATGCGGCTATTAGCAGAAGATAAATAAAGAGGCAAAACAAAAGCAGAAAAGTGGGCGCGGCGGTTACATGTTGCTGCCACAGAAGAATCCCGGCAAAAAGAAACGTAGGAAGCGCCAGCAGAAAACAGAACAGCCATGCCCGGCGAATGGCCGAGGGCTTGCGTTTCCTTACGTGCCTTTCATAAGCCATATTTTTCGATGCGACGATAAAGCGCTGCTCGACTTAGGCCAAGCGCTTCAGCTGCTTGCGATATGTTACCGTCGCATCGGCGCAAAACCTTGCGAATGAGCAGGGCTTCAACCTCATCTATGCTCATATTCTCAAAATTGGTCGCAGAAGATTTGGCTCCGGCGATAGCCAGGTTGGCCGGCTCGATCTCCTCGCCTCGGCAAAGCAGCACAGCGCGCTCGACTGTGTGCTCGAGTTCGCGTACATTGCCCGGCCATGGGTATTGGATCATCTGCTGCATAGCGGAGGTTGAGAAGCCGGTAACCTGCTTGCGATAGCGCGATCGATTCCGATTGAGGAAGTGCAGCGCCAGCAGCGGAATGTCCTCGCGACGTTCGCGTAAAGCCGGGATGTGAATCTCGACAGTATTGATGCGAAAAAGCAGGTCTTCGCGGAAGTTTCCTGCTTTGGCTTCGTCAGGCAGGTTGGCGTTGGTTGCCGATAATACGCGCACATCGACGCGTCGCGTTTGCGATGATCCGACGCGCTCGAGTTCTCCGGTCTCAAGGACGCGCAGGAGTTTCGCCTGCTGACGGAGAGGGACGTTGGCAATTTCATCGAGAAACAGCGTACCGCCATTGGCAAGCTCAAAGCGACCGACACGATCCGAACGCGCGTCCGTAAATGCTCCCTTAACGTGACCGAAGATCTCGCTTTCGAAGGTTCCTTCCGGCAATCCGCCGGCATTCACGGCAACCAGAGGCATCCGCGAACGAGGAGATGCCGCATGCAAAAGCTTGGAAACGATCTCCTTACCGGTACCGTGCTCCCCCGTGATAAGCACGTTGGCGTCGGACGGTCCAACCTGGCTGATCAGTTCCAAAACAGGTTGCATCGACGGCGCAGCCGCCACGAAGTCGGGCATACCTTCAGCTCGAAGCAAGCGGTTTTCCAGTTCAAGCTGACGTGCCCTGCGTAGAGCCTTGTGCAACTCGGCGTGGACACGAATAAGCGAAATGAGGCGCTCGTTTTCCCATGGCTTCTGGATGAAATCGCGCGCACCACGCTTGATGCTTTCGACTGCGAGATCGATGTTGCCCCATGCAGTCATGACAATGACCGGCATGCGCGGATCGATCTCCTGCAGGCGCGCGAGCAGATCGAGGCCCTCTTTGCCTGAGGTTGTGTCGCGCGTGTAGTTCAAGTCGATGAGCAGAACATCGTAGTCCGTCTGACCCAGCGCTTCAAGCAAAAGCTGCGGTGAGCGTACGCATTCAACTTGAATGCCCTGCGGTGAAAGCAGCAGTTCCACAGCCTCGAGAATGTGCGGTTGATCGTCGGCAACTAAAACCCGAATTCGTTCGTTCTTCCTGGGGTCTGGCATTTTAGTTGTTGTCCGCCTGTACAACTCCGGTTTTGGCGTCGGTGATCGAGATTCCGTATTCTTCAAGCACCGATCCGGTAGCAAACTTCAGCTGAATGCGAGCCTTCTCGTAAGCTGTTTGTGCCGTAACAAGCGCCGATTCGGCCACGGACAGATCGTGCTCGGCAGACAATGTCTGCTGATTCGATCCTGCTCCCAGTTTTTGTTCCTGTTGCATGATATTGAGGGTCCGCTGTGCGAGGTCGCGTGCCTGCTTAGCCGCGCCTACTCGGCTGGCACCTTGCTCCACAGCGTAGCGAGCGTTGCGCACTTCGATGACAATATTCTTCTTCAACTCCTCAGCGTACACCTGGGATTGGCGGTATTCGAGTTCGGTGCGGTACTGGTCGGCCTTGGCCTGACGATTGCGCAAAGGCATCTGGAGTTGGAGACCCACCTGGTATTCGGGTGAAGAGTTGTTCAGCGCATTCTCGAGAGTGCCGCCGTACCCTCCGGGAGCAGTGTTGCTCCCCGCGAATGCCGGGTTCGGAACTCCGCCGAATGCCGTGCCGGAGTAAAAGCCGTAGAGACTGAGCTGCGGCAGGAGGTTGTTGCGAGCAGATTTTCGGGTCAGCTCCCGGTTGCTGAGGTCGAGGGCGTTCTCCTGGATTTCAGTGCGATTCTTGAGAGCGTCAGTGATACTCTGCTGTACCGGCTCGGTCTGCGGCTGTATCTGAGCGGCAAGATGATCTGTCGGCACCACTGGCAACTCCTGAAGAACCGGATCGTCGAAAGAACGGGTGATGGCGTTCTTCATGTAGAGTTCCTGAAGTTCCAGGTTGGTACGCGCGACAGTCAAATCCTGCTGGCGTGTCGCCACTTCGCTTTCAGCTTTCAGGACATCCATCTCAGGAATGGCCTGAAGTTCGAGTTGCTTGCGGCTGGTGTCGAGAGTCTCCGTTGCAAATGCGACCGAGCGTTCGCCTACCTGTTCGGTGTCGTAGGCGTTTACAAGATCCCAGTAGATATTGCAGATCTGGGTTACTGTCGCGATGATCTGTGCCTTGAATGCGATGTCTCCAATTTTCTGGTTAGTTCTCGCAATTCGCAGATAGCGCAGATTCGGCCCGGTTCCAAATCCGGCAAGCAACTGTTGCTGGAAGATGACTTGAAGGTTGGAATAAAGCTGCGGATTCAGAGTATTGTTGGGACTATTCGATGTCTGGCGGTTGTTGTTGAAATCGGTTTCAAAATAGGTGCCGGTTGGAAAGAACTGTTGATAGCTGATGTCCGCCAGGTTTTCGTTCTGGTGGTAGGCAGAGACGCCGTAAAGAGTCTGGTTGGTCAACTGTTGCGAGGTGTGGTCGTTGTAGGCCTTGGCAATAATGTAGGGATCGAAGCTGGAAACATTGCTTCCAACGCCGAACGTGGACTGCACGAGACCGCCGCTCCCGGCGCCAGCGCCGCCGCTCCCGGTGCTTGTGCCGCCTGCTCCGCTACCAGTTCCTGTTCCGCTTGCCGCCCCGCCGGGTGTGCCGGAGACTACACCGGTATTTACGCCTCTGGTGAATCCTCCGGCCTGAGTGCGCAGGATGTCCATCTGCGCAATGGGGAGGTTATAGCGTGCAATAACGATGTCGAGGTTGTTCTCGAGAGCGAGATCGATTGCGTTGCGAAGCGAGAGATAAAGCTTTCCATCGCGGACGAGTGAGTTCATACGCATCGAGTTGGACAGGCTGGGAGGCGGCACAATTTTCCCGCGATAGGCATCGAATGGATTGAACGAGTGGTGCAGCATCTCGTTGAACGGCACCGCGGGCGCTGTTTGTAGCGTTGTGGTGGCCTGGGGCGCCGTCTGCGGCGGAGCGTTGGTAGCTTCCGATTGAAACGCAAGGGCCATATTGGCCTGAAGAAGCAGGATTGCCGCACCCGCAATGATGCGAGTTGCGATTGGAGTGCCCGGGGTCTTTTTCAAATCATTCACCTTTGAGTTCACTGTGCACCGACCTCCGAAGGAGCAGTCTGCAGGTTTTCGTCGCGCGTCATCCAGCCGTCGCGCAGTTCAATGATGCGCTTGCCGTAGCGAGCATTCTCTTCAGAGTGCGTGACCTGCACGATAGTGGTGCCGGCGCGATTGAGTTCGCAAAACAGATCCATAATCTCGCGCGCTTGTGTGGAGTGAAGGTTGCCGGTAGGTTCGTCGGCCAGCAGTAGTGATGGCGCGTGGACAACGGCCCGCGCGATGCCGACCAGTTGCTGCTGTCCGCCGGAAAGCTGGTTCGGAAACAAGTCCTTTTTGGCAACGATATTGAAGCGATCGAGAATGTCGGCAACCATGCCGGCACGATCTTTTGAGGGCAGATTCTTGTAGGAGAGCGGGAGATCGATGTTCTCGGCAACGGTAAGATCGTCGAGCAAGTGGTA
This sequence comes from Telmatobacter sp. DSM 110680, assembly GCF_039994875.1. Classification (GTDB taxonomy): domain Bacteria; phylum Acidobacteriota; class Terriglobia; order Terriglobales; family Acidobacteriaceae; genus Telmatobacter. The sequence continues at coordinate 2,387,258 of NZ_CP121196.1, read as the reverse complement.
GCTTTGAAATACCATCCCGATGCGCTGACGAGCCAAGTCCGCTCGCTGCTTGCGATTGAGCGAGTGCACCGGCGTTGAGCCAAACCAGTATTCACCAAGCCAACTGTCATCGAGAAGCGCAAGCGCATTCAAGAGCGATGACTTCCCTGCTCCTGATGGGCCCATGATGGTGATGAATTCACCTTCTTGAATCGTTAGATTGATGCGGCGCAGCACCCAGGTTTCAGCGTGCCCGGTCTTGTAACTGCGTTCGATATTCTTCAGGTCGATCATGATGGCGATGTACTCCGTTCTCAAAACTATTCTGTGCGCAGTGCCTGCATGGGCTCTACAGCCGCAGCCCGGCGCGCGGGCAATGCAGCGGCAAGAGAGAGCATTATTACGGTAAGTGTTACCGCTCCGCCAAGCGTAATTGGATCGAACGTGCTGACTCCAAAAAGCTGGCTTCGGAAGAGACGGCCCAGGGCGATGAGAGAAGGCAAAGCCACGACCGTAGCAACTGCGGCGATGATGGCCATTTCTCGAACAATGAGAAGAACGACAACGGAACGCGGCGAGCCCAGGGCCAACCGCACTCCGATTTCGCGTGTACGCTGTTCGGTCGAATAAGCGAGTACGCCGTAAAGTCCCACAGCAGCAAGAATCAATGCGAGTCCGGCAAAACCAATGGCGAGAAACGCGAGTGCCCGCTCATCGGCTTCACTGCGCTCAACCTGCGCGTTCATGGTGCGGAGGCCGTCCACCACGAGCGTTGAATCAAGCTGATGGATGGTCTGGCGAATCGCGCCTTCAACGGTGGTGGGCGGAGGCGAAGTTTGCACGTACATCTGGACACCGTGCGGATGCTTCTGCTGCAGGTAAGGCAGATAAACGGCGGCTCCGAGCAGCGTACGCAGATCAGTGTGCCGGATATCCCCGACTACGCCAACGATGGTGATGTTGTAGTTTGGCTTATCGCCTGAGCCTTCCTGCAACTGGCGACCAATGGCGTTCTGCGGTGTTCCAAAAAAGCGCTTGGCGAAAGCCAAATTGATGATGGCAACTTCCGGCTGCCCTTTGGTGTCGGCTGCAGTGAATTCCCGGCCAGTCAGAAGCGGCTGATGAATGGTAGAGAAGTAGTCCGGCGTAATGCGCGGCTGCTCGAAGTTCATATTCTCATCTTCTGAAGGCTTGTACCCCTGTACGGAGAAATTCGACCCCTCAGAGTCTCCCACCAGTTCAGGATCGGTAGTAGCCGCAACAGAAGTAACGCCAGGAAGACGACGCAACACATCGATAGAATTGGTAATGATCTGGCTGGTGCGATCTTCGCTGTATCCCGAGTTCGTGGGATCCAGCGCAAATGTCACGAGCTTTGCGGTCTCAAATCCGAGCGATTGGTGACGAAGATTATCGAATGTGCGGAAAAAGAGTCCGGCGCCGCCCAGCAGCAGCACGCTAAGGGCGATCTGTACGCCCACGGCTAGTTTCCTGAAGCGTTGCGAATCCTTGGAGAGCGTGCCGGTGTTTTGGCGCAAAGCACCAGCGAGTTGGGGACGGAAGAAGTGGAATACAGGGGCGACGCTGAAGAAAAGCGTGGCAATTATCGAGAGACCTAACGTGAAGAGCAGCACCCGAATATCCACGGAAGCCGAATATGGCTCGGATCCTGGATCGGAACTGGTGAGGATGCGCACCAACGACGCTGCGACCAATGGAGCGAGTGCAATTCCGGCCGCTGCTCCGACGAATCCGAGAACACCGCCCTCAATGATCAACTGTGAGACGATGCGACTGCGGCGCGCGCCAAGTGCGTAGCGCATTGACATTTCGCGACCGCGGTTGGCCGCCCGCAACAATAGGAGCGTCGCCACATTGATGGCGCAGAGAATCACAAGCAGTCCGGCCATGCTCATCAGGATGAAAAGCGGCTTCTGCAGATCGGTTCGATTGGGATTGAATCCCTTGGAGTCGTCGAGAACTTCGAAGGTGGACAGATCTACAAAGTTTTTGCGGAATCGCTCGCTTGCCTGTTTGAAAAGAGGAAGTTCGTTGGCGCGCAGAGAATGCCACAAAGTGCGCATGCTCGCGTCAGCCTGCTGACGCGTAATTCCTGGCTTCAGCCGCGCGACCAGGGTGAGCCAAACGGACTGATGGTTTTTGAGGTCATCGATCGGCGCTCTCCAGGGGATCGCTATCTCGACCATGCTGGTAGGAACAAAAATCGCCGGACGATAGCCGCCGATTGCAGAGTCGAAGTTCGCAGGCGCGACACCAATGATTGTGAAGGAGTGGCCATTGATGAGGATCGTCTGTCCAACAACGTCATGAGCCGCGCCAAGATGGGTGCGCCAGTAGTTGTAGCTCACCACCGTTACCGGATTCGAGTCTTTCGCCGTATCGTCTTGAGGTGTGAAAAGGCGTCCAACAGCGGGATTGAGCCCAAGAAGCTGGAAGTAATTGCCAGAAACAACCTCCGCACTTTCGCTCTCAGCCTGATTGTGCCAGGAGATACCGACTTGCGCTTCGTCCGTTGCGAGAATCCCACTGAATACCTGGTTCTGGTCGCGCAGATCTTTATACATCGGGTAGGAAAAATAGTTGTGGTGATCTTTCCTATCGCCGCCAAAGCTGCTCATGGAGCCGTTGAATGCTCCATTCCACTCGAAGCGGACCAACTCCTGCGGCTTCTGCACGGGAAGCATTCGAAGAAGGACTTGATCGAAGAGCGTGAACACAGCCGCATTGGCGCCGATGCCGAGCGCAAGCGTCACGACGACTGTGAGGCTGAAGCCTGGCGACTTGCGCAACTGCCGAAGTGCGTAGCGTAGATCCTGTATCAACGAATTCATCCTGACCTCTCCTATTCGGTGCGCAAAGCCCGCATGGGATCAATGGAAGCGGCACGACGGGCGGGGAACCAGCTTGCACCGAGTGTGGCTAAAAGAATGGCAACGGAGGCGGCAACCGCCGACCATACGCCGTTCATCACAATGACGGCTCCGCTGCCGGCGGGGTTTACACCGGCATCTGCCAGCAGATGGCTCACGACCGGCCTGACCAACCAACTCGCCGCCAGCCCCAACGCCACGCCTGCGAAGGCTACCGTCAAGCCGCGACCGAGAAACACACCGAGAATTGCGCGACGGTCAGCCCCCAGTGCCATGCGCACTCCGATTTCCCTGGTTCGCTGGGTCACCTGATAACTCAGGAGTCCGAAGAGCCCGATCACGGTGAGGATCATTGCAAACACCGAAAAGCCGCTAGCCAGGAGTGAGAAGAAGCGAGGCTGTTCGATGGTTGAGTCGATGACTGCCTGCATGGTTGTGAGGCGAGCTACAGGAATTTCGGGATCGGCTTGCTCAACAGCGCGCTGCACGGTTGCCGCCAGGTTGACGTCGGCTGCGGTGCGGATGGCGAAGCTGGTGGGAAACCATCCATTGATGATGCCCGACATTTCGTCAGAGAGCTGGCTCATCGGCGCGTAGATCACGATATTGCCGGTCTCGACGAGGGAATGCGTATGCACATCCGCAGCGATCCCAACGATGCGCCAGCTGTGCTCGCCGCCAATTTTGATCGAATCGCCTATCGGGGATCGACCGGGCCACCATTTCCGGGCGGCCTCAGCACCGATCACGATAACCAGATCGCCGCCGGCGCGATCGCTGTCTGAAAAATCTCTTCCCGATAGCAGCGGAATCCCCATGGTTTGGAAATACGAGGGGGTAACGGAACGAAGCTCGATGATCTGGCGGATATCATGGCGGTCTGTTGGATTGCCGCCAATGTTCAGGCCTCGATCCAACGGCAAACCATTCACCGCTGCTACGCGCTCTACGCCGGGGGTGTGGCGCAGATTTTCAAGAACGCTGGAAACAAACTGGGTGGTCTGGCGCGTGTTCGCGTAGCGATTCCCTTTGAGATCGACCTGGAAGACGGAAAGCTGCTTGGCAGCAATGCCCGACGGCACCGAACGCAGTTTCAGAAATGTTCCAAGCAGCATAGAAGCGACGGAGACGAGAGCCATCGCCAATGCGATCTGCGCAACCATGAGTGTCCGAGACAGGCGCGCGTGCGAAACTGTCTCTCCGAAAGAAGGGCTCCCCAATCGCGTTTCGCGGTTGCGCTTACGGAGAATCAGCCACGCTGGAAGCACTGAGAAAATACCGGTGGCGGCCAGGGAGACCAGAAAAACAACTCCGCACAGTGGGCCAATGCTGGGATCGCCATGCAACGAAGGAACGGCAAGCGGCGCCGCGTGGAGCAGAATCCGCGTTGCAACTCGCGCCACCAGCAAAGCAAGAACGCCACCAAAGAAGGCCAGCAAGAGACCTTCGCACGCGAGCATCCGAACCAAGTGCCCGCCTGTCGCACCGAGAGCGGAGCGCATCGCGATTTCGCGCGAGCGACGCATCGACCTTGCCACCATCAATCCGGCTAGATTCAGACAGGCAACAAGCAAAACCGCCAGCACTGCACCCATCACCGTGAGTAAGCTACGGCGCACCTCGCTCACCACGACATCCTGCAACTTCCACGCGCGAAACTCGTGAAGTTCGTTGTTGCGACCGAACCACTTTGTGTATGTGGGATTCGCCTGGTAGAAAGGCGCGTTCAGCATACTCAACTCACTCTGAGCCTGCGCAAGCGTCACTCCCTGGCGTAAGCGCGCAATCATCTCATAGTTGTCGCCATCGTAGCCGGGATCTTTTGGACCCAATTGAAGCGGTTGCCACAGGGCAGGAGTTCCCAAAACGCCAGGAGCCGTTTCGGCAGTGACGGTAAAACCGGCGGGCATCACGCCTACGACGGTGAAGGTTTCCTGGTTGACGCGAATGGCCCGACCCACGACTGCGGAATCGCCGTTGAAAACATTAGTCCAAAGATCATGGCTTAGCACCAATGCTTTTGCACCATTTGGCCGGTCCTCATCTGGCAGGAAGGCGCGGCCGAGTGCCGGCATTACACCAAGCGTTCGGAAATATCCTTCGGAGACACGCAGAGCATTCACTTGAATTGCACGTCTCCCGTTGAGGGAGAGATTGACGGCGGGACTGGAGTCGTCCATGATCGCGACGGATGAGAATTCGTTGCTGTGTTCGCGCACGAAATCGGCGGTGCTGCCTGCCTGTTCCGCATTCGGCTTCTCGTGAGGAAAGGTATAGGCTACGCCCACCAGGCTGTTTGAATCGGGATAGGGTAATGCCTGCAAGAGGACAGACTGTATAACGCTATAAACGGCCGCAGTTGCCCCTATGCCGAGCGCGAGTGTAAACACGGCGGTTGCCGCAAAACCCGGCGATCGCCGCAGTTGGCGGATGGCGTAGCGAATATCGTTGGCCAGCACGTTCATCCCGCTCAGTCTCCTTTCTCCTACTCAATCCGTAGTGCGCGCATCGGTTCAATCGAGGCAGCGCGGCGCGCGGGAATAAATCCTGCGGCAACCGCGCAAAGGAGCAGCATGAAGGGTGCACCAGCGAGAGCCCACGGATCATAACTGCCAACGCCATAAAGCAGGCTCTTCATCAGATAACCTGCGTAGAGCGAGGCCGGAATTCCGAGGCAAAGACCGATAATCACCTGCCAGAGCGCACCGCGCATTACCATGCTGAGGACGCTGGAGCGCGTTGCTCCGAGCGCCATGCGTATGCCGATTTCGCTGGTACGACGTGCAACAAAATACGACATCACGCCGTACAGTCCCACCGAAGCCAGAATCAGTGAGAGCATTCCGAACAAACTGGAGAGTTCCGCCGTCAGACGATCTCCGTTGAAGTTGCCGGCCACCTGCGCGTCGAGAGAGCGAAGATCCATGACCGTGAGATTGGGATCGATCTCAGCCAGGGTACGGCGAACCAACTGTTCGGCATTCTGTTGCGGCCTGTTGAAGCTCAGAACCATGGAGTTGATGAACATGGATTGCGTTTCGCCGGAATCCATCGACTCCATGTGATATGGGAACTGCTGCGTAAGCGCCCGCAGATAAACGGGCCGGATATCATCGCGCGGATTGTTGAGCTTGAAGTCAGCAAAGACTCCGACGATTTCAAAGCTCCCGGAGAACTGAGGAAAGTCGATGCCGAAATGCTGACCGATCGGATCCTGATTAGGAAAGAACCGCTTCACAAAAGTCTGGTTAACCAAAACTACCTGCGGCGAGTTGGCGGTATCCTGTTCCGTGAATCCCCGTCCGCGCAAGATGGACACACCAACGGAATCAAGAAAGTGTGTACTGACGCGATCCCATGTTGATCCGCACTTGTCCCCCGGACGTGGCGCGGGATGTCCCTGCTGAATGACACACTCACCCCAGTTATCGCCCTCGAGCGGGCTGTAGAGGGCCATCCCAACATTGGTCACACCGGGCAATGCTGAAAAGCGCTCGTCGATCTGACGGTAGAGGCCGGGCAGCCTGTCGATGGTATAGCCAGCCCCGGCAGGATCAAAATGAAGCACGTAACGATTGCTGGTGGCGATCCCGAAGTTCTGGTGTTCAAGATTGACCAGCGTTTTGGTCATCAAGATGGCACCCGCTAGCAGCACGAGCGATAACGCAGCCTGAAATACCACTAACGATTTCTGCGGCAGCGAGGAGCGGTCGCGACTGGAGCGATTGACGCCGCGCAGCGCCTCAGCCGGCTGTGCGTGCGTTGACATCCAGGCGGGCGCGGTACCGAACAACACCCCGGTCACGAGCGAAATCAGAAATGCGAAACCGAGGACAATGGGGGATGGGCTCGCATCGACGGGCATGTTGCGCGCTTCAGGAAACGCAAGGGCAAGGATGGTGTGAGAGCCGAGATAGGCAACAGCCAGCCCCACGAGTCCGCCAATGCAACTGAGCAGAATGCTTTCCGTCAGTATCTGGCGCATCACGCGACGACGACCAGAGCCCAATGCCATGCGAAGTGCAATATCTGCACGGCGAGTGGTGCTGCGAGCCAGCATCAGATTGGCGATATTCGCGCAGGCGATCAAAAGCACCACCGAGGAAAGGATCATCAGGAACTTCAGCCCTTTACCCGCTTCCTGTTGGAGGTTTTGAATTCCGCCTCCGCCGGGCGAAAGAACCACATGCATTTTGGGAATGAGTGTCGCGCCGCCATTCGCCGTGAGCACCGGACGCGTATAGAGCCACTGGCGTAGCGTCACGGTGATCTTCGATTGCAATGCTCCGATGGAGGTTCCGGGGCGCACGCGTCCAAGCAGATACAGCCAGTGCGATTCCTGGTGATGGAGGATCGCGCTGTCGCCGCGAATATAAGGTTCGGTCTGCAGCGGCATCCAGAAGTCGGGGGGGCCATCGGTTACGCGGTCGCCGAAAAAGCCCGGCGGCGCAATGCCAATGACGGTGAACGGCTTGGCCTGGATGAAGATGGTGGAACCAACGATAGTGGGATCGCCTGCATATTCTCCCTGCCATGCTTTGTAACTGAGCACTGTGGCAGGCGCTGCTGACGGCTGGTCATCCTGATCGCTAAGTGCGCGGCCCGTGTAGGCCCTCAGGCCCAGTGTTGAGAAATAATTCCCTGAGACAAATTCACCACGTAATGGCTTAGCCGCTGCGCTGCCGTGCCGCACGCTATACATTCCCCCACCCGCCTGCATCGCGGCTAGTTGCTCGAATTCGGGAGTGGTGTTGCGAAGATGTTGATAGAGATCCGTGGAGAAGATGGTGAAATCGCCGGTGTCGCTGGCGTCGCCAGGGAAGCCGCCTTCCACACAGCAATCGCCGTTGTCGCCGATACGATACAGCTGCTTAGGATCGCTGACCGGCAGGCGGCGCAACAGGATTCCCTGCACCAGCGTGAAGATCGCAGTGTTGGCGCCGATGCCTAAAGCCAGCGTCAGGGTTGCGGTAATCGTGAATCCCGGCGACTTGCGCAGTTGACGAAGCGCGTAGCGGAGATCCTGCATCGTGTTGTTCAGGGCCTGGTTCATCGCGATTCAGCTCCGAAGGGTTTGAAGGTCTGGATCGTGCCTTGTCTATTCGTTCCTGAGAGCCTGCATCGGCTGGATATTCGCGGCGCGGTATGCCGGCGTAATGCCAGCGATCAGTACCGTGAGCACCAGCGCAAGTCCCGCGACGCTGAAGCTGAGCAGGTCAAAAGGCGAAACATTGAACAACATGGAGCGCAACAGTCGCACTGCGGCAACGGAACCAAGACCTCCCGCCCCAAGCCCAATGAAAATTACGGCCGCACTTCCCTGCAGCACCAATCGGAAGATTTTCTCCCGTGTCGAACCAAGTGCCATGCGCAAAGCAAACTCGCGGTTGCGTTCGAGCACCGAGTAGGCCATGACTGCATACAGCCCCATCATGGCGACCAGGACACTGCAGATGGCATAGACTCCGAGCAGTTCCGCGGGGATGCGCGACATCTGATATTGCTCGCCGGTAACATCTTCGAGCGTACGTACATTCTCCAGCGGCACGGATGAATCCAAATCAGCCACTGCTTTTCGCAATTGCGAAACAACCGCAGTGGCGCCTGTGCGCGAATGGACTGCGATCATTGCGTATCCATATCCGGATTTGCCTTGCAGTAAAGGCAGGAAGACGACCGGTGTAGGCTCCGTGTTGTCGGGGCTATGGTAGGCGAAGTCATGTACGATGCCGACGATCTGACGTTCGACTTTATCGACAATGATGGCGCTCCCTAGAGCATTTCCCTGCGGCCAGTAACGGTGAGCCATGGACTCATTGATCACAGCAACCTTTGCGGTTGAGTCATTGTCAGACGTTGCAAAATCGCGTCCCTGCTGCAGCTGAATTACCATCGTGTGGAAGAAGTCGGGGCCGTCAAAATCCGTCACCACCTGCTTGTCCTCACCTTTCCCGGGAATGTGACCGGGGATGCTGAAGTTGCGCGTGTTGCCCGAACCCCAATCGCCCATGGGCAAGTGAGTAGTCAGGGTTGCCGAGGCGACGCCTGGGGCAGTGCGCAGATGATCGAGAACCTCAAGCAGGAAGAGGCGGGCACGATCGTCGGTGTACCCGGCTCTCGAAAGGTCGATGGTTGTCGTGAGAGTGTTGGTGCGATCAAACCCAACAGGGCGATTGAAGATATTGAGCGAGGTGCGCGTCAGCAGACCGCAGCAGGCCAGCACGATGAAGCAGATGGCAAGCTGAATACCAAGCACAATGCGCTGGCCGATTCTCTTTCGCGTTGCCCCGGCGACGGCGGTGCTTCCTTCGTGCAGCGCTTCCCGCTGCGAAACCCGCAGCGATTGGCGAATGGGGTACATCCCGCAGGCCAGGGTAACCGCGATGGCAATCGCGGCAACGAACGCAATGATGCGCCAATCGCTGTGCAGATTGAAAGCGATGGGGAAGCCGAAGTCGGGCAGAAGGACGTAAACCGCCCGGGAGATGCCGACGCTGACAGCCCAACCGGCAAGCGCTCCTCCAAGTGCGAGCAGACCAGTTTCGATAAAAACCTGTGAGGCGATGCGGGACGGTTTCGCTCCGAGAGCGGTGCGGATAGCGATTTCGCGGCGGCGGCGCGCGGCTCTCTGTCCAAGAAGAGAAGCAATGTTAATGCAGACCAGCAACATCAATAAGCACGAAGCGCCGAGCAGCACGGGCAGAACTTCGCCGATTGCGCCGAAAAATCCCTTCTGCATGTGCGATGAGTCGTAGAGGTTGAGATCCCAACTATTCAGTTGATCGTTCTTCTGCGCGAGCGCAAAAGACCGGGCCAGGGTATGGAGTTCAGCCTTGGATGTAGCATCTGCTACGCCGGGGCGAAGGCGAACGACAACCTGCAGTCCAGCATGGAGCAGCGGATCAGCAGGAGCGTCGGCGGAGAGATCACGCAAAGCAGACAGCGGAATCCACGCAGCTTCGGCAACGCCACCGAAGATGCCCGAGAATTCCGGAGGCGCAACCCCCGCAACAGTGAAGACATGCCGGTTGATGGAGAGGGAACGACCGACAACGGAGGGGTCTGCGTTGAACCGGTCACGCCATAAGCCGTCAGACAAGACAATCGCATCCATCGATCCGAATGCGTGGTCGTTAGCATCGGGCTGGAAGAAGTTGCCAACCTCTGGCTTGACTCCAAGGAGTTCAAAGTAGTTCGATGAGACGGTCCCAGCGGGGATCGCCTGCGGTTGCGTATTAGGTAAAGCGAGATTGAGCGTTGCGAGGTCGAATGCCGCCGCATCACTGAATGAGCGCGATTGACGGCGCACATACTGGAATTGATCGTAGCTGACGGAATAACCATCGCCGCCGAGCACCGTAGCGGAAACAAAGCGCAGCGAACGTGCATCCCGCACCTGTGGCCAGGGATTGAACAGAACCGCATTGGTCCACGTCGCTACCGTAGTCAATGCGCCAATTCCCAGCGCCAGCGTCAGTACTGCGGTGAGTGCGAAGCCCGGCGACATGCGCAACTGGCGCAGTGCGTAACGAATATCTTGGGTAAGCGTCTGCATTCGTCATTCCTTTCTGCGATGCGCCTTTTCCTATCGGCCGCCTGTTCAATCCGAGACTCCGAAGCCGGGGATTCTCCAGTTAGAGCATGCGGAGGGTTTCGATCGGATCAATCTTCGAAGCAAAATACGCCGGTACGAGACTGGCGAGAGTCACGACAGCAAGTAGCAACATGGAAACGCTCGCGAACGTAAGCGGATCAAACGGTTTGACGTGAAACAGCATGCCGCCCAGAAATCGAGTCAACATGAGAGAGGCCGCCAACCCCAACGCAAGCCCGGTTGTCGAAAGGGCGACGCCGTGGCGGAGGATAAGAAGCAGCACGCTGGAGCGCTGCGCGCCCAGAGCGAAGCGTAGACCTAATTCGCTGGTGCGCTGATTAACGATGAAGCCAAGCAGCGAGTAGAGGCCGACTGCAGCCAGGAACATCGCGGTGGCAGCAAACGCCGTGATCAGTACAGCTTGAAAGCGCTGACGGGCTGTAATGCGCGAGAGGTCATCAGCATAGGGGTGGAGACGATAAACCGGTAGAGCGGGATCGATTTCTGCTACGGCCGAGCGCACAGCGTTTTCGTATGAAGCTGGATCGCCACTCACACGAACGGCGACCGGCGGAGGCGCTACGGGTGCCTGCTCAATGGGAATGTAGTACTCCGGGAGTTCCTGCTCTGTGAGACTCGCCCTCTTCACGTCCCCAACAACGCCGACGATTTCGCGGATGGGAGGAGGATCTCCGGCTCCCAGTCCTGACCGCATATGCTGGCCGACCGGATTTTGACCAGGGAAGTATTTCTGCGCGAACGCTTCATTAATCAGAACGACAGGCTGTCCCTCGGATTCGTGTTCTGCGGCAAGGAAGAATCGACCCTGCTTAATCGGAATGCGAAGTGTTTCGAAAAACCGACGATCAATCAGGCTGACGCGCTCGCTTGGCTCATCGCCCGTAGCGACTGGCTGACCGATGATGGAGAATGAGATGCGAATGTTGCCGCCAGAAAGCGGGAGCGGAAACCCAGCTGCTGCTGACTGAACTCCCGGAACCATCTCCAGTCTCGACTCCAACCGGTGGAAGAAGGCAACCTGCTGATTTCCGTCGTAACGAGACTCAGGCACGGCCACCCGAAACGTAAGCAGGTGGCTTGGATCGAAGCCGGGATCGACGCGGAGAATCTGATCAAAGCTGCGCATCAGCAGCCCTGCCCCAGTGAGGAGGACGAGACTCAGTGCAGTCTGCGTAACGATCAACCCAGAATGAAGCAGATGTTGACGCCGGCCTGCCGTTGCACTTCGCATGCTCGCACGCAACGCGGATGCCGGTTGAAGCCGTGACATGCGCAGAGCGGGCAGCACGCCAAAGACCAGCCCGGTCACCAGTGAAATTCCCAGCGCGAAGGCAAGTACTTGAACGTTCAGGGCAATGGTCTGCGATCGAACAAGGTCAACCGGAAGAAAACGAGGAGCCACGCGCAACACTGCTGTCACCAGCGCCACGCCGAGGCCGCCACCGCAAAGAGAAAGCACCGATGATTCGAGCATGAGCTGTCGAAGAACCATGGCCCGGGAAGCACCCAGGGCAGCTCGAATGGAAAGCTCGCTGACGCGGCCATTGGAGCGCGTCAGCAACAGTCCCGCGGCATTCGCGCAGGCAATTAGAAGCAGCACCCCCACGGCAGCAAAAAGGAGCTGAAGCGGCTTGCGCGCGTCTCCGACGACCGTGTTCAGTTCACTCGTGATATCAACAGACGTGTACTCTTTGTCGTCGTCGGGATAGTGGAGGGCGAGCCCTCGCTGAATAGTATTCATTTCAGCTCGAGCCTGGTCGATTGAAACGCCGTCGCGAAGCCGGCCAACGACGTCTAGTTGGTTATACCCTCGCTGCGATGCAGAGGAGTGCGCACCTTCGGCATCCTGCGCGAGGGTGACCCATATCTGCGCATCGGGCGTTGCTATGGGAAACTGGAAACCTGCCGGCATCACGCCCACAACCGTATAGGGTTTCTCGTCGAGACGGATCACTTTCCCAAGGGCTGACGGCGACGAATTAAACAGAGACTTCCACAATCCAAATCCAATCACCACGGATCGATTGCCGGCCTGTTCTTCTTCTCGCTGGAACCCACGGCCGAGGATCGGTGCGACTCCAACCGTCGAAAAGAATTCTGAACTTACCAGAACCCCCGTCGTGCGGGTTGCGGGCTCGCCGTCCCGGCCGCCAAGTGTGAACCCATTGGTTTTGTAGCTCGAGAGGGACTGAAAGCTTTTGGTCTGTGAGCGCCAATCGAAAAAATTCGGATAGGAGACGTCGTTGCTGCGCGAAGCACCTCCCACTAGCGTCTCGCGGTTATCAAGTTCGACCAGACGATCCGCGCGCGGGAAAGGCAATGGGCGAAGCAGGACGGCATCCACGATGCTATAGACCGCCGTAGCGGATCCAATGCCAAGCGCCAGCGTAAGGGCCACCGTCAAGGTGAACCCTGGCGCACGGCGCAGTTGGCGCATCGTGAAACGCAGATCCCGTCCGAACAAGCTAGGCCTCCACTTCTTCCGTAAGCTTTTTGAGCTCGTCTTCCGATACGACTTTGCCGTCGAAGAGGTGTACTTCGCGCTCGGCGTGCTTAGCAAAACGCGGATCGTGCGTCACCATGCAGATGGTCGAGCCTTCGCGGTGCAGATCGGCAAGCAGATGCATGACGGCTTCACCATTCTTCGAGTCGAGGTTTCCGGTAGGCTCATCAGCCAGCAAGATCGAAGGAGATCCAGCAAGTGCGCGAGCTACGGCGACACGCTGCTGCTGACCGCCTGAGAGCTGTGCGGGATAATGCCGCATGCGGTGCGCCATATTCACGCGCTCCAGGGCTTCCTTGACGCGCTTCTTGCGTTCCGCCGAAGGCATGCCGGCGCGATAGGTGAGCGGCAGCTCCACGTTCTCTTCCACGGTGAGATCGCCGATCAGATTAAAACTCTGAAAGATGAAGCCGATCTCCTGGTTGCGAATGCGCGAGCGCTCGCCGAAGCTCAGGTTCTCTACCGGCTTGTTGTTAAGCAGGTATTTGCCGCCCGTGGGTGTATCGAGCAGACCCAGGATCGACAGCAGCGTAGACTTGCCGCAGCCTGAAGGGCCGGACATGGCGACGTACTCTCCACGCGAGATGGTGAGGTGAATACCGGAGAGCGCGTGAGTCTCCACTTCATCGGTGTAGAAGACTTTGGTCAGGTCTTCAATGTCAATCAGCTTGTCGTTTGCCATCCAATCCCCCTCGTGAAAATTAGTTGTCAGTTAGCAGTTGTCAGCAATCAGAAATGAATTCAATACTGATTCCTGGCCGGTCCCTGAAGATTGTTGCCTGCTCGCCTAGCACTTACTCAAGGCGAATGCGATCTACTGCGTCATAGCGCGACATGTCGGAAAGAATTACGGTATCGCCTTCCTTCAAACCGTCGAGTACCTGGATACTATTGACCGACGCGCGGCCGACTTTGACCTGGACACGCTCAGCCGTCTTGTGGTCTGGAGATTCCTTGAAAAGACTCAGTGTCGAGTTCTCATTGCCCAGCGCAGGCCGGCCAACATAGAGCACGTCTTTAAGTCGTTCCAGATCGATCGTCCCGTCAACACTCAGTCCCTTGACCGCGCCTGCGGGAAGATCTCCATCGAGTTGTACGTCAACGGTGCGCGTTCCGTTCAATACCGCGGGATCAATACGGGTGACGTGACCGGAAACAACGCCATTATGCGTATCGACCGAAGCTGGCAGCCCTATCTGGATGTCACGCGCCTGCGTCTCGGCAATCTGCAGTGCAGCCTTTAATTTGCCCAACTGCACTACCTCGGCCAATGACTGGCCAGCGGTCACGTGCGAGCCCACCCCGAGTGGAACAGGTAGCGGGTCAACCTCCCCCCCGATTCCGGCGCGCACTTCGAGCGCTGCCGACTGCTTTTGATAGAGGGCCAGCAGCGCTTTGGCCTGTTCGATCTTGGCTTGCGAAGACGCGAGCTGAACCTCGATATTCCTCTCATTCAGTTCCAGCTGCTGCAGACTGAGCTTCTGCTGTGCGGCTAACTGATCAGCGGTCCCCTTTGATTTGTCATACGCGATGCCGGCAATTACACCGAGCTTGTAAAGCTGCTCATCGGTCTTGGCTTGCAACTGGTCCTGGGTGTTCTCAGTGTTGACCAGGGCCGCTGCGATCTTCTTGTCCATCAAGGTGCTCTGCAGGGTTGCCTGAAGGCTCCTGTTGTCGGCTTCCGCGGCCTTGACCGCTAACTTCGCGTCGAGAAGCTTCTGTTCGACTTCCGGCGCAGCCAGGTCCATCAATATGGTGTCAGCTTTGACGATGGTTCCGGGCAGCACACGTATCCGCACCACCGTGGCATCGGTAAGTGCGGGGATCAATTCGATCGAGTCTTCGCGAGGAACCAGAGTGCCGGTCGAGCCACGTACCTGCCGGATCATGTTGCCGCGCTTCACAGTGTCCGGCCAAACAGTTGACGCATCGACCGTGGGAGCTGCCGGCTTGAGCCGGGAAACCAGAACCACTGCAACCGTAAGAACCACCACCCCAATGCCGGCCCAAATGATGAGGCGGCGCCGCTTTTGCTTTTTCAAATCTGGGCGTGCGATATCCATCACTTGAGGTAGGAGCACTTGCCGTGCCAAAGGCCCTTGATCGTCAGCTATTCCAAATAAACGGCTTAGTCGACGTAAGGCTCTGATGGATTGGGAGTTGAAGTGACCGATGACGGTAAGGATCGTCCGATATCGGACAGTGAAAGCCCCGGCGCGAGTCAACCCAGGGGTAGTTCGACTGCCAGCGCAACGGCGCCACCACCACCTAGGCAAAGCGAAGCAATGCCCCGTTTCGCGCCGCGATCGGCCATGGCATAGATCAGCTTTACCAGCACCGCTGCACCGCTTGCTCCGATAGGGTGCCCCAAGGCGACTGCTCCGCCGTTGACGTTGACGCGCGCCTGGTCGAGTCCAAGTTCTCTGATGACCGACAGCGCCTGTACGCTGAACGCTTCGTTCAACTCGAACAGATCCACAGACTCGAGTGACCAGCCCGCCTTGGCAACGACCTTGCGCACCGCGTCAATGGGAGCGAGCGAAAACCATTCAGGCGCACGCCCCGCAGTGGCCTGCGCACGGACGATCACCATCGGCTTTAATCCCAGTTCCGTTGCCCGTTCGGCACTGCTTACAACAACCGCAGCGGCGCCATCGCTTACACCCGGCGCGTTGCCTGCCGTCACCGTGCCGTCTTTCTTGAAGGCCGGCTTCAGTTTGGCAAGTATCTCGGCGGTAGTGTCGGGGCGGATCGCTTCGTCGGCGTCGAATGCGCGCGGTGCTTCGCCCTTCTTCGCCGGGGGAACTTCTACTGGCAAGATCTGCGCACGGAAGCGGCCTTCAGTGGTGGCTGCGCCAGCACGGCGGTGCGATTCAGCAGCAAAGGCATCCTGATCGGCTCGGCTGATGTGGTATTTTTCCGCAACCATTTCAGCCGCAGCACCCATATGGAACTCGTTGTAGACGTCCCACAGTCCGTCGTTGATCATAGCGTCGACGAGCGTGCCATTGCCCATGCGATAGCCGTTGCGCGCCTGCGGCAGAAGGTATGGCGCGTTGGACATCGACTCCATGCCACCCGCAACGACAATCCCGGAGTCGCCGGTCTGAACGGCCTGCGCTGCGAGTGAAATAGCCCGAAGGCCCGAGCCGCAAACCTGATTCACCGTAAGAGCGCCGGCCTCGGGTGGAATTCCGGCAAAGATTGCAGCCTGGCGTGCCGGAGCCTGGCCGACTCCCGCCTGCAGGACGCAGCCCATGATGCAGTCGTCGACCTGCGCGGGGTCAACTCCCGCCCGCCGAACAGCTTCTTTGACGACCAATGCTCCCAGGCGGGGAGAAGTGTACGACTGCAGTGAACCCTGAAATTTGCCGATGGCGGTACGAACGGCCGAAACGATCACGACCTCTGACATGGATGGCTCCCGGTAACTGAGATTTCAGCGGCACCTATCTTACGACGCCAGGGATTAGATGCGCCCAGCCTCGCGAAGTTCGCGAATCTCATTGTCATCGAAGACACGGGAACGAATGAGGAAGCGCAAGCCCTCAGGCCCATCGAGAGAGAACATGCCGCCCCGACCAGGAACCACGTCGAGCGTGAGGTGGGTGTGCTTCCAGTATTCAAACTGGCTGCGGCTCATATAAAACGGTTCGCCGTCGACCTCACCGAGTTGGATGTCGGAGTCGCCCACCATGAATTCGCCGCGCGGATAGCACATCGGAGAACTGCCGTCGCAACAGCCCCCCGATTGGTGAAACATGAGCGGCCCATGTTTCTCACGCAAGACGCGAATGAGGTGAATGGCCAGATCGGTGGCTTCGACTTGTTTGGGGATCTCCGACATGATGGATTGCCTTGGATAGAGAGCGTCAAGATTTTCGTCGTTTCGTCATTCATTAAGATCCGTGCGACCCACCCATGACGCGATGAAAATACGTCATGGATGGGGCACCCAACTGCTCCCTATTCCCTATTCCGACTTTTAGAAGAAGCCCAGCTTCTTCGGGCTGTAGCTGACCAGCATGTTCTTGGTCTGCTGATAGTGATCGAGCATCATGCTGTGGGTTTCGCGCCCGATGCCGGATTGTTTGTAGCCGCCAAACGCGGCATGTGCCGGATACGCGTGATAGCAATTGACCCACACCCGTCCTGCCTGAATGCCGCGGCCAAGGCGATGGACACGATTTACATCCCGCGTCCAAAGACCCGCGCCCAATCCATAGAGCGTGTCGTTGGCGATCTCAAGCGCATCGGCTTCGTTCTTGAACGTGGTGACGGAGACCACCGGTCCGAAGATTTCCTCCTGGAAGATGCGCATCTTGTTGTGGCCTTTGAAGACCGTTGGCTGGACGTAGAACCCGTTGTCCAGCTCGCCTCCAGGATGAGCCCGCTCGCCTCCGGCAAGCACTTCCGCGCCTTCCTTCTTGCCGATATCGATGTAGCTCAGGATCTTCTCCAACTGCTCCGTCGATACCTGCGCGCCAATCATGGTGTCGCTCTCCAGAGGATTGGCCTGTTTGATGGCTGCTACCCGCTTGAGTGCACGCTCCATAAACCTGTCGTAGATGCTCTCCTGGATCAGCGCGCGGCTGGGACAGGTGCAGACCTCGCCTTGATTGAGTGCGAACATCACGAAGCCTTCGATGGCCTTATCGAAAAAGTCATCGTCTTCGTTGAGCACATCTGCGAAGAAAATGTTTGGGGATTTGCCGCCGAGTTCCAATGTGACGGGAATTAAATTCTGGCTGGCATATTGCATAATCAGGCGGCCGGTGGTGGTTTCACCGGTGAAGGCGATTTTGGCAACCCGGGAACTTGATGCCAGCGGCTTTCCGGCTTCGAGGCCGAATCCGTTGACAATGTTCAGAACGCCGGGAGGAAGAATGTCGGCGCAGAGTTCAGCCCAGACGAGAATGCTGGCGGGCGTCTGCTCGGCCGGCTTCAGTACCACGCAATTGCCTGCAGCGATAGCCGGAGCCAGTTTCCACGTTGCCATCAATATCGGGAAATTCCATGGAATGATCTGACCGACGACTCCGAGCGGCTCATGGAAGTGATACGCAATAGTGTCATGATCGATTTCGGAGATCGTACCTTCCTGCGCTCGGATGCAGCCGGCAAAGTAGCGCCAGTGGTCGATCGCAAGCGGAAGATCGGCGTTGACGGTTTCGCGGATTGGCTTGCCGTTGTCCCAGGTTTCGGCCAGCGCAAGGATGTCGAGATTGTCTTCCATGCGCTGCGCAATTTTGTTCATCAGGATGGCGCGGTGGGTGGGGCTCGTGTGTCCCCAACTCTCGCGAGCCGAGTGCGCAGCATCGAGAGCCCGCTCAACATCTTGCGCATTGGAGCGCGGAATTTCGCAAAAAGTCTTGCCGGTAATCGGCGTTACATTCTCAAAATATTGGCCGGACGCGGGCTCGACCCACTTGCCGCCAATGTAGTTGCCATAGCGAGGGCGGAAGCTCACTTTGTCACTGAGCTTGCCCGGAATCGGTTCAGTCATGGTCGCCATTGAATCCCTCCAGGGACGAACCGCGCGAAATCATCAGGAAGGCGCGGAGCAGGAATCATACTCCCGCATGGGTACCAATGGGGAGACCCACCGTGGATGCGGAAAATGCCAGCCAAATATCGGGAGCGAGGCGGCTCGCTCGACCTCGTCGCGCTCTCAATGCATAGGAATCATCAGTCGATTCGCGAACTCCGACGAGTCGGACATCGGCCCTGGCGCTCAGGTTCCTCGCCTTTAGATCGATCGGGTACATGTGATCCATCCCACTCCAACCAGGAAAAGTCTGCACTCGAATATGTAACGCGGGGTAGATGGTAACCCCCAATTGAGGTACCGCTGTATCAGTAAGATAGCCCGAATATGCCATTGAGGCGCGGGTCACGTGCAGCTAGGTTAGAAATCACTGGGAAGAGCGCTGAAGGCCCACAATGCGCCACCAGCCACCAGTCGAGTTCGAAGCAACGCCCTCTGGAGAGAAGAAAGGACCACCACACATGAACTGTTCAGACGCGTCTCCCCAGATCCCTTTTGAACACCGGGGCGCCCTCACGCTCTCGAATCGCTTTAGCAATCATGAGACCGGCAGTGCTCTGGTTGAGATGGCCGTGGTCTTGCCCATCATCCTGTGCCTGTTCACCGGTATTTTTTCCGTTTCAGCTGCTCTGTATCAGAAGCTGCAACTTGCCGAAGCCATGAGCAGCGCGGGACGAGTACTCGCAGCAGACCGGGGCGCAACTGACCCGTGCTCCGATGCTGTGACAGCCCTGAACGCCGCATCCCCCGGACTAGCTTCGAGCAGCATTGGTATCACCATCACCATCAATGGCAACTCCTACGGCACAAACAAGTCCACCGTCTCCTGCACCACGGCCGGCGGAAATAACAACCCGCTTATGCCCGCTGGATCGACCGCGACCATTCAGGCCAGCTATCCGTGTTCGTTGTCGATCTATGGCGTCAAAGGATTGTCCTGCGCTATCGGCGAACAGATAGGCGAGGTGGTGCAATGAAGCAGAAACCTTCGAGGTCTTTTCGCAATGAGGATGGACAAGCTCTTCCCTGGATGGCCCTTCTGATCACCTTGATCATGGGCGCTGCGGGATTGACGATTGATCTTGGTCACGCCTACGTTTGCTATCGCAAATTGCAGTCCTCGACGGATGCGGCTGCACTGGCAGGCGCCTACGCCATGGCGCAATCCGGTGCGACGCAAACCGGAGTCAAGGCCGAAGTGTCTTCTTATAGCTCTGTGACGGGGGCTGTCAACGCCACACTGAACTTACCAAACGCGGCAGTTCAAAGCTCATTCAAGTGCATTACCGATTCCCCGATTGTGAATGTGGGCTGCACCGCATTCAACACATCCACTACGAACGTCCCCAACGGCTACAACGTAATTCAAGTCACGCAGCAATCCACAGTGCCCACCTTCTTCATCGGGGCACTGACCTTCTGGTCCCAAAAGCCCCAAACTAGTCTCACCCTGAGCACGGTAGCGACCGCAGCCATGCAAAGCGGCCCACCTGAGCAGGTGAACGTGGCCATCGTTGTCGATACAACGGCTTCCATGGCCAGCAACGACAATGACCCGCTCTGCGGCAAAACAAGAATCTATTGCGCGCTCGGTGGAGTTCAAACCCTGCTTGAAGGACTCACACCCTGTGCCGCCGGTTACACAAGTACGAACTGCACACCCTACGACCGAGTTAGCTTGTTTACCTTTCCCGCCGTCGAAGCTAGTCAGGTATCCAACGACACCAACTGCAAAGGGACCAACCCCCAGATTGAGTCCTACACTACCCCCGCAGCGGGCGCGGCCTGGTCTAGTTTGTCCAGTGCTACGACCACGTATCAGATTACGGGGTATGGGACCAACTATAGCTCGACGAACGGGAAAGGAGGGTCGTTGCCCAGCACGTCCAATTCAACCATCGTGGCCGCGACCACTCCTACAGGTAAATGCGGTATGCAAACGCCCGGCGGCGCAGGCACTTACTATGCTGGCGTGATCTACGAGGCACAGTCCTCGCTCATCGCCCAATCGACGGCCAATGCGAACACCAAGAACATTCTGGTCATCCTCAGCGACGGCGACGCCAGTTCCGGCAACGGAGGCAACAGCTGCAGTCTGCCAGGAGGCTACTGCATACTTGACTCCTCCGGCAAACCTGCGACGAATCAAGGCGCGACTTACCCCTCACTTCAGGATCAATGCGCACAGGCGATCGCCGCCGCAAATTACGCCAGCAGCCAGGGTACGACCGTGTACACAATTGCCTACGGATCTCCGAGTTCCGGTTGTTCGACAGACGTGTACAACAGCAAGACGAATACGGCCGGCACGAATGTTACTCCTTGCCAGGCAATGCAGAAGATGTCGAGTGGGTGGCCAACAGACACCTCGCATTTCTTTTCGGATTCCACAGCAACGGGCGGCGGCTCTTGCGTCTCCACCAACGGCGGGAGTTTGAATACCATCTTTACGAATCTTGCTGCGCAATTCAGTTCAGCTAGGTTGGTGCCTAACAACATAAGTTGAACGCAGCGAGAACTCTTATTTCGACGACGAGCCGGAGAGCACATCTCCGGCTCGTCGTTTCGTGCCTTCCATATTGAACGCAAACTTGTGCGCCGGCAGATAGTCCTGGCAATCCACGCCCGACCTTGCTTCTGCAACAGCTCGAATCGCACATAAGGTTCCGAATTCTCCGAAAGCCGGGGAAGAGAGTCCTCACACTGACACTCGGTAGGGCAGAATCGCTAATTGAGATACATAGTCCCGGATGGATGAGCTTAGAGTCTTAGTCGGCGATGCCCATCGACAGGATTTCAAAGAGCGCTGAGGCTTTCCTGCTTTGAAAATCCATCTGATCAGCCCGAAGCGGCTTGCTGAACAAGAAGCCCTGCACATCGTCGCAATGCTGCTGACGCAGAAATTGCAACTGCTGCTCGTTTTCTACTCCCTCAGCAGTCACGGTCAGATCCAGGCATTTCGCCATCTGGATGATCGCCGCGGTTATGCCTTCTTCGTTGCCGTTACGATGCAGATCACGGACGAAACTGCGATCGATCTTGAGCTTGCTGACAGGAAGTTGCTTCAGGTAGCTGAGACTCGAATAGCCAGTCCCAAAATCGTCGATGGCAAGCTTCACTCCCAGCGTCTTTAATTGACTCAGAACCTCGAATCGCATGTCCTCTGTGGCAAGAAGCAAGCTCTCGGTGATTTCAAGTTCAAGGTACTCGGGATACAAGCCTGTCTCGTTGAGTACATCCTTTACGAGGTCACAGAAGCCTATCTGGCGGAACTGCACAGCAGAAACATTCACCGCGACAGGCACTTTGTTTCCGGCAGCGTGCCACCCGCGTGCATGTTGGCATGCCGTTCTCAGTACCCACTCGCCCAGCGGAACGATCATCCCGTTGGCCTCGGCGATCGGAATGAACTTGTCGGGTGGAACCAAGCCCAATTCCGGATGCTTCCATCTGAGGAGAGCCTCCCAGCACGAGACCGCACCGGTTCGGAGGTTGAACTCGGGCTGAAAGACCAGGTAGAACTCTCCGCGGTCCATGGCGCCGCGCATGCTGTTGCCGAGTTGCAAGCGTTCGATCGCCTGCGCAGTCATATCCTCTGAGAAAAAACTGAACGTGTTCCGTCCCTTGCCCTTTGACGCATACATTGCCACATCGGCATTTTTAATTAGCGTTTCCGCATCTTTCCCGTGGTCCGGATAGGTGCTGATGCCGATGCTGCAGGTGACACTCAGCGAATTCCCGTTGAGGTTAAATGGCGGCTTCAATTCTCCGGCAATCCGCTCCGCAGCCATGGCTGCGTCCGCAAATGAGCCGATCGAACCGAGAACGATCAGAAATTCATCTCCGCCCAGTCGGGCAACGGTATCGTCTTTGCGCGCACACCCCTGTAATCTTTGCGCAATACTTTGCAGAAGTTCATCTCCGCGCGAATGGCCGAGACAATCATTGATGATCTTAAAACTGTCGATGTCGAGATGAAGCACTCCCAGCTTTTCGCGACGGCGCTTCGCCACTGCAATGGCCTGAGACAGGCGATCGTGAACCAGCGTGCGATTCGGCAGTTTGGTGAGCGTGTCAAAGTAAGCCAGAAACTGAACTCTATCCTGGGCAATCTTGCGCTCGGAGATGTCAATCAACGAGCCCTCGAAAACCTGCCCCTCGACGTCCTTTTCGCTCACCGCCTTGAGGCTGCACAACGCCCAACCCTCGGTGCCGTCCAGACGTTCAAAGGACTGTTCGGTTCCCACCGTAAAGCTTGCGTCGGATAGGCTCACGTGGAACTTCCGAATAATCTTCTCGGCACAAGCGCTGTTTCCAAGCAGCTCGTGCCGGCCGTTATAGCCAAGAATCCGCGCGCACGCGTCGTTGCAATCAAGAATTCGACCGTCGGCCGCAGCAACATAAAGCCCGGTCAGATTGCGTTCGAAAATGTTTCGGTATCTTTCCTCGAGCGCCATCTCATTCATCAGCTTTTCAGTGATGATCCGCGTCTGCTTGCGAATCCGCCTGCGAAGGATGAATACCCAGCCGGTGACAGCCAGGGTGGAGAACATGAACCCAGAAAGAATGGTCACGGCCCTTGGAGCGTTAAGCCATGGTGGAGAGGAGACGACGCGGATGTCATTTGGGGAACGAAGTACGACTGCGAATTCTGAGGGATTGCCGTTTTCGTCGGCTTTGACCGCGCAAATACCAGTAAGAGAGATCCGGCTGCCCTCAGGGATGCTCAAGAGCGGAAGCCCAGTTCGCGCAAAGACCGCTTCAAAGGTCACATGATCATCCGACTCCAAAACGAGTGCCTGGCTATTGACTCTCTGCCGATAGGAGATGAGCGTTCCCGGGATGTTGACGAGTTGGGCGTCGTACACGCCTTTGAGCGCAGCCCGACCATTGATCGTCGCGATGGTCGGAAGAAAGTGCCTAGCGGTGGGCCGTATCCGGGCGGACCTTAAGACTGGACTGAAGGTGCCTGCTGCTGGAAATCCGATAACCTCAACTTGGTCACCCTCAGTCAACGGTGATCCATCCTGGCTTTCGGCATAAAGGCCGCCAGAGTCATCTGTGATGTAGATTCCCTGATTCGGAAATATTGCTGTCACTGTTCCGATGACCTTAACTCGATGTTCGTCGGTGAGGTCGGCCGAAAAGTGACGTACCTGGGATATCGGAATTACCGGTGCCGCGAACGGATCTTGGGGGGGAGCCTCAAGAACCTCAAGGTCCTTGATAGAGGGCATCAAAAGGTGGATCGCAATCAGTTGATTGCGGCTGTTGAATGCTGCACCGCAGACACCAACAAATCGAACCTTGGCGTCGGCAAGTTCAATCGGAAAAGGACCACGGAAATTGGGGACTCTAACCTTGAAAACGCCGGTTGGGGTCGCGACATCGATCACCAGCACGTTTCCTTCAGCCTGCTGCACGAAGGACCGAACAACGCCCTCCATCTGCACCCACTGCCCGTCAGACGTACCAGTCGCCGCGTCGTCGTAGGTAAGATGCAGCGCTTTTGGCGCCGGCGCAGTGCCCACGACTTTCCAGTTTGGCTTCGCAACGTAGGGAGTAAAGCCGAAGCCGACAACGCCGTGAAGATCGAGCAGTTGTCCAGGCGAAGGAGGCGTGACCTGAGACCCCCGAAGGTCCACCCAAATTCCACCCGTTTTGTCCTGGATGAAAAGATTGGGCGCGACTATGTCGTAATATGTCACGACGCCGCGAACATGCAGCGGAACTTCACCAATAGTTGACGGTTTAGTGTGGCGGATTGACTGAATTGACGTGAGTTCTGGAATGTGAGTGGAAACCGCAATGGCGGGAACTGCCGGAATTGCGCACCACACGGACACGAAAACCGCCGCGTTCCTTAGAATCTCGATCATCCGGACCAGCGCATAGGCACGAGTTTCACCCTTTCCTGCCTCGTGGCCAACCGCCCGCCTTAGCATCTCGGATCCCCAATCATTTCAATGTGCAACACAAATCACGCAATTAGTGCGCAGGAAATTGTTTTAAAAAGTGAGGTTAGGCTAGCACAGGTCAAAGCGCTCACACCTGCCTCTTCCGCGGTGACGTGGTTACCTTGGAGTAGCCTACCGCGATGCACAAGTCCAGTCTTTATTGATACTTGACCTTGCCTCTTCCTGTGGGCCAGCGTCTTGCGTTTACTTGATTGAGTCTCGATTGGGGAATGCGGAAACACTCATTCCTTTAACGGTTCCGATCGCCGCGATTCAAAATTCAACCTATATTTCGTGTTCCGTGAAACGGCGGGCTCAGGGGAAACACTATCCCCCGTAAGTGAGAGTCGCACCGGGACCCGGCCCTCTGTCGAATCGCATGTCCTACGTCATCCACGAACCGCGATTGGCTTGGTGGTCGAATGCCGACAGAACAGAGAAGCCCGTTGGAATTGCACGGAACGAAAGGATGAGATGAACTCCCCCGCCTTAAAGATCTCCGCTCCATCGCCTCAACCCGCTCTTGAGTTGATAGCGCTCGCGCAACTTTCCCCAGATACTGCCCGTAAGAGGCTCCGCGCGCTATTGCTCACAAATCCAAACTACTTTGAAAAGATTCCGCCATCATCCTTCAGTGCGGTCCTGAACATTCAGCAGGACACGACTTACGAAAGCATCTCAAGCTTGCTCTACGATTCGGAGATCGATCGGCTGTCTGCTGCAATCGACGTCAAGCAGCCGAGCGGCTACTCCAGTGAAATCCTCGTGCGAGGCTCTGAAGAATTTGTTCGCTTCTATCTGTCTTATGACGGGGGCTCGAAATGGCATGATCTCGGGATCGGCTCTGTCACAGTCGTGGATACCAATCGACCCGGCACTTGCCAATGCGAGGTCGCATTGAACGGCCTTTCAGAAAACGAGTTGATTCCGGACGGCGTAAAGCCCAAGATTCGCGCGATTCTTTCCTGGAGCACGCCGCCTCCAATGGGAGAACCGGGCTGGAAACCAGTCTGGGGACATGTCGCAGAGTCGGATGTCTATTTAGAAGCTCCCCTGGTGCTTGAACGGAACAGGTCGATTGCCGCGAAGCAGAGAGAGCAATTCGACGCGAGTCCAGACATGAGGTTTGCGTACCGGCCAATGGATTTCACATCCGCGAGATCGCAGGGTCATCTCTCGATGTGTGCGCTCCATTCAACCAAAACCGATCCGCATCACCGCTTTCTGGCATTTGCACTGGCCAGGGCTGCCGGTTACTGTGCTCTGAATTCATCTGAGAACCCAAACACCGGCAAATCCTATCGGGCTCAAGGCACTCTACCTGTGCCGTCGCTTCCCGTGGATATGACGGCATGCATTTCGTAAGGACGCATGGGCACGAAGTTTGACGTCCTCCCCCAAGCAGACGGGGTTCTCCAGAACCATGGGGGCTCCGTCTGCGCCCCAAAACGCGGAGAAGTCAGCCAAAGGTCGGCGGCAAGACCGACCATCCCTGCAGAGCCGGGCCGTTCAGAACGGTTCGTGACTCAAGCAGATGCAATCCAATGTAGGACTTGTCTTCATTGATCTGAACCCTTGGTTCTCTACATCGGCTGGTCTGCCACGGGTGGATCGGCTCGCTCTTTCACCGGCGGTACCTTCCGCAATGGTCCGCCGGGTAAGAGTTTCTCCTGACCGGCTGGAGCCGTCATTTGAGTTTTTGTGTCGGAAGGAGGAAGACCGACATGCAGCGAACTTCACCAAAATGCGGAACTGACGGGGCTGATCCTCGTGCATGAGCCGGAGTATCCCCCCAGATTCCGTGGGAGTGAGTTAAGTGTCCATCAAAACGGTTCCCGTTCGAGGCGCGTTTAAGCAAAATCGCGTTCGTCCCGCAATTCGTCCGCGCGGTCGTCACCGTGCGCAAGTCACGCCAATGCTATACTTACGTCCTCTCGGGTTGGCGGAGACTTCATTGGAATTTCGTTCATTCGATGCAGGCTACATCGAAAATTTGCGTGCCGGGGACCTGGCTACCCAGGAGCATTTCGTGGGTTATTTCACGGAACTGCTCCACTTGAAACTTCGCTCGCGGCTTCAGTCCCCCCAGGCCATTGAAGACGTGCGCCAGGAGACCTTTGCCAGGGTTTTTTCCACGCTGCGCAGAGAGAATGCCCTGCGCCAGCCGGACCGTTTTGGGGCCTTTGTGAATACGGTCTGCAATAACGTCCTCTTGGAGCACTATCGGTCCTCCAGCCGAAGTCAGTCGCTCGACGAAGAAGGCAGCCCGGAACCCCAGGCAACCGGCGCCGACGTCGTGAGCATGATCGCTTCCACCCAGTTGAGCTCCAAGGTACGCGAGATATTGCTGGATTTGCCCGTGCGAGATCGCTCCCTGTTGAAGGCGGTGTTCCTCGATGAGCGTGACCGGGAAGAAATATGCCGCGAGTTTGGCGTCGATCGAGAGTATCTCCGCGTACTTCTACACCGCGCAAAGCAGGATTTTAAGGTTGAATATCTGAAACGAATGAATTTGGGTACGACCACCCATTAATGAAACGATTTCGTGAACCGATTCACCATCTCTCAGCAGGTGTTTTTGCTGGAATTTTTGAGCTGGCAAGTTGAGGAAGTGGTTTGATGGAACATAACGAAGCTATAAAACAAATGGTGGCGGAGCGATATCTGCTTGGCGAGCTTTCACCGGAGCAGCGTGACGCCTTCGAAGAACATGCCTTCGATTGCTCGGAGTGCTCGCTGGAATTGCGTGCCGGGGCGGCTTTTATTGATGCCGCAAAAGTCGAACTGCCCAAGCTCACCCCTGCTTCCCCTGCGCCTTCAGTGCCATACTCACCCCGACCGGACCGGAAGAGAATCAATTGGCAATCGTGGCTGCGCCCCGCCTTTGCGATCCCCGCATTTGCCGCATTGCTGGCAGTCGTTGGCTATCAAAACCTGTCGACGATTCCCTCTCTCCGCATGGCCGCTACCCAACCAAGCTTGCTGCCATCAACAGCTTTTCATGCAGGGACACGGGGCGCCGCGCACACTCAAGTCCAGGCCGATCGCACGCAAGGAGCTGTACTTTCGATTGAATTGCCGCAGGATTCAGGAGTTGCGACTTACTCCTTCACTTTGTACGATCCTCAGGGAAAGCAGCTTTGGACTCGGACGCTAACTGCGGCCAAAGCCGGGGCATCTGGTGACGGGATCGTCTCCCTCGTGATTCCCGGCATCGGGCTGACGCAAGGCTCATATACACTTGCCATCGCCGGGATCGATCCACAGGGGACTCGAACGGAGATTGACAGGCACGCACTCGACATACAATTTGTCGACTAGAGACTCAATCCAGCATTCAGAAAGCGAGATTCGCAATGGCAGATTGCCCCGAAGAGAGATATCACATCTATCACGCAGAAGCTGAAGCGCTGTCTGGAAACATTACGCTTCCGCTCGTTCAGGAAGTGAAGCCTCCTACTTATGTGAAACTCAACGAGCGTGGCGGATACCTCTCACAGCATGTGGAGAACTACAGGCTCGGCGGGGTTGTCTCCTTCCGCTCCGCTTACACCCAGGTGGCGGGCAATCCCGACACCAAAGTTGATCACGGCTGGAATACATTATCGACCTCGGTGATCGAAGGCCTGAATGTATTGGATATTGTGACCGCGGATCGCATTGTCGCGCAGATCTCCACCGATCATCCTCTCGTTGGATACGTTCCAACCGTGACATTCCTGGGCACGCGCTATGAAAACCTACGCATCGCCGGCCATCCGGTGAACCTCGAGCTGAATTTAGACATGCTCGGAGCCAAGCCTAAAGACGATGCTCCGTATACGACCGACCCGGGATTCTTTCAACGCGTCAGCGCTCAACGCGAGCACATCCAGAGCCATCAGAATGTTCCGTCCGACATCTCTGCGCGTTACAATCGACTTCCAGCAATCCCCAACAAAGAGGAGCCGATCTCATGCTCGTTGGTCAAGCACGCGAAGGGAGATTTTCCGGGACGCAGCTTTGGGCATGCCTTCGATGTGCCGAACTTCGGCAAGATCTACTTCGCGACCCTTACCCTGAAACAGTCGGACTTCAAAACGCCGACGGGATCTCCGCGAAATACAACTATCACTCTGAACATGATCGAAATGGTGATGGGATGCGTGGGTGGGGGAACCCTGACGGGTGGCGGCGGCAAGACCAACGGAACAAGTTATCCATAGAGCACGGGCGCGGGTCACGCAACAATGACCGGGGCCGATCGTAGACAATTAGATTCTGACTGTCTGCGAGAGAAGCCATGGTCCGGTTCGAAGTGCGCTGGCGTAGCGTGTTTGTGTGTGCAGCAGGACTTCTGTTGCTGATTTCGCTTCGGGATTCTGATCGCGCGACTCCCGGAGCTCAGTACAACAAAGCGCAACTGCTCTTCGTTAAGGGGCAGCTTGAAAAATGCCAGAGGCTAGCGGAGCAGGGCTACATCCAGAATCGGACAGGCAATCCTGAATGGGCTGCAGAGTTCCAGCTTTTGGACGCAGAGGTACTGCTACGTCGAGGCATGTACGACGATGCGTTGAACCTTCTGCGTGCATTTCATTCTCCAACCCAGAATCAAGAGGATGTCATCCGGAAGTTGGTGATTGAGAGCGTAGCTCTTGCCCGGCAGCAGCAACTATCCTCAGCAGATCAAAGAATCAACGAGGCAGAATATCTCTGCAAAAACAAAACCTCTGCCGCCTGCGGAGAGATGATGCAGGCGCGCGGGACTTTGGCAGTTTCAGCGGACAAATTGCGTGAAGCGCGGTTTGCTTTTCTCGGTGCTCTCGCGATTGCCCGCTCACTTCACGATCGATACCTCGAGTCCACAACAACTTTAGATCTTGGATGGTTGGCGCTTCAGGCGGAACACTTCGATGAGTCGGTTGACTGGTCAAGGGATGCATACCAGATCTCGACTGAGCTCGGCGCCGAGGATCTCGCGGAGAGTATCTCTGGCAATCTGGGATGGGCCTACTTCGGACTAGGCGATGCAGAGCGGGCGCTGGAATTATTTATCGAGGCGGAACAACGCGCTGCGAACCTTGGAAATAGCCGGAACGAGATCAAGTGGCTTACAGCGTCGGGGGATGTGTACTGGAGAACGGGGGACTTCGCTAGAGCGAGAGATTCCTACAGCAGTGCTTTAACACGCGCAAAGCAGATCAAAAACAAGGAAGAAGTCATTAACACGCTTGAAGATCTTACCCATGCCTCGATTGACGCCGGCAACTTGGATGAAGCAAGCGGCTACGCCCAGCAACTCGGTCCACTTCTAAGCGCAAACAACAATCGGCTCGATACACTCGACGTTACATTTGCGCAGGCTCGGATTGCAGCGGCAACACATCAAAACAACGATGCCGAACACCTCTTACGCGCTGTCGAGAATGACCCGGTAAGCCAGACCTCGATGAAATTGGGCGCTCAGCACGAGCTCGCTCGACTTTATGAGTCAGAAGGCAACCTTGTCGCGGCTGATCGGATGTATCGCACTTCGCTCAGCACTTTTGAGTCTGCTCGCGATCAGCTTCATGATGAAGAATCGAAACTTCCCTTCCTTGCGAATGCCACCGGAATCTACGACGATTACATTCACTTTCTGGTAGCACAGCGCAAAACCGACGCCGCCCTCGCCCTTGCCGATCAAAGCCGCGCGCGCACTTTGCAGCAAGGCCTCGGCCTGAAATCAAACGCCACTTTCGATTCTGAGGTTTCTGTCAACGCCAACGCCATCGCACGAAAGGCAAACGCAACGCTACTCTTCTATTGGGTTGGTGAGAAGGAGTCATATCTCTGGACGATCACGCCAGCGAAGACGACGATGATTCCGTTGCCCGCGAGGAGCAAGCTCGCTCCCATGGTCGACAGGTATCGCAAATCTCTGTTGGGCTTGAGTGATCCGATTGAACGTCAAAATGCCGATGGCATTGGCCTCTATCACCTGCTCATCGAGCCGGTTCGTGATTTTATACAGCCCGGATCAAACACAGTAATTCTCGACGACGGCTTCCTGAGCCAGCTGGATTTTGAAACCTTGATTGCCCCGGCTCCCACTCCACATTACTTCATCGAAGACGCGACTCTCTTTTCTGCGCCATCCTTGCGTCTCCTAGCCTCCGCAAAGCAATCGGAGAGTAGAGGCAACACGTTGTTGCTGCTTGGCGACGCGGTCTCACCAAACTCTGACTATCCTGAGTTGCCGAAGGCGGCAGCTGAAATGAAGCAGATTGAGCAGCAATTTCCTGGGCAGGAAGAAACGGTCTTCGCGCGCGAACGGGCAACAGCCGGGTCTTATGCCTCCAGCAATCCGCAGCAATTTACGTATATTCACTTTGTGGCGCACGGCGTTGCCAGCCGCACCGATCCTCTCGATTCGGCGATTATCCTTTCCCGCTCATCCGCAGACGACGATTCTTTCAAACTTCACGCTCGTGAAATCATCCAGCATCCGATTCATGCTCGACTTGTTACTGTCTCTGCTTGCTACGGAAGCGGCACGCGAGCTTATGCGGGAGAAGGACTGGTAGGCCTGGCATGGGCATTCCTGCGCGCCGGAGCGCACAACGTGATTGGAGGTCTTTGGGAAGTCAGTGACGAATCTACACCTCGCCTGATGGGGTCTCTTTATCAGGGGCTGCATAACGGCATGCCGCCGGCTACCGCGCTGCGCCAGGCTAAGCTCTCCCTACTGCACGCTAAAGGAGAATTCCGCAAGCCATTCTTCTGGGCGTCACTTCAGATCTACACTGGGCTTTAGGCGGCCTTGGACAGGCGTTCATGCGAGGCAATTACAGCCAGAGCAGAATAAGCAGCAACACCAACGCACCTGATCGGACGCAAGTTCGAAATGCGAATTCCCAACCAGATCTGGCCTTCATCGTCACCCCCACGCCCTTCGAATGGGCTTGCTTGGTTCATCACCATGCGAACGGGAGGCTGCAGTTTCCTGCCGTCTAATGTTTAGTGAAGTTATTGATCAAATCGTTTCAATCGAACGCAAGATCTGGTCCGATTGGGAGGTGCTTTCAGAGTGAGCTTGCCCGCAGGCAGGCCATCACTGGTGGCAGCATCGACGGGCTGGTTGCTGCTTAAAAAGAGAATCTGAAATTCCAGGAGAACCAATAATTGTGCTGCCCACAGTAATGCTGGTCACCGGTAGATCTCGCCCTATTTTGGTCGTCGGTGCAGCGGAAATGAGTGAGAATCGCAGGCTGAGATCGGCTCCCACTCGTCGGCTGCTAACGTTGAGTCTTCTGCTTACCTGATTTCTTGCTTCCTTCCGAAACAAAGCTGCACGCCCCGACGGTAAGCTTGGTAGGTGTCAATGTCAGTTCGTGCAGCTGGTTCCTAGCCAAAAGGGCATTGAAGCTGCTGGCTTGTTGTTGCAGGTTCCTCCACGCATCTACGGTGTGGTTCAGGTCGTTGCAGTCACTCTCCCAGGTGGCGATCTGAGTTGGGGTGGGTGCCATGTCCAGACCAACCTGCATCATGCTAACCATCGTGTTGTACGCATTGTTCAGGTCCGCGAAGGATTTCAACGCCTTGGGATCGGGAGTGGACGGGCGCGCAGGACCTCCGCCCCCGATTCCTGTGGGGACGATGCCGCCAATCTTTGTCAGACTCGCGTCCAGTGTTTTTGCTTGTGAAGCGACATCGGCCGGGAGATTGCTTTGAGTCAGGCCTGCCAGCTGGTCTTTGACGGCCTTCACTTCCTGGTTCCCTGCGAAGCTCTGCTCCATGCCCTGAACGTAGAGAAGCGTGAGCTTGTTCTGAGCGCGTAACGCAGCCATGAGTTCGGGACTCTGGCCGGCTCGAGGATCGTTGACCACGGTGATAGTCCGCGTATAGACCTGACCGTCCACGGTGAGCTTCAAGGTATAAACGCCCGGAATCACCTGCGGCCCATGAGGACCGGGGGTGGTGGAGCCCGGCACCATGTTCATTTCATCTTCGAGGTCGTGGCGCAAGGCAGGCGGGTCGTCATAGTACAAGTTCCAGTTGACGCGATTAAGGCCGAGATGCGTACCGAGTGCGCGCGACTCGGGGGTTGCTAGCCAGTAGTGTGGAAACATTGCGCCTTCAATCGGCGGCGGCAACGTGCTCGACATCGTACGCACGAGTTTGCCATCGGCGTCGAAGATCTGCAGTTGAAGCGGGCCTTTGGGCTGATGGTCAAGGTAGTAGTCAAGAATCGCGCCATATTGCACGTTGTGTGCGTGGGGGACTTCGATCGAAAAGGGCTGGTCCCAGTTGCTGTTCATCCGCGCACGAATGGCGTCCTCGGGCGGGAAGAAATATACAGGTGCAGAGGTAACAGCCTGAGCCTTGGCGGCAATCTCGCGCAGCGGGTCGATGTCGTCGAGAGCCCAGAAGCCACGACCGTATGTTCCGATGATGAGGTCGTTCTGGTGGTGATCCGTGTGCACATCGAGATCGCGGATGGAAGTGCTGGGAAGGTTCTGGCGCAACGACTGCCAGTGATCACCGTCATCGAAGCTGACATAAACGGTGGTTTCGGTACCGGCGAATAGAAGGCCGGCTTGCTGCGGATCAACACGCAGGCTGTTCACCCAACTTCCGGTGCGCTCGTCTTTGGGAAGTCCACTGACGATGCTGGCCCACGTCTTTCCGCCGTCGGTTGTACGCCAGATGAGCGGAACATCCGCGTCTTCTTCGGGTGGGACGGTCTGGCCACGGACGCCGCCGATACGGCCTGCAACGTACGCGGTATTTGCATCATCGCCGGCCTCAATGGTTAGCAGGTTGGTATTGGGTGGCATGTCCGTGATGTTCGAAACGTTGTTCCAGAGTTTGCCGTGGTTGGTTGTGATGTTGATCTGGTCATTCGTGCTGACGGACCACATGATCCCGGGCTTGACCGTGGAGATGGAGAAGTCAGCGATCGAAGCCGGCGGAGGAGGAGGCGTCTTGCCAGGCTCCGGTGTCGGCAATGGCGGGTGCGGCTTGCTGCAGTCCGCTGCAGGCGCGCCTTTGGCTGTCGTTAAATCTGGGCTCACCGCGTTAAACGAGTGGGCGCCATCGCGCGTGACCATGAGGCATTGGTATGCAACGTACAATGCGCCAGGTTCGAACGCCAGATCGAACTTCTTCTGAAAATCGCGGAAGGCGATGTACTTGCTGGACTCAGCTCCAAAATTGGGAGCGACGTTCTCCCATTGCATAGTGGACATGTTGATTTTGACTAGGCCGCTGCCACCGCCCCCCGGACCATAGCCGACACCATAGATGATGTTGGGGTTTTCGGGGTCGGGTGTGATGACTCCAAACTCCGAGGAGGGCACCGGGCTCCAGTCATTGAAGTTGATTTGGCCGAAGTTGCCGCGGCTCAATATCTCGACTGCGCCAGTGTCCTGCTGCGCGGCCATGATGTGGTAGGGATACTGGTTGTCCGTGGCAATGTGGTAGACCTGCGAGATGGCCTGCGTGTACCACAAACTCCAGGTTTTGCCGTTGTCGAGCGTGACGCTTGCTCCCTGGTCTGAGCCGACCAGCATGCGACTGCCGTTGGTGGGATCAATCCACAACTTGTGATAATCCTCGCCGCCGGGCGCGCCCTTGAAAGGTTCAAAGGTGGCACCTCCATCGGTGGAGCGATACATGGCGGTGCTCATTGTGTAGACGACGTCCGGATTTTGCGAGTCGACGAAGACGCCGCTGCTGTAGGCTCCCTGGCCGTTGCTGATACGAATGTCCTTCCCGGCCATGTGCTGCCAGTTTTCGCCGCCGTCGTCGGAACGATAAAGGCCCGACCCGTTTTCAATGTTGTTGCCGACGATGTAGATGCGCTTGCCACCGGTGTGCATCGCAACTGCAACAGCAACGCGGCCTGGAAAAGGCGGAATCTTGATCTGGGTCCAGGTTTTGCCTTCGTCGATCGATTTATAGACGGTCGCGGGCTTGCGCTTGGTCTGACCGCTGGGTGGACCGAAACCGCCACCGGTGCCTTGTGTGGCAGCCAGCATCACGCTCGGATCGTCGTAGGCGAACTGGAGGTCGCGCGTGCCATCGTAGTCGGCGGGCTTGAGAACGTTGATCCAGTTTTGGCCGCCATCGGTGGAGCGCCATACGCCACCGCCTTTATGGTGATCATCGCCAAGTGCGGACACGATGACGAGGCTCGGATCGGATGGGTCGACGAGGATGCTGTCGATTTTTACAGTGTCTTCGAGGCCGATGTGCTGCCAGGTGCTGCCAGCATCGGTTGACTTCCACATACCATTTCCAAGGCTGCCGCCAATGGGGTCACCGGCACCAGCATAAATAATGCTTGGAGCAGAGGGGGCGACCTGGATCGCGCCGATGCTATCGATACTCGTTTCCTGATCGAAGATCGGAAACCAGGTCACGCCTGCACTGGTGGTCTTCCAGATTCCGCCGAGCGGAGTGCCCATGTAGAACGTGCCAGAATCGCCGACAACACCGCTGACGGAGGAGATACGTCCACCATGGAAAGGCCCCACGCTCCGCCATTGGAGGCCAGCGTAGAGATTTGGATTAACTTGTGCAGGAGCGGTCTGAACTGATGAAAGCACGCACGAAAAAAACAGCGGGGCGCAGGCTGCCCGCAAGTTAAGATTCATTTCGCAATGACCTCGGGGAATGCATCGTTTGGCGCGTAGTATACAGGAACGTCCCGGCAGACATGCTCGAGTTCACAGGCCTCAAAGCAGTTAGAAATTTTCGAGCAGCCAGGCATTCTCAGTGAACGTAGTTTTGGAAAAGGCTATGTGGCGTTCATCTGGAGACGGTACCTTCCAGCTCGCTTCAATTCCATCTTCGGACTCGAGAACGGTCGCGTGGCCTTTCAGATCGACGTTGGTTGGCGTCGCGAACAATTCGTCGCCCTTGGGGTCAATTTCGAACGCGCCGAAGCGAAACCGACTTAGCTGCCTCTCATCCGTGGCAGTCCGGAGACAACAATATTGGGAAACCACTCTGGCTCGACTATGTCGACTAGTTGGGAAGGTTGATAAGTCGAAGATACATAATATAGTTACTGCTAGTTGTGGTAGGCGAGGCGGGAATCGAACCCACAACCCCCGGCTTAGAAGGCCGGTGCTCTATCCGATTGAGCTACTCGCCCGTTTTTCTTTATTGTAGCTTGACTTCAACTCATCCGAAAACAGCAACTCCGTTAGTGCGCGAGTCGCGCTTGGGCTCGGGCACAAGCAATTTCGCAAACTGTGAAAGGCATTCAGTGAGTTGGAGCCGCGCTCCGCTTTCCGTCGACCCGCAAGCCGACAAATAGGCAGTCGCGCCGAGGTCGTTTAAATCGGACTCTATATGGGCTTGACGCACAATGAGATCGATCCTGCAGCATCGCAACGGTATATTTCGGAGCTGGGCGCACAACACCTTGCATGATCGCTCAGCTTTGAATGGAAGGTTCCATTGTTGGTCGCTGCGCATCAGCAGGTCAACGTAGCAGGCGATGGAGTGTGACGACTCTTCGCCTGCTGCATCCAACTCATCTGGATCAATGTGACCAGGTACGAAGACGTCCGTCTTACACGTCCATACAGGAGAGTTGATCGCATTCAAGCGCTCCAGTGCCTCCGCGAGACCCGGAAGTTGCTGCGTCTCTGCAAGCTGGCTCGCACGGGCGGGTTCAACTCGCAGGTCCACAAAGCCAGCCCAATGCGCCTCAATGATGGGGGCATCGTTGCCAATCTCGAATTCCCAATCAGCTTCCATCCGACCCGCCGGTTATCTTTGCTGCACTTGAAAACTTCATGAGATAGCGAACGACATTTGCCTCAGCCCAGTGAATATCGTCACCGCGATCACGAGAGAGATACGCACAATGCCCCCCATGCTGCGTCTCGACCAGCAGAATGTTCGGATTCGCGATCAGACGAGACCGGGTCTCAGGAGTGAAGCGGACAAATGGATCATCCTCCGCACGAATGATCAGCGTGGGAACAGCAATCTTGTCGACGACGCGTGCGCTCGCAGCGCGATAGTAGTAATCGTCTGCATCGCGAAACCCGCAATAACGCGCCACAATCTCGTTGTCGAACTGACGCAAGGAGCGAATCGGACCGACTTTGGCATTCCCATAAATGTGCGGATAAAGCGCAGCCTTGCGATGGTATCTCTGCATCAGCCGGCGCAGAAAATGCCATTCGTAGAGTCGATTTGCAGGTTCATGTAAAGCATCAGAACCAGCGGAGAGATCGATGGCCGGGCATACTGTTGCAACAGCACACAAGGGCGCAGCGGCGCCTCCCCACTCCCCGGCCAGCTTGAGCACAAGATTCCCTCCCATCGAATAGCCGACAAGTGCAACACGCTCAAGCCCAAAACGCGCTGCATAGTGTCGGACGACGGTGCCCACGTCTGACGACAGGCCCGAGTGGTAGAGAGTCGGCGTCAACTCATCAGTGTCCCCGCAATTGCGCATATTCATGCGAACGACATTGCACCCTGCCGCCCATGCTCGTGCCGCAATGCCCTTGATATAGCGCGATTCCGACGAGCCCTCTAGCCCGTGAACCAGAATTACCGTAAGAAGACTTGCGCGCCCGGGCTCCGGTTGCCAATCGCAAAAACACACCACACGGCTGCCGTCCACGGGATCAACTTCAACCGTCTCTTTCACCGAATCGCATAGAAAAGCAGGTCGCGGCAGGTAGTTTCCGACGATCGTCTGGAGGTGCCCGTTCGTCAATCCTCTGCGCGGCTTGAATGGACGCAATCCAGCCTTCAACATCTCAGCTGAATCGGCGTGGATTTCATTTTTGGGGAATCGAGGGTTCACGGAAACTCGAAGTTCGACTACTCACGACGTGGGCAGTGCGCAAGTTGGCCAGCAGTTGAAAATTACCGTCTCCAACTTGCAGACCTCAGGTTACCACAGGAGGTTTTACTCCATCTCTCTTTAGACATCGCGTTCAACGCGCCCTGACACTATTGCATGAAATCTTACATATCTGAATGTTCAAGCCGAACAGAAACTATGATGGAGGGATGACAGCGAGAAGCTTCGAGCAATTTTCGCAAGGAGCAATGGAGTATGGAATCAAACCAATCTCCATCGCAACTAGTTTTGTGCTCGTAGCTCTGTTGTGGACTTTCCCGCTTCAGCATGTAATCGCCTACCCATTTGTCTTTCTGTTTTTTGGCGCTGTGATGGGCAGCGCATGGTTTGGCGGCGTAGTGGCGGGCTTTGTTGCCGTCGTTCAATCCTCGCTTGTCATCACCTATTTTTTTATTCCGCCACTGTTTTCAATCACCGTCGCCAAAGAATCCCAGAGCTTCCTCGCGGCCTTCATCCTATGCGCGTTTGCGATCTCGATTGTAAGCTCCGCTCGTAAACGGGCAGAGAACGCCGTGCGCGTGGCGCGTGACGAGCTTGAGGCCAAGGTCAGAGAGAGAACTGCCGAGCTTCAGCGCTCCAACCTCGAGATCCGGGAGAGCGAACGCCAGCTTCGCATCTTGACCGAAGCGATTCCGCAGCAAATCTGGCGGTCTGACGCCGCTGGTTGTATCGAATACTGCAATCAGCATCTGCGTAACTATGTTGGAGAGCGAAGGGCATCACTCGAAGGGGAATCCTTCTTCGGTGTCCTGCACCCGGAAGATGAGGCGCTCTTCCGCCAGGGGTGGGAATCAGCGCTGGTTGCCGGGGGAAGGTTCGAAGTAAAGGTCCGTGTACGAGGCGCAGACGACAGCTATCGCTGGTTCCTGGTTCGAAGCATTCCGCAACGGTCAGAGGATGGAACGATCGCTCGCTGGTATGGCATTCATATTGACATCGAGGAACAACATAAAGCACAGCAGAGCCTTGTCATCGCGCAGGAGGACCTATCCAGGCTTTCGCGGACGCTGAGCATGGCTGAGATGGCGGCCTCCATCGCCCACGAACTCAATCAACCTCTAACCGCCGTGGTGACTCACGCCTATGCTTGCAGGGAGTGGCTTGGCAGCAATCCAGCCAACTTCGAAAAAGCCTCTGCTACTGCGGAAAAGATCGTGCAGGAAAGCACGCGGGCCAGTGCCGTAGTCAAGCGGGTTCGGGCACTCTTTCGGAAGGAAGGAACTGAGAAACTCCACATAAACGTGAATCATCTTGTTCAGGAAATTGCGCGTCTTCTTCGCGATGAATCCATCCGCCGCGGGGTGGCCGTCCGCATGCTATTGGATCCTGATCTGCCAAGGATCGAAGCAGACCCCGTTCAAATTCAGCAGGTTCTGCTGAACCTCGCAAACAACGCGATGGACGCCATGGGCGCAGTCGTTGGATCGCGAGAGTTGACGATTCACTCGGAAAAGCACGGCACCGGCGAGGTTGTCATCACCATCGAAGACAATGGCCCTGGAATCGCACCGGAGACAGCAACAAGAATCTTCGAGCCGTTCTTCAGCACAAAGGAACAGGGGACGGGCATGGGTCTTGCAATTTGCCGCAGTATTGTTGAAGCGCACGATGGACGCATATGGGTGGAGAACAAACGGCCCACGGGCGCGCGGTTCAAATTCACGCTTGGAATCGGCGCATGAGCGACGAAACCGTATTCATCGTCGATGACGACGCCTCAATCTGCGAAGGGTTGTCGAATCTGCTCGATTCGGTCGGTATCCGAACTGAACAGTTCTCTTCGGCTGAGGCTTTCTGGGAAAGCTGGAACGATTCTCGCGTAGGCTGCATGTTGCTGGATGCCCGGCTTCCAGGAGCCAGCGGGGTCGAACTTCAGGAGCATCTGAACAGTCTGTCAATTGGACTTCCAATAATCTTCATGACCGCGCATGGAGACATCCCGATGGTGCGCAAGGTGATGAAGGCGGGGGCCATTGAATTCTTGACGAAGCCATTCCAAAAGGAGGAACTTCTCCACGCAGTCAGGCAGGCGTTCGAGCAGGATCGCTCGCGTCGGCGAGAAGAATCGATCATCAGCGCAATCAAATCCCGTATCAATTCCCTCACCGATCGCGAGAAGGAAGTGATGTCCATGGTCACTGCGGGCCTACTTAACAAGCAGATTGCCGCCGAGCTGAACCTTAGCGAGATCACCGTCAAAATTCATCGACGCCGCGTCATGGATGGAATGCAGGCGGGGTCCGTGGCCGAGCTGGTTAAGATGTGCGAACGCGTCAAATTTCCTTCTCGCACTACGCCAGCCTAGTCACCGAAACCAAATTTCTCCTCGCGCGGAAGCCGGCAGAGTAAGTCGTTTTCAAGACAGAAGCGAAGCCCGACAAGCTTGGCGCGCATCGCAAGAGAATGAATACTTCGGAACGCTCCGTCTTGGCGACGAACATTGCCGGCGATAATCAGCTCGCGAGGATGAGAATTTGATTCTCTGTAAACGCGCAGACGCGCAGTCGCAAGATCCGGCAAGACTTCAAAAAGCATCGAGCGAACATCGATTGCATCTTTGAGTGCTTGCAGGGAGGCATGGCGTCTCCCAATCTCGCGCGCGAGATCTTCGTCCCACACATCCTGGTTACGCGCTATCCAATCACACTCCGCTATCTGATCCGTAATCTGAAAACGTATGAGGCGAAGCGGTTCGCGTGAAAGCAAGCCAAATCGCAGTCGAGTGCGAAAACCACGAAGAAAGTGGCCGACGCCGCTGATTTGCTGCGTCAGCCCTGAACTACCCTTAGACCACCAGTATTCTCCATCGGGATCGAAGGGGGAAATAGGAGAACCGAATGACATGGGAGAGTCCCCGCTCAACGTGAGCTCCACGATGCTTAATCACTTCGCCTTCATTTCTGCGACGCGTTGTACGTGCGTCGCAGAAAGAAGACAGCGGTTATCATCAGCTTCGTGGAACAGTCCTGATGCGGATTGCTTAAATGGCCGCCTGATCCCGCTCCTTGCTGCGGATGCGAACGGCGCCGCTAACGTTATAGAGGAAGATCTTGCCGTCGCCAATTTTGCCTGTGTAGGCTGCGTTGGAGATGGCTTCGATCGCAGACTCAACAATTTCGTCCAGCAGAACCAGTTCCACCTTGATTTTGGGAAGCAGATCGACGTCATACTCTCTCCCGCGAAAAACCTCGGTGTGCCCTTTCTGCCGTCCGTGACCGCGAACCTCTGAGACGGTCATACCTTCCACACCCATTTCAATCAAGGCGGATTTCACCGCTTCGAATTTGTTGGGCCGGACGATTGCTTCGATCTTAGTCATAAAATCCTCGTCTTTCTTCGATCAATCGCCGGTTGTGGATGCGCTGCGCAGCGAGGTCATCTCGTGTACTGGCGAGTGCC
Organism: Telmatobacter sp. DSM 110680; assembly: GCF_039994875.1. Classification (GTDB taxonomy): domain Bacteria; phylum Acidobacteriota; class Terriglobia; order Terriglobales; family Acidobacteriaceae; genus Telmatobacter. The sequence goes on along the minus strand of NZ_CP121196.1, from coordinate 2,346,507 downwards.
CAGTAACATCCTTAGGCATGCCAGCCGGTGCGGCCAGCGACGAAATGACGTACTCCGGATAAGCTGAGATGCCATGCTCATGAAGGTCAAGTCCATACAACTCACCCTCTTCTGAAACACGCAGCGTCCCCGTCAGGTTCACCAGGTACATCAGCAGCATCGCTACACCAAAAGTAGCGGTCGTGATGATTGCGCTGCCAATGAACTGGGCCTTCAACAGGGTGAAGCCACCGTGATAGAAGAGCCCGGAGAGCGCTGCCGAGTTGTCAGGACCCGCTGGTCCAGATGCCCCATACTTGCCGCAGGCAAAGAATCCGAGCGAGAGCGTACCCCAGATACCGCACAGGCCATGCACGGGAACCGCACCGATAGGATCGTCGATGCGCAACCACTCCAGTAGCTCCACGCCCATGCACACCAGGACCCCGGCGACTCCACCCAGGATGATGGAACCAGTTGGGGTGACCCAGTAGCAGGGGCATGTAATCGCAACAAGTCCTGCAAGGAATCCGTTCACCGTGAATCCCACATCCCATTTCTTGCTAAGGAAATAGGCATACATCATCGCCGTAAGTCCGGCCGCGCAGGCTGCGAGCGTGGTATTGGCGGAGACGCGTCCGATACCCACAAAATCCATCGCCGAAAGAGTGGAACCAGGATTAAAGCCATACCAGCCGAACCACAGGATCAGTCCGCCAGTTGCCGCGATGGTGAGATCATGCGGCAGCATGGGAGCACCGCCGTCGCGTTTGAACTTGCGCCCCAGCCTTGGCCCCAGAACAATGGAGCCGGCCAACGCGATAAATCCACCGATAGTGTGAACGACCGTCGAGCCTGCGAAATCGTGGAAGCTCTGTCCGAGGTTGGGAAGAAAATAACCGGTTGCGCCCATCGTCGCCAGAAAGCCATCCGGACCCCATGCCCAGTGGCCAATGATCGGATAGATAAACCCGGAAACGCCAAGCGAGTAGAGCAAATCGCCGACAAAACCCGTCCGACCAATCATGGCACCGGAGGTAATCGTGGAGCAGGTATCGGCGAATGCGAATTGAAAGATCCATACCGCGAGGAATGCCACACCTGTAGATTCATAAGTTTCAGGCGCACCTTGCAGGAAAAACCAGTGGTAGCCGATGAATCCGTTGCCATGGCTGAACATGAATGCGAAACCAATTGCATAGAAAAGAATTCCGCATAAACACGTGTCGACAATGCACTCCATCAGCACGTTCACCGTCTCGCGCGACCTGCAGAAGCCTGCTTCGAGCATCGTGAATCCAACCTGCATGCCGAACACGAGGAAGGCCGCAATCAATGTCCATGCGGTGTTTACAGGATTCACAATGTCAGCAGCTTTCATCGGAGTATCAGCTGCGTACACCTTTGCGAAGAATATTGCGGTGATGCCGGCCGTGACCAACAACGTCAAACCGACACCAGCGAGTTTGCCTGCGAGCACGGTCGCGCCGTACTTCTGCCACATCGGCTGGCGCAGGCGTTCTGCCAGCCGGGTTAGCTTTTGCGAAAAAGACAGGGATCTCCCTGGCCGCACAATGGGGTTCATCGTGTAGCTCCTCCATTCAATTTTTGGAATCTTCTACTGTCGAACTGCGCGAGATGCTGCAGGGTACACTTCACCGCTGGGCCGGTAAGGTCTCTTGCGGTGAATTCGGTTGCGATCTGATTTACAACTCAAACGAGAAGGGAAATGGACCCGGATGTCTTATGAATATACGAGTCCGTGTTTGGACTTTAAAAGGCTCTCTCAAGGAACACAACTATACCTTGGTATGACTAGTGCCGCTTTCCCTGTTTCCCTATACTCTCAGCTGACTTCGAGATCGAGCCATAGCTCTCTCGACGGGTTCGGGAAAGGTTGTGTCTCGCACCATGACTCACTCCATGATGGTTTTAGCTGTTCGGCTTGTTGAGATCATGTTCTTCAGCGGATTGATCGGATGCACCCTGGTCGTGCTCATCAGCTGGATCTCGATCTTCAAAGAAGGCTTCTCCGACCCGACAAACGCCGAAGCCGACAGGCATTGATCCCCGACCATTGCGCAGGCATGATCTCCAGTGCATTTCAGAGTTGTTGATTTAGACAGCTCAGACCGGGGCTGCTTTGGGCGCGCGTACGCACGCTTATCGGGTCAGACGAAAATTAGAAATCTTCAATTGGGGCGGCTAGTGGGGATCGAACCCACGACATCCTGAGCCACAGTCAGGCGTTCTGCCGCTGAACTATAGCCGCCACGTACCTCTACGATTGTAGCATCGAATGAATATGCCCAATGGCGACCGGAAGGCCTCACGTACGCCCGATTCTGAAGCCAAATCGACTCGATTCAGCCAGCGCAAGGGCCCATCGGTTGATGGCATCCTCGTGCCGTCAGGGCGCTGGGATCGTGGCGCCTGGCTCTTTCGGGATGCAACACTGCGTCAGCTCGAGATTCTGCTCGACGAAGCATTCCGGATCCCCTTCACCAAGTTCCGCTTCGGCATTGACGGCATCATTGGACTGGTACCGGGACTGGGGGACGTCATGGCGGGGTTGCTCTCCCTCATCATCCCGATTGCTGCCTGGACCCGTGGGGTTCCTTACATCACTTTGTTCCGCATGACTGCCAACATTGGCATCGGTGTACTGGTGGGATCGATTCCCATCCTTGGCGACGTGTTCGATATCGCCTTTAAGCCCAATCGACGTAACTACCAGTTGCTCCAGCGCCACTTGGGTGAACCACGTCGCCACACCTGGAAAGACTGGGCGTTCCTCGCTACTGTCCTGTGCGCGCTAGGAGTCGTTTTTGCGATCCCGATCATAATCGTTATCTGGCTGTTTGCATGGCTTATCCACCATTGAGTCCGGATGGCTTCGAACGAGATCCAACGGTACAAGCCGCGAGGCTTTCCGCGATACAATCAGAGAAACGTCGGGGCGTAGCGCAGTCTGGTAGCGCATCTGCTTTGGGAGCAGAGGGTCGGGGGTTCGAATCCCTCCGCCCCGACCAGAAATGGCAGAAGTGGATTCTATTCACCGCGCATGAGCGCGCTTCTGGTCGGCCTGTCTCGCCTGGCTGGCTTGACCCGCATTGGTCGCCAAATAGCCTTCAAATCTAATCGAAAATCCCTGAATATTTCGCGCGGATGCTTCGCCGCCCACGAGCCAGTCCAACAAGAATCCTGAGCCGGAACTCTCGCGCATAATCTCCCGGGGATTCTGGATCTGGATAGGTCTTTCCGGCCGTTCCCCGACAGGATTGAGCCTCTTCCACGAATGATATTTCGCACTGTTCATAGATTTGTTCGTTGCCACCTGATTCACGAACATACCGAATACAGGACGCAAATGAATTAGATTCTTTATGTTAGGTCCGCACCCCGGAGATATCCACGCAGCGAAACAGTAATACGCCTTTATTACTCCAAGGGCAAAAGGTAAGTACTCTGAACCCCTAAGCCCTGTGTAATCGCACCTCGTTCTCATGCGGCATCGACGGAAGACAAGACAGACGCATACGTCGCAGTAATCAACTCATGGATTCCAGAGATACGCGTCCCGCACTGTGATTGATATTGATTTGCTTGTATTTGTTGAGCGTCAGATAGCCAACCTTACATTCACGACCGGGCATCCTTCACAAGAACAGTGGGCGGTTCGGATTTTTCCCACGGGAGGCCCTTAATGCCTGAAAACGTGGGAATGATCTTGATCGTGGAAGACGAGAAGATGGTGGCCGACTCATTGGCCCAGATTCTTTGCTCAAAAGGCTACGACGCACGCGTAGTCTATTCCGCAGAAGCGGCACTTCAACTTGTCGAGCAATGGTTCCCCGATCTCGCGATCCTCGACGTAATGCTTCCGAAGATGAATGGAATCGATCTCGCGGTGCTCCTGAAGGAGCGCTTCGAGAGTTGTCACATTCTGTTGTTTTCCGGGCAGCCAACAGTCGAGGCACTTGTGAAGAAGGCAAAGAGCGAAGGGCATGAGTTCGAGATCATGGCCAAGCCGGTGCATCCGACCGTGATGCTTGAGGCGATCTCGAAACGGCTGTCAACGAATGGTGCGCAGCACTGCCAGGCCTGAGACAGGAAAAGACGGAATCGCCTATCTAGCTAACTACGCCTCTGCGCGTACGAGCAGACACGTGATGTTATCGTGACCGCCCGCCTTTTTTGCAGCGTCAACGAGTCTCGCAGAGAGCGCTTCAAGGGGGAGTGCGTCATTCAGCAAGGTCTGAATCGCGGAGTCTGGTAATTCGCGCGTCAATCCGTCGGAGCAAAGCAGGAACAGATCGCCGGGTTCGGCCTCGAGTTCAAACACGTCGGGCGTCACCTGCGACTGCGTGCCCAAGGCCCGCGTAATCACGTTTTTTAGAGGAGAATGCAGGGCTTCACGCGGGGTCATGCGGCCCATTCGCACCTGCTCCTCGACCAGTGAGTGATCACTGGTTACCTGCTCCAGGCGACCTTGGCGGAGCCGGTAGCAACGGCTGTCCCCTATGTTCAGTACCCACACATGGTGCTCGCAGGTCGCCAATGCCACCAGCGTTGTGCCCATCCCGCTCAGCCGGTGATTCCGCTGGGCGCGTGAGAAGATCGCCTCATTGGCGGCGCAGATCGCGCTTTGAGCCGCATCGGCTAAAGGCGTTGTATTTTCAGGATTTCGATTGGTTAGAAGGCGAAGGAATTCGTCAACGGCGAGGGTGCTGGCGATTTCTCCAGCGGCTGCTCCGCCCATTCCGTCGCAAACTATATAAACACCCGACTCAACGGAAAACCCGAAGGCATCTTCGTTGGAAGGACGTTTGCGCCCGCGGTCAGTGACCGCCGCAGCCGTATACCGGACGACAGCTGTGGCCAAGAAAAACCTCCGCAGGCAAGTTTACACGTCGGAAACGCGCCTGAATACCCGCTGCCCTCTACTGCCCGGCAGGAAGACCGGGAGATGTAGGCGGCAGTTCATATACTTGGATGGCTCCAGCGTCGAGAATGGCCACACGCCGGGCGGAGGGTGAGATGGCAACATTGCCGCCCCCATCCAGAATGGGACTGGCAGGCGCAGTCAAATTCACCTTCCCGGTGATCGCATCGTAGACCTCCACGAGTTGTCCTTTCACATCGTCAAAACTGAGCGGGGAAAAGGTATCGATCGGGTGGGTTACAACAAGAGTTTCGCGGGCAAGGCGCAGACCGTTGGGTGCCATGTACAGGCGCGGCCAAATCTGGGTTGGCGGCTTCACCACATTCCAAAGACGCTTGCCGTCGGTCGACATGGCAACCATCCATCGACTGTTGTCGGGATTGCAGGTGGTGACGAGCACTTCAGGATTGGAGACAAACTCGACGGAAGGCGCGCACATCGAGTCGAGTTTCCCAATCACGCGACTTCCACCCTTGAAAGAATCCAGGTTCAGCACCCATTCGTGCCCTTTGCCGCGCAATGATTCGACGAAACCATCGGAGTTGATGGGCAGATGCACGGTCGTCCGGGTGCGGCTGACCAGCATAACCTGCCCCGTAGCGCGTCGCACAATACGCAAGACAATGTCGGGTTCCGCATACGATTTCACCTCATCCGAAGTGACCCACGCGGAAGCGGTCCCCGGGCTCGGCACGCTGCCAGTTTGAGGTTTAGTGCCAACAGGCTCACGAGAATCGGTAGCAACCAGATCCTGCGCCGGGTCAAGTTCAAGCCACAGTACCGGGCCTTCAAAATGCAGGGAAGGCTTGAGTTCCAAGGACGCTTCTCCGAGCTGCAGGTCGTTCTGATTGCGCAAGAGGAAATGTCCGTCGTTCAACATCCACAAATACCGGCCCCTGTCATGCAGTGTCCACAGGGCCTCCGCATTCACCGTTCCACTGGGCAAAGCCAGAACGACCGCGCGTATTTGCCGCTCATCGCTCGCAGACGCATTGTCTCGCCGGCGCATCAGCCCCGGTGCATGAAACGTGAATAAAAGGTGGTCTTCATCCAGAAAGTCCAGCGACACGAGACTTTCCCGCTGCCCCTGATAAATAGCGCCGGGCGCAAAGAATCCGAGCGGCTCAACAGGAATGCTGAAAGCGGCTGGCTGGGACGCCGGCTGTTCCCGATTCACAGAATCTGCGGGAGATGCGTCCTTCGCATCCTTGGGATGGTGTCCGAAGAGTTGAGCCTGCGCTGCCGCATGTAGCATTACGGCAAATGTCAGAACCCGGAATACATGCGCAATCAAGCCGCGCGCTTCAATCCCCAAAAATCTCTTCACCATCTCTGCATATATTCTCGCCGATTCCTCGGCTCTACCGCGCCGTCAGCGTCATTTTCTTAAATGAGTGGTGACGGAGAGCACCTGGGCCCTAAGCCCTCATTAAGGTTCTGAGAGCAACGAGGTTCCGAGAAGAAATGAAGTGACGCCAATTGCTCGACCTTGGTTTCGGTGTGATAAGGCGGGATGCAGAAGTACGGTGTTCGCAGAAGAGATGCTGTGCGCGTTACAACTGGTGACGCGCACAGCCAAAATCAAGTCGAATTCCGCGCGCCGCTATTTCCTGGCGCCGCCCCCGGAGGGAGCCGAAGGAGCCGGCGCAGATGGCATCGACGGACCACTCGATCGAGCGCCGCCGCCGCTTGAACCCATGTTGCTGTTAGATCCACCAGAATATGAACTCGAAGATCCCTGCGAGAAACTTGACGGCGGTGGTGCGTACCCGCGATGAAGTGAAGCTCCCATCAAAGCAGACGATGTGAGGCCGCTACTGGACCTGCCGGTCTCCGGAACGCTCGCATAGATCGGGATCCTCGCAGTGCCGTGACTAATCGATTCATTGGAAAACTTGTGCAGATTTCCAAGCGTCCCGCGCGGCACACCCAATCCCGCCGAGTCTTTGCGAAACACAAAAGACGAGGACGAGGCGATCTCAGACCCTGCAAGCGGCTTCGTATTTACCGCACTTACCGAGGGCGCATGCGGAGAAGGAGGAAGTGTAGGCCGGTGGGGAATACGTCCGCCATTGCCGCCGTTGCCACTGCCGCCAGTCGGAATCACCGCTGTCGTCGCCGTTGTAACGTTGTTCAGGCCATTCCATCCGCCGCCCGGCATCCATCCCCACCCAACGTTGTCGCAGTAGGCCCATGAGCCATAGTGATACGGCGTCCACGCCCAGGGATAGGGCGAAACCCATGAATAGCCCGCGCCTTGATACCAGGCCCAGCTCCCGTTTGAATACGGTTGCCACGACGCACTCGCGAAGTAAGGACGCCACATCGATCCGCAGCCGCCAGCATTCACAAAGCTGCCGTAATAGGCCATATCGCGCATCCCGTATGCATAGGGCGAGTTGACACCCGAGAAAGATGCCACATTCGAATGATATGAAGCCGCATCGTGATCCCACGCATCGAAGGGGGTCGGCTCAATATCCTTGGCAATCGTCGGCTCATTCTGGCCGAAAATTGCAAACGTTGCTGTCTTCTTTTTGGGGATATTTACCAAGCCATTCTCCCCACTCGCGTGAACCACACCATCAAGCACAGCGAGCTTCGCGTCGGTGTCACCCAGCGTCAGTCGGACGTGTGTCGCCGGGTCAAGCTCGAGCTTGCGCTCCCCAAACACAACGGCAAACTTGTTTACGGGAGCCTTTCCGCTCTGCGGTTTCACCAAACTGATATAGGCGCTGCCTTTGATGATATGAACCGAAGAAATGGTCGCACCGCTGGCATCGCGTTCCAGGCTCGGAAATTCCACGAGCGAATTGGGAGCCAGCCGCAGCGAGCTGTTGTCTTCAAACTCAACCTCTGCAACGCCCACACCGGTGCGAAGTTGGTTGTGCTCAATAATCGGCAGATTGGCGATGCCCGGCTCAAAACCGCGGCCGTTGCTGCGATCGATCTGGACAGTGCCGCGCACCTGGCTAAGGCGCACAATGCGCACCTTTGAGACGCCTGGATCTGTCGCAGTGTTTGGAGGGTTTGCGTCGTCCGCCTGCGCATAGAGCATTGAACCCAGCAGCAGAAGCGGTAGTGATGTCATGGCCTTGAAAAGAAGGGTCTTTGTCATGTTCGCATCCTCTTGTTTCGTTGGCGAACGTTGATCGCAAAACGCCTTGGGGAGGTAGCACCGGCCAAGGCGCACCGTGCCAATGATGCTAGCACGATCTTGGATGGTCTGACGACACTCGAAGTTCTGCGTTCCAATGAAATAAAACCAATCGCTTCAAAATGGAACACGCTCCCCGCGAACCGGCCATCCCATTTGCGAGAGAATATTGGAGTGAAACGCTCCGGAACCGCCGACCTCCCCCTCCACGGCGGACACGTACCGCCGTGGCTGGCCGAGCGCATGACCTTGCTTGGCACTGCGATTACCGAGTGTGTCCTCGAGTCCTACGGCCCGTCAGAGTTCCTCACCCGGATCAGTGATCCATTCTGGTTCCAGGCGCTTGGCTGCGTCATGGGGATGGACTGGCATTCCTCCGGAATCACAACCTCGGTCATGGGAGCGCTAAAACGCGGTCTTAATCCGCGCTTCCGGGAACTTGGAATCACCATCTGCGGCGGCCGCGGCAAACATTCCAAGCGCACTCCTGCAGAGCTGCACGAATTTGCCGGGCACACCGGCCTTGATGGAGACTACCTTGCCCGTACCAGCCGTCTCACCGCCCGCATCGATAACAACGCCATAGCAGACGGATTTCAGCTTTACCTGCATTCCTTCGTCATTCACAAATCCGGTGAATGGGCCGTCGTGCAGCAAGGTATGAATGCAGATAACCGCCTCGCACGCCGATATCACTGGCACTCGGCGGCCGTCCGCGACTTCGTCTCCGATCCCCACACGGCAATCCTCGGTAAACCGCAGGGCACAATTCTCAACCTGGTCGACCATCGCGCGGTTCACGCTCAAAAGGCGCTGCTCTCGATCGCGCATGAACCCGTACAGGCATCGCTCGATGAAATTCGCAAGCTGACCATGCCCTCCCACCACGACGTTCGCCCCGCAGACCTTGATCTGAAGCGTTTAGGCGGAGTGCTCGCTGTAGCTCACGAAGAGGACCTCCGCAACTTTGCATCGTTGCTGCTCGTTGAAGGACTCGGTCCGCGTACCCTGCAATCGCTCGCTCTTATCGCCGAGGTCGTCCACGGTGCACCCAGCCGATTTGACGACCCTGCTCGCTTTTCTTTCGCGCATGGCGGGAAAGACGGCCACCCCTTCCCGGTTCCGCTCAAGACATACGACGAGTCTCTCAGCGTTCTGCGGCGTGCTTTGGATGCAGCGAAGCTCGGACACACGGAAAAGCTCGAAGGCTTTCGCTGTCTCGACCGGCTCACGCGCAACGTCGAAAGCAACATGGAACCCTTAGCTGACTTTTCTGCGGCGATAAGCCACGAACGCAATATCTCATCTTCTATCGGCGGAAGAACTGTCTTCGAAGACGTACCCAAGTCGCAAAAGACAAAATCTTCAAAACAGATGTCGCTTTTCGCTGACTGACTGTTCCCACCAGATGCAATCGACTGGCGTGGGCCGCGAATCCGCTGTGCGACAGTAAAAGCAGGCATGGCAGACAACACAACATTGAGCCCGCGTACCGCCTTCCTCGGCTATGGGGCATGCGCGGTTGCCGGATGCCTCTGGGGCACTGGCTTCTACTTCGGCCGCCTTGCGCTCAATGAGATGAGCGTGGAGCACATGGTGCTCTACCGGTTTCTCTTTGCCTGCGTTGGCCTTCTGCCCGTCGCGCTCCTGAATCGTGTCCGCTTTACGGCCGCCGAAATCCGCATCATTCTCATCTCCGCCGCCTTTGGCATTCCCATCCAGTTCCTCATCCAGTTTCACGGTTTGGCCCACACCACCGTGAGCCACGCTTCGCTGATGGTTGGATCCATGCCTGTTCTGCTTGGCGTCGCCGCTGCACTGTTCGCTGGTGAGCGCCTCGACGCGATCGGCTGGACTGCATTGGTCGCCTCCACGGTCGGAGCTGCTCTCATCGTGCTCGGTGGACATCGCGGACCGGCGGCACAGGGTGAACCCACTTTGTACGGCGACATGCTGGTGGTCTTATCGCTTTGCACCGCGCTCCTATGGATCCTCCTCAGCAAGAAACTCATGCGCTCGCACAGCCCGGTCGTGGTCACGGCGTACAGCATCCTTGCCGGAACGGTAATGCTGGCGGTTTGGACCCTCGGCCCCATGCTGTTCAACCCGTGGCGAGTAGAAAAAATCTCTCCTCCGCCCTTCAGCCATGTGAGTGTCACAGCCTGGATCGCCCTGGCCATCAGCGGCCTCGCCTGCACCGCGACCACCACATTTCTGTGGAACTGGGGTATCCATCACGTTCCCGCCTCGCGCGCCGGGGTCTTCCTCAACATCGAACCGGCTCTCGGGTCCTACCTTGGCGTGAAATTACTCGGCGAACACCTTGGTCCTTATGCGTGGTTTGGCGGAGCACTCATCCTCGCCGCTGCTGTTATTTTGACCACTCGCAGTCACGGACCCCAGCCAGACATGATTCTGGAGTAAAAGCACCACGGTAATGCGCCGGAAGTCACATCCCGGGTGATCCCAAAGGCCCATAAGCTCCCCACAATAGCGCCATTGAGACTGTTCATCACTAGGGTGAGACTTGTCTCTGGTTGCGGAGATTGAGATGACCCTGTTGACGTGGAGCCATGAATGCATCGTTGGCGTGCAGGCCATGGACGATCAGCACGGCATCCTGATGGATACCCTGAATGAACTCCGCGTCATGCTGCTTCACGGTGGCGATCGCCAGTGCATCAGCCTGCAGCTCGAACACCTCATTGAATTCACCCAAATGCATTTCCAGAGCGAGGAACAGCTTCTGCAGCGGGAAGGTTTTCCCGGCTTCGAGGAGCACCGCACGGCGCACATGCACCTGCTGGCAAAACTCTATTCCGCTCTCGAACAGGTGAACCACGATGAAGCCCTCCACTTCCCTTCGCTGCTCGCATTCCTCCCGTCCTGGTACATGGAGCATGTTGAGCAACTCGACCAGCCTTACGGCGTTTGGCTCAACGATCGCGGCGTCTTTTAATCCTTTTTCCTCTCACCCCGAAAGTAGAAGCTCTCTCAACTTCACCAGCCCCGTGCCGATATCTTGATTGCCAGGCTTTGGCGGGAGAGAGACGGAATGGCACTTTTGACTTTCAATAAATCCGACTCGGTTGGCATTCAATCCATTGACGATCAGCATTCATCTTTATTCGACTCGTTGAACGAGTTGCACGCAGCCATGCTGAAGGGTCAGGAAAAGTCAGTCACCGGTCGCCTGCTCGACGATCTGCTGGCATACACGCGAAGCCACTTCTCCGCCGAAGAGTCGATGCTCGCCAGCGCGAAATATCCCGGTCTGCCAGAGCATCGTGCCGCACATCTGAAACTAACATCGCAAGTAGCCGATTACGCCGAACGTCACAGGCGTGGAGAAGCCGCTCTCAGCGTGCACCTCATCACGTTCCTCCGCGACTGGCTCACAAGCCACATCCTGCGAGAAGATCGCGCCTATAGTGGATGGCTCATGCAATCCGGCACACATCTGTACTAAGAAAATCCCGCAGCGGGCGAATTCCCTCACCGTCCGTAAACTTCTAAATCTGCAATTTGTTTAGACTTCGAACGACAACTGCGACGAAGCCCACGGTGACGATGCTTTCGGCTCGGATGCGAGATCGTAAACCAGACGCTCCAGCACGAGGCGCTTGTCCGGCGGAGATGAACGCAATTCCAGATCGGCTCGCGCAATCAACCGTATCGCCCTCGTCAATTCACGCCGGCTCTTGTACCGCCGAGCCTGGCGGATCAGATCGTCTGCCGCAAACGGAGGCATGCGAAATCCCTGCCACAGCGCTTGCCAGATCGCTCGCGAGTCACGCACGTTCTTCTCGAGAATGACCAGCATCTGCCGGAAGGTGCGTGCCAGCATATAAAGGTGCCCAATCGCCGCATCCTCGCCCGCATCCGAACTGTTCAACAACCCGTGCAGCAGCGCCAGTGCCTTTGCCGTATTGCGCGAGCTGATGGCATCCGTCAGTTCATAAAGAGAACGCTGCTTGGCCGCCAAAACCATCGTCTCAACATCGCCCAAGGTAATTCGGCCACGGCCAGACGTGTACAGCAACAGCTTTTCCAGCTCTGATGCAATCAGCATCATGTCGGCTCCCAGCGCGTCCACAAGCTCGCGAGCCGCATCCGGTTCGAGTTTGGTATCGGTTGCCAGCGCCGTTGCAGTCGCCCAGCGCATAGCGTCTTCTTCGTTCACGCGCGCCAACTCGACCATTCCGCAGTGCTCGCCGAGAGTTTCCGACAAACGCTCAAACCGATTCTTGTCGTCCATCTCCATGCGCCGCGTGTCGGTCGGTATACGCAAAAAATCCGCCACGAAGATCAACAGTGCCTGCGGATTCGGGGACTTAAAGTACCGGTCCAGCGCCGCAAATTCATCCTTCTTGGCGCCGCGGGTATAAAGCTGCCGCACATTGCGAACAAAAATTACCTGAAACGGCGCCATCAGCGAAGGCGTTTGTGCGCGATCGAGGACATCAAAAATCGGGGTTGTACTCAGATCGAGATCGGACAGGCAGAAGTCTTTGAGATCGGGCGGCACGAATGCCTTGAGAACAGCGTCGCGGCAACGATCCAGCAGAAAGATTTCATCGCCAGCCAGCACATAACCAGGTCTCAACGAGCCTTTATTGGTGGCTGCAGCCTCAATCTCGCCAACAAAACGCCCAACTGCGCTGAAACCTGCACCCCAACGAGAGCCGCTCATCGGGCAAAACTCCAGGTTGGCCGGGCAGCGAGCATGCGTATACAGATTAACAGTGAGCGATAGGGCGCTATCCTGAGGATTAAACGGCAGAAACTCAACTATAACCGTAACTTGTGTGTGCTGCTTAAGTCTGTTGCCTGGTCGCTAGTCCCTGTTCCCGAGCCCCTGCTTTCACATTCCTTCCAGCACGTCCGCCACCAGCGCCCGGGCAAAGTCACGGGACATGCGGTCAACCGCCGAGGAGCTTTCATCCAGAAATGTTGGCAAATCCGAAGTGGACTGGTACTGACCGCGAAACACATAATTCTTGTTCTCGTAGAGCACCTTGCCGTCACGAGCCTTCAAGGTCACCGAAATTACCAGCGTGATCAGAAAGCTCGAAGCCTGCTGGTTGGTGGTGTTGTAGGTCAGCGGCGCAACCGTTTCATTCAAGATGGTCCCGTGCAGAACCACGTCCGAATTGCCGTTGTCTGCCGGCGTTACTCGCATCTTCGAGCGTGCAGCAAACTCGCGAATCACGGCGTCAGTCAGCGCTGTCTCGGTGTGATACGCCTCCGTGCGAGTAGCAAACATTGGCACTGAAAGCGTGCGCGCGTCAGGCGGCAAGTGCGTGGCCGCACCCAGCGTGTGATACCCGCACCCCGAGGCAGCGAGCAAAGTCCCTGCAACGGACAGTCCAATGAGTCTACGGATCATGCTTGCATCATTGTAGCGTCGCGAAGTTTCAATGCGTCGCCTTTGACATCACACTCCGGCAGTAACCAGCATCCCCAGCCCCAGAGGTGAGAGCTTCAGCCCGTCAGCGCGATCGTTGAAATAAAGATCGTTGAGCCGTCCGGAATCCACTTGCTCCACGCGTTTGAATCCTTCTCGCCGCAACTCAGCTTCCAAATCCTCCGGTGTGAAGAAAAGCCGAAACGGCTCTCCCGCCGCCGCGACTCGTTCCGACAACCTGTCGAATGCGATTCGTCCTATCGGGCTCAACGTCTCCGGCGCAACCGCGTAATCAAACGTGACCGCACTTCCCACAGGCATCCGCGCCACCACGCTCAACGTCGCCCGAAATGCATCCAGCGTTAGATACGGCACCACGCCCAGCCAGCCAAAGAATGCACGCTTAGTGAAATCCAGCCCCGCTTCGACCAGTCCGTCCGCAAGCGTCTGGTGCTCAAAGTCCAGCGCCACAAATACGAGATTCGCCGGCAGCGCAATCGCAGCCTGCGCCAGCATCGCCCGCTTCCACACCTGGGTAGCCGGAAAATCCACTTCGAAGACACGCAACGTTGAGAATGGATTCCGATACGCGAACGTATCCAGACCCGCCCCCAGCACCACGTATTGCGTAACTCCGCAGGCCACCGCCTCGGCCAACTGGTCCTCGGTATAGCGGCTTCGTGCCGCCATAAAGCCACGAAAATCCCGGCCTACCGAATGCATCGCGCGCTCCATCAGTCGCGGGTATCCGTCCCCGACGAGCCGCAATGCGATAGGGTCATCCAGCACCGGAGGCTTGTCGATCATCTGATGCGCAGCACGCCGGATCGCCACTCCCAAAGCAGTTTTGCTGGCCCGGCCGCTCTCCATGAAATCCAGTCTAGATGAACGAGAACACACCCAAGCCGCATACCATGATTGCTATGACATCCTCGATGACATGGATTGGATGGGCGCTCCTCTCCGCGCTCTTTGCCGCCGCTACGGCACTACTGGCCAAGGTAGGTGTAGCTCACATCGACTCGAACTTGGCAACAGCCATCCGCACAACCGTCGTTCTGGTCTTCGCATGGTCCATCGCCCTGGCTCTCGGCAAACACGGTGAGATTCGCTTGATCGATCGGCGCACCCTCCTGTTCCTGGTTCTTTCAGGAATGGCCACCGGCTTGTCGTGGCTTTGCTACTTCCGCGCACTTCAACTCGGTCCCGCCTCGAAGGTCGCTCCGCTCGACAAGCTCAGCGTCCCGCTGGTCATGCTATTTGCGTGGCTGCTGCTGGGTGAAAAGCTGACGATGCCGACAGTCGCTGGAGGACTCCTGATCACAGCAGGTGCGGTTGTGATGGTGCTCGGATAACCGTCTCCCAGTTCACCTTCTTATACTGGATTTAGAAATTCACTCTCCGTTATTGGAACAACTCATTTGCCTTCGACAGATCAACTCGGGCCACCACCAGCAACGCCACCGCGCCGCATCGTTCTCACCGGCTTCATGGGCTCCGGCAAATCCACAGTAGGTCCGCTTATCGCCTCCCGCCTCGGCTGGCAATTCATCGATGTCGACAATGTGATCGAAGCTGAAGCCGGCGCAACCATCGCCGACATCTTCGGGCGCCACGGCGAGTCGTCCTTCCGCGACCGCGAGCACGCCACCATCGCGCGCCTCGCATCCGGCGAAAACCTCGTCCTAGCTCTCGGAGGCGGCGCCATCGAACGCGAAGACACGCGCACGCTTCTTCTCAGCGACCGAGGCACTCTGCTCGTTCATCTTGAAGTCGAACTGAACACGACCCTCGCCCGCTGCAGCGGCACTGAAAATACCCGCCCCGTCCTCGCCGATCACGCCAATCTCGCTGCGCGCTACCGGCGCCGCTTGCCCCTTTATCGCACCGCGCATGTTTCCATTCGCGCAGATGCGGGCACTCCAGATCAGGTCGCCGACGCTGTCCTCGAAGCCGCCGGCTTGCCGCGAAACGAAGAACTCTACAACCAGCTCGCCTACTACACGCTGTCGCATCCTGACCCAGCGTTCATCCATCAACTCGTCGTCGATGCCTATGCCGCACAGAACGCAGATGAGGGCACCAAGCCGATCGCCGTCATCTTCTCCCTGATCGGCCTATACCTTCATCTCGAAAAAGGCTTCACGGGCAAACAGGTCCAGCGAGCCCACATGCAGCTCGCAAAGTGGCCTAACACCTGGGTCAAGCCTCCTCTGCCAAAAAAGAGAGGGGACATTCGCATTCAAAACGTTCTCGCCGCCGACCCCGGCCCCGCTCGCGACGCAATGATCGAGCGCTGGTGTGCCGCAGTTTGGGAATGCTGGCGGCCGAGTCGCGCCCAAATCGTTGAATTGGCAAAGAAATATCTCGGAACTGACTGACCTGCCTCAATCAAGCGCACTCCGAAGCCACTTGTTATCATCAATGCAGGCGCACGCATCCGCACCGCGCCTCCACCGAGGTTCCTGTCCGCCCTTATGACTCCCGTTTCCCAGGCTGCTGCCTCATCCAATTTTGCCGCGCAGGACACGGCCTCATCCAAGGAGCAGGCACCTTCCCATCCAGCGCACCAGATCCACGCCCCTACCCCCGGCGTAACCGCGACACTGATCAACGATCTGCGCGAGTTATTCAAAGTACGTGTGACCGGGATGGTGGTCATCACCGGATGGGCAGGCTTCTATCTCGGGTCCATGCAGTCCGGAATCTCAAGCGTCCAGCGCGGACTGCTCGACACTCTTCTTGGAATTGGCATGGTCTCCGCGGGAGCCAGCGCGCTCAATCAAGCTCTCGAACGCACCAGCGACGCCAAGATGAAGCGCACCGAAGATCGACCCATCGCGGCAGGCCGCATCTCGCTCATCCAGGGCGTAGCAGCCGGACTCGGCTCTCTCGCGCTCGGCGGCTGGTGGCTGCTGCTGCATACCAATCTGCTCACGGTTTCACTCGCTCTCTTAACAGCGTTCTGCTACGTCGCCATCTACACCCCGCTCAAACGCGTCACTTCGCTTGCCACCTTCATCGGTGCATTTCCCGGGGCCATGGGTCCGCTGCTTGGCTGGACCGCCGCCCGCGGACGCATCGAATGGCCGGCCGTCGCACTATTCGCCATACTGTTCGTCTGGCAGTTCCCGCACTTCATGGCAATCGCCTGGCTCTACCGCGACGACTACGCGCGCGCCGGAATCCGCATGCTCCCCGTCGTCCAACCCGATGGCTGGTCCACGGTTGTTGAAGCGCTGTTCTACGCTGTGGCCATGATTCCCGTAAGCCTTCTTCCGTGGCGACTCGGCATGGCAGGCACAGTTTACGCAATCCCCGCCACGATACTGGGCCTTTTCTATCTCGCGTATACCATTCGCTTTACCCGCATCCTGCGCACCACGAGCGAAACCGAAAGCCGCATGGTAGCTCGCGATCTGCTTAAAGTAAGTGTCATCTACCTGCCTCTGCTGCTCACCACATTGATGGTTTGTGCCATCGCCAAACACTGAGGAAAGAATGGGCGCCACGGCAACCACCTCGCAATCTCGCGCCAACACCCGTCCGGCCATTCTGGCGATCCTGGCCATCAGCGCGGCGGCTTCCCTCTTCCTGTTCTGGCTGATTTACAAGCACCCCGCCGCGGACGTATCCAGAGTCAAGCTGCCATTCCTGCCGGCGCTTAACGCAATCCTCAATGGCCTCAGCGCAACCGCTCTACTTGTCGGCTATACGTTCATCCGCGCCCGCAAGATCACCGCCCATCGCGCATCCATGATCACGGCGTTCATTTTCTCCACCCTGTTTCTAGTCAGCTACATCCTGCATCACTATCTGCACGGCGATGTCCGTTACCCGCACCATGACGCCCTGCGGACGTTCTACCTTATCTTGCTGGCGAGCCATATCCTGCTTGCAATAATCGCACTGCCGCTGATCTTGATCACCTTCTTCTTTTCGCTCAGCGGACGCATCCCCCAGCACCGCAAAGTTGCTCGCTGGACATTTCCCATCTGGCTGTATGTCTCCGTCACCGGCGTCATCACGTACGTGATGCTGCGCCTCGCGCAGGGATCGTGAGCCGCATGCCCGTGAGCGAACGCACTCCCGAATCGTCGAAACGCACGGCTTCCGCTAGCGACGGCACTCGCCAGCTTTTGCAATGGGGCTCGTCTATGGTGGGCGCAGGAATCTTGGCCGCAGTCCTGCTTCAGGCGTTCCTCGGCGGGTTCGGACCCACCGGCGCCAGCACCAACACTGGCTGGTTCGCCCTCATCATCGCGCTTATGTGCCTGCCATTCGGCGGACTCCTGCTCACACTTGGCATCGCCAAATGGTTCCGTAACCGCAGTCTTCAACGTGGCACCACACACCGCGACTAGACATTCATACTTCGAAAATGTCTGCACCGCCACTCGTCGGTAGGTGCCCCGGATCTCACTTCTGAGACCTGGGAGGATGCATCTCACTTGCGCTCGACGGACGCAACACACACCCCAAGGCCCGGAACATCGACATCTAAAGTCTTCCGATTCATGCGTGCCGATCCTTCGCCCAGAAGCATCTTCGCTCCGGTCGCGCCATCGATGACAGTTCCCCCAATTTCGAGATGAACTTTCACCGCTGCGGAAGACCGGTTGACAACAACGAGAACATCACTGTTTTCTTCTTTCGGTGACTCCATAGGCGCAACGCGCACATAAGCCACCACATCCTTATCCGACGTTAAAACCTGCATCTCTCCGGTACTCAGCGCCGGCTGCTCAGCGCGGAGCTTGAGCAGTTGCCGAACCCACTCGTGGATCGCCGTTTGCTTACGGTCGCGGTTTGTGAATGCGTTCTGCGTCGCACCAGGCCAGCCGCCCGGAAAATCATGGCGATTATCGGGGTCGTCTCCCCCGGACAGCCCGATCTCATCGCCGGAGTACACCTGCGGCATTCCTCGCATGGTGAGCAGAACCGCGAAAGCAAGACGCATCTTCTCCTGAGTTGCACCGTCGGCAGAAGCGAAGCGCGACGTGTCGTGATTGCCGAGGAACGCAACCAGGCGCTCCGGGTGTGGAAATAGAGCGTCCAGTCGCCACACGTCTGTCAACCGAGTCATCGGAGCATCCTTCAGAAACACGTCGCGCAGCGCACAGTAAGAAGGAAAATCAAAGGGCGTATCAAGGCCTGTGTCCACGCCATTGCGCGTCACGCCACCCGCATAGGACGACGTTATCGTTGCATCGCAGTTGAAAACTTCGCCGACCGTCGTGAGCTTCGGATAGAGTCCATGAATCTGCGCGTGGAAGTCGTGCCAGAAAGCGCGTCCAACATATGGAAACGTATCAATGCGCAGCCCGTCAGCCCCCGTTTTCTCTATCCACCAGATCGCATTCTCAATGAGATATTGCGCCGTCGCGGGATTTTCCTGGTTGAGATCGGGCAGGACATCGGCGAACCATCCCTGCAAAACGTCCCGCTGATCGCGCCACGGAGCATGAGGATTCACAAGAGGCTGGAAATCACCGATGGCCTTATGATGATCAGCCTTCGTTCCATGTAGCCACTCAGGATCAGGCTCGTCATTCACCCACGGATGCTGCGGACCAACGTGGTTCGGCACCGTATCGAGCACAAGCTTCATGTGGCGCTGATGAAGCGCAGCCGCGAGCGATTGAAGATCGGCAAGCGTTCCGTAGTGCGGATCTACAGCGTACATATCGGTCGCGCCGTAGCCATGATAGCTGTCCGGCTCGTGCTCGTTGGCATAGACAGGTGTGAACCAGACCGCAGTGAAGCCGGTGTCCTTGATGTAATCGATGTGGTGTTCAATCCCGCGAAGATCACCGCCGTGCCATCCACGCGGCTTGGCACGTTCTGCCGTGGCATCGGCGCTGGTCTCATCCGATTGGGCTTCGACGCCGTCGTTTTGCAGATCGCCATCGGCGAACCGATCCGTCATGATCAGGTACATCGCGTCGGCCGATGAAAAGCCGGCAAATCCTGCATCAGCGCGTTTCCGCTCGTTGAATTGATAGGAGGCAGACGCGTCGCCCGCAACCGTGTGGGCGTGCAGGGACACCGTTTCAGGCTCGCTCGGCGAGGCATTCAACCACAGTTCCGCCCAATGACAATTGCTTGAGATGCTGAATCGATCAACGTGAATCTCTGGATCGCTAACACTGAAATGAGCACTACATAAATTCTCTCCGCGCACCAGCAACATGGGCTTGGGCATGTCTGCCCACCAGTCCGGTGGATCGATCTTCAGGATGCGAGGTGCACCCGCCGCACCATGCAGAGACATCGAGCAAGCTAAGGCCAAAACAGCCATGAACAGAACGCGTTTCAATCCTGTAACTCCGTCAGACGCAATAGTATTGAGCAGGACCGGAACATGCAAAAACACTTGGCCGGCATAGCATAGGCACTCTCTAACTCTCAGCAAGGCATCCTACCACTGAGCACCGCAACTCATTCCGAGGAAAAACGATGCAGGCTTCCAATCACGTGCAAGAACACATCGGTACGATCGCCAAGCACGAGCAGGAGTTCCTCGCGCGTAGATCTCCGGCGGAGAGACTGGGCGATTTGACTGCGACCATCGTCGGCAATCTCGGATTTGTAGCCGCTCACATTCTTCTGTTCGTGTTCTGGATTCTCGTAAACACTCTGCACCTTCTTCAAATTCCACATTTTGATCCCATGCCCTTTTCGCTCTTGGGAACCGTAGTTGCCATGGAAGCTATCCTCCTTGCAAGCCTTATCCTGATGAGGCAATCACGGCTCGCCCGACGCGCCGATGAGCGGGAACATCTCATGCTTCAAATCCTTCTCCTCACTGAAAAAGAAGTCACTGCGCTGATCAGCATGAACCGCCAGATCGCGGCGAAGGTGGGCTTGTCAGATATCAGAGACAGCAAAGAGATTGAGCAACTCGGTCGCAAAACTTCGATCGATCAGGTTGCTCAAGACATTCAACGAAGTTTGTCGGAGGATCTGTAGCCAGTTGCATCCGCTCGAATTAGAAGGAGTTTAGTGTCTAGTTGATTCAAGAGCCAGAGGCGCTTTGCCTGAGACCATCTCGATCAAGAGTACAGCTCGAAATCACGTTTTATTTTTGCGCCTCGGACTGTAGATTGGTCAGCAGTTGATGCGCTTCCGCGGTCATGGCTTTTGCCCCGGATGAAACGGCGCCGTTCGCAAGGATCCTGTCCGCAATTTCGGCATGCGGCAGCGCTTCGCGAACGCGATCCTCGCCGGCCAAGGCCCGCGCCAGCATCATGTGCGATGCGCCGATGCGGCGGTCCGTGGCGGCAATCTTCCCCTCCTGCACCGAGATCAGTTCTCTCGCAGTCTTCTCCGCCTCTGGAAACCTGCCCGTGTCCACATACGCTTCTGTCAGAAAGAACAGGACCTCCGCTAAATCAGGACTCGAGCCGGCAATCTTCCTCCAGCGCGGAAGCTCTGGCTCCAGCAACCTCAGCGCGTCGGGTGCCCTGCCCAATTTGATGAGAGCGCCCGCAAGGTAGTCGCCTGCCGTGAGCGCTCCGCGGCTGTCGGGTCCCGAACAAGAGAGGTAGCCATCATAAGACCGCTGAAACAGCGGCAACGCGCTCTTCAGGTCGTCTTTCATCTGATAAGCGTAAGCGAAGTCTCCATACACCTGCGATTGATCACACAACTCGGACGGATCCTGGTTGTAGATATCCAATGCCTGCTGATAAAGCGGTAGAGACTTGTCGATCAGACCGCGCAGTTCGAGATCGCTGGCCAGACTATAAAGAGCATCCGCAGCTTCGTGAGGAGGCAATTGTTTATCTCGCGCCTCCTTAGCCGCATACTCGAGCAACTTCACATTCTCGTCCGTACGGAAGCCGCTGTTTTCGCGATTGACGGCGAAGTACATTGCGGCTCGCACCTTGATCGCGGCGGACATGCCCGGCTCACGCGATAATTCCAGAGCGTGGGCAGTCAGTTCGGCACCCTGTTCCATCTGCCCATTCTGATAAGCAATATTGCCTGCGAATGCTTCCGACTCGGCCTCGGACTGCAGGTCGTGGGCAGCCTTGGCGCTTGCAGTTGTTTGCGTAAAAACCGCCTGCGCGCCATCCAGATCGCCATTGTCGAACATCGATTCTGCAAGGCTCATTTGTGCCTGCCGCAGATCGGCCGGATCCTTGATGTACTGCGGTAACAGGCGAGTTCCAAGTTTTAGAAACTCCGGTACAGTGGCCGCGGGTTTACCGGTAAAGTTCGAATTCGCGAGCCGGAACAGGCTGTACAGAAATGTTTGCATGCGAACGGCACGCTGGCCGGCGATCAGGGCCTGCTCCTGGCGCCAACCTGCATAGGCGATGCTCGTCAGAAGCGCAATTGCGAACAACACAGTGGCAATCACGCTCCCCCGGTTCCGGCTGACGAACTTGCTGATGCGATACATCGCAGTTTGCGGACGCGCCAGCACCGCGCGGTCGGTGAGGTAACGCTCGATATCGTCGGATAAAGCATCCACTGAAGCGTACCGTTCCGATGGAAGTGCGCGCATGCACTTGGCGGTGATGGTGGTCAGATCGCCGCTCAGCAGTTGTCGCAGCCGGCTCTCCGACATACTGCGAGCTTCAGCAGCAGGCGCCGTCACCGCGTCTGGCAGCGGGTCCGGCTCTCGCTGGCTCAGGGCACGTTCAAAAACTACTGCCGCCGAATCCGTCGTGCGCCGGCCCGTGAGCAATTCGAAAAGAACAGCTCCCAGAGAGTAAACGTCACACGCCGTAGTCACGGATTCGTTGCGCAATTGTTCGGGGCTCGCATACGCCGGCGTCGCCAGCACTGTGGTAGTCAATTGGCTGTCGGCCTGCACCAGCTTGGATGTTCCAAAATCAAGTAACTTGACCGTACCCTCATCGCTTACCAGAATATTCGAGGGCTTGAGGTCGAGATGCACGATCAAATTGCGATGGGCATACGCCACTGCATCGCACACCTGGAGAAAAAGTTGCAGGCGATCCCGAATACCCAGCTTGCGTGCGTCGCAGTATGCGTCAAAATGTTCGCCTTCCACATACTCCATCACCAGGTAGGGCTCTCCAGAATCGCTCAAACCCGCATCGAGCATGCGCGTGATGTTGGGGTGATCGAGCGAAGACAGGATGTGCTGTTCGCGATGAAAGCGTTCCACGAATGAAGGGCCGGCCGCATGCGGCGACAGCACCTTCAGCGCCGAACGCTGCGGAGCGCCGCCCATAATGCGCTCCGCGAGGTAGACCGATCCAATGCCCCCCGAGCCCACTAGCCGTAACAGTGTGTACGGACCAAATCGCGCAGTGGGCGCTTTGCGCTCAGGAATTTCTGACAGCGTTGTGTCGTCATGGGCACGCCGAAAGATCTTCAGTGCCCGCTGCACGAGCATCGGATCTGGGCAATGCTCGGCAAGCACCCGCTCCCGATCATTCTCGGGTGTCTCCTCGGCAAGCTCGAAGAGCTGTTGCAGAATTTCCCAGTTCTCGGCATCACGGGTCATCGAGATTTTCTCCAGGTGCGCGAATCCAATGAAAGGTGCTTCACACGAAACTGCATCACACCTCAGCGTGCGTTACATCTCATCCGGCGCCAGCCGTTCATGCAGCCATCCACGCACAAAGCGCAATTCGCGGTCCACAGTCGCCTTCGAAAGGCTGAGCAGTTCCGCAGTTTCGTCCGCGGTGAATCCGAGGAAAAACCGCAATTCCACCATCCTGCACTTGCGCGGGTCCATCTCTTCCAACTCCGCCAGCACGCGATCCAGATCAATCGCTTCAATGGGCTTGGAACCGATCCACGCCAGCTCTTCCGTCAACGGAATATTGAGATCGCCATCGCGCTTCTTCCGGCTTTGGTGCCGAGCCTGGTCCAGCAGTACGCGCCGCATTAACCGCGCAGAGAGACTGTAGAAGTGCTCGCGATCTTCAAAGCGAAGACTCCGCTGCCGAATCAACTTCAGAAAAAGTTCATTGACGACGCCGGTTGGCTGAAGAATGTTTTCCTGCCGCTCGTTTCGGAAGAGCGCGCCCGCGATTCGCCGCAATTGCGGATAGACCAAGTCAAATAATTCATCGAGAGCGCCAGGCTTGCCCGCAGTCCAGTCGCGCAGCAACACGGTGACTTCGCCTGCGTGATCCCCGGGGTCCATGAGCCGCAGCGAAGCCCTCCTGCACTGGAAGAGCCAGTTTACGGTCAAACCCGCGTTTCATCAACACAATCCCATGACGGCAACTACAGCAAGAAATTGCTTGCCAAAACCAATTCCAGAGATCACTGGATAACCTCATCCTTTTTCACATCGAGTTGCGAAGTCATCAGGCGCAGTGTGACCGGTAGACCGCCAACTGAGTTTGCCCCGTCGCGCGCAATCTTCTCGAACTGCTTCACGATAGCTGGGTCCTGCCATACGCCGTCTCTTACAACAAACGACATTGTTGTGTTGTTACTATGCCGCGACAAAAATACATCTGCGCCTCTTCCTTGGAAGAAATCGTCAGCCTTCAACGTAAGGCCGAGCGCGTGCGCCTGCGTCTGCGGAACGTCGCCATAGTAGTAAACGACGTCACCACCTTCTAACGCTTCACGGCCGATTATCGATTGAAACTTTACCTGTTTCTCTTTGTCAATGATTCGTAGCAGAACTGGAAACCCTCCCACGGAAGGGGCCGCCTGCCCGGTGATCTCTTCAAACGAAGAAACCAGCGAGGGGTCGTTCCATGAGCCTTCCTTCGCAACATACGAGATGACCGTGCCTTCGCTACCCTTGGCAAGGAAGACGCTGACACCGCGGTCGCTCAGGTACCCGCTTTCCTTCAGAGCGCTGCCCAGCGCCTCGGCTTCTTGTTTAGTCGCCGAACCGGAATAGAAGATTTCATCCTTGCCTCCGATCGTCAACTTTGACCCATTTGCGGCACGATCTGAGATTGAGGCGACGGCAAAGACCATTGCGACGATTACGGTGAAAAAGACCAAGCCCGATCCGAAGGCCAGTCCCTTCGATCCAAGGCGGCCACCCTTCTCGGCGTGCTCTTTCACAGCCTCGCCTTGCGCAACCCGTGCGATTTGCTGAACGGCAATCAGCAGAACCAGCGCAATGGGAGAGACAACCGCTCGCGGAAGATTCCACGACAAGGCGATCACGATGGAGGTAACAGCGAGCCCCACAAGCAGCGTTACGATCGCCATACCTGTCCTGCCAAGGCGACGATAGTTCAAAGCCATCAGTGACGCGCCCGCCACCGGCGTGCCAAACAAAGTAGCAAGGGCTACTGCTCCCGAGTCATACAGACTGTAGTTCGGCGTCACAGTTTGAATCGGTTGTGAAGAAATAGTGGACATCGCATCCTCGCTTTTGTTGTGGAGTTGGCTTCGATGAGTACGCGTCGGTCGCAGCGAAAATGCATCACCGGCGCTCTGCCTGGCTCTCCTGCTGAACTTTCTCAGCCTGCTTTTCGTCTCGGTATGCCTGCAGGCTTGTGCGCCCGTCGGGCAATTTCCAACGTCGCGCCGCGATGATGAACCAAACAAAATTAAGTGCGGCGAGCACGCAGCAGGCTACGTAGACCGGAATGAAGTAGCTGGCCGCCGGGTTCATCACGCTGACCGGCACGATGAGAATGGCGCACTCCAGCCCTCCGAATCCGAGCGCAAACACGAACTTGGACCAGCTCCACAGCCCAGCGCGCTGCTCATTTCGCACGCCCGCAACAATCACCACTATCTGCAACGCAAATCCCAGAAGAATCCACATAAGCTGCTCACCTTTCAAAACATGTCAGTGCTGATCCTGCACCAGCGGACTTGTCCGTAGCCAATTGGCGCAGGTAACGACGCACGCCCCAGATCATGAACCAGACAAAGGCAAGTCCGTCCAAGGCGAGCGTCGCGATGAAAAGAGGCTTGTATCCCGGATATTTTTCGTAAAGCAGCGTAACCGGTAGCCCCGTTCCATAAAGAAAAAGAACAAAACAAATCGCGATAGTCCAGATGCGCCAGTTCAGCTGCCCTTTGCGGGCCGCATCCCGCAGCACAAGCACGTCCCACACGATTTTGAAGATTTCAAACATCGTTGCCTCCTAGGCATCCGCGAATCCGTTGCGCTCAGCGACCGAGCGAGCCGACTCAAGTCCACTTGCGCCTCAGAGCGCCTGTATTGGGTAGGCGACAGAAACGAGAAAAATGACTCACTCGGACTCGAGGCTCTTACTGATAGCGCGGATTCGTGACATAAGACGTGCTCAGCAGACTTACACTTACGACCTAGCCCACCGAGCTGGACGGGGTTTGGGCTGGGTCGCCAGCAAATGACACAGTTTTCCTACATTCATCGCGTACCTGATGAAACGAAAACTTACCCATGTGCCGGAGACTATCCGGCAAAGGAGCATCCATGGAAAACCATCTCGCCGTCCTCAGCAGAATCGCCTTTCTATCCGCGCTCGTCCTTACAGGCTGCTTCAGTCAGTCCCGGTCCGCCGCCTCCGCCGCAAGCCGAACTGACGCCGCCTCGCCGAAAAGTACGACAGACGTCGAGAACTGGTCTTCTACGGTGTCTAAGCCGGTAACCGACCCCGTGATGAACATGACTGCCTACACTGTTCACATTCCTGCGGGCTGGAAGTTCACGGGGATGCTGGAGCGGATCCCTGGCTGCCACGGAACTCTTGTACCGGCAGACGGACTCGCCTTTACGGCACTTGCACCCGACGGCGTGACCGCTATTGAAAAGCTCCCCGGAACGAGCTGGGGTTGGTCCACGGATAGCACAAGCGGGCTCAACCCAAAATGCGGCTCTGTCAAAATCAATACTGCGGCCGAGTATTTATTGGATATCGCCATTCCCAACCTCCGGCCCGACGCCAGGAACATCGCCGTGGTCCCATTTACACCCGAAATGAAAGAAGGGCTCGCGAGATCGAATCAACAGGCGCAGGCCCAGGCTCCGCAAGGCATGAAGGCGATGATCGACGCCGCCCGCGTTCGCCTCCAATACACCTTGAAGGGTCGACCCGTGGAAGAGATTCTGTGGGCCACGATCCGTTGTAGCGAAATCGATATGCCGGCATACCAGATGCTCCATCGTGCAGCGGTCCAGCGTCATACCTGCAGTTCTCCAGGTATCGCGATCCGGCGCGCTCCGCAAGGCAGGTTGGACCCGCTGATCGGCAAGCCGCTGCCACCGCCGGAGATTGAGAGTCAATGGGATCAGGAGATCCAGCAAAAAATGCGCCAGCAGTTTGCCTCCTGGCAAAAGCAAAACGACGACATCTTCCGGGCCATCCAGAATCACTTCAAGGAAGTCAATGACAACATGATCGAGCAGGGAAAGAATTTTCAGGCACAGCAGAAATCGAGCTTCGACAATGCAATGGCTCGGGATCGTGCCACCCAGGGCGCAATCGACCATGCTGCGCAGATGCAGGTCCGCGACTCCCTCAACCGCCAGGATTTCATCGATCCCAACACCGGCCGGAAGATCGAGACATCCAATCAGTTCACACACAATTGGATCAGCTCTGACGGGCAGAGCGTAGTACTCAACAGCGACCCCACGTTGGATCCCAACGGCTTGATTGATCCTGTCCGCCAGAGTTGGACAGAATTGATCCCTGTGAATTGAGGTGAAGGCGCGAGTCACTGCAATAATCTGGGCGCACTCTCGGCGCGTCCCAGATTGCAGAGTTCTCAGACCTTACTTCACGTCGATAGTCCGGCTTTCGAGATTCCAGCCACGCAGGCCAATTGCAGGTTTAGCTCCGCCCGATGGAAACGCGATCGTCAGGCTGCGCTCTTCGTCGGGCAGGAGTGAAACATAGTTTTCGCTATAGTAAGCGGGAAGAATGCGCTCTCCTGTTGCGGCATCCTTGAGTGTGAGCCTGGTCATAAGCGCAGGAGTTGGGCTCGTATTGCGAATTTTCACTGTGGCTTTGCGCTCGCCGGCATCGGAGGAGACGGAAATGGAAACGGTGATCTGAGCTTTGGGTAAGCTGTTTAGCTCCCGGTAACTACTTTCATCTTTGGCCCACCAATAGAAGTTGTCGCTGACCGGCTTATCATTCGCATCCATGACTTTCAGCACGATAAGAACGGTGTGACCAGCAGCGAGTTTCGCGAGATCAGGCTTGCCTACAGCGGTGCGGCCATTGGAGACAGCTTCGATCTGATTGCTCTGATCGCTGAGAACCTTGCCATCGAGAGAGACAACTCGGGTTTCAACTTTGAACGATTTCGCATCGCTCAGGTTGATGAGGTCGACCGAAGTGTCGGTGAGGTCGAGCTGAGCATGAACCGGCTCGCAGGCCTTTTGCGTTCCATAGAAGCTGGATTGAGTGTCGTAGTCATGGCCAAGAAAGTTCCACTCAGTGCTGGGCCATGCGGATTGCGTCATCCAGATCATGCGCGCTGAGTTGGGCTGCCAAAGGTGCGCGGCAAAACCTTCGAAGATTGCACGATGAGCATCGTAATCAATCATCTGAGCTTTCCGCTCAAAGTCTTCGAAGCCTGTAGGCGCACCGAATTCTGTTGCCATGTGTTCCATGAAGGGAGCAACGGTCCCGTTTCCCTGCTGATGCCAATCGTGGTAAGCCCACGTATCGCTGATGGGCCAGCGATCGGGTTCGGGAATAAAAGCTTCGAGACCTTCAAGCGTGGGAACACTGGGAATGCCGAGTTCGACACTGAATCCGCGGTTAATACGGTAATAAGTATCGAGTGTTTGAAGTTGATAAGGACCGGAGTTGCGGAGATTCACCTGGTTGGAACTGCCGGTATAGTAGCGTGTATGGTCGAGCGTGCGCACGAGATTGGCGAGTCCCTCATTGATGATCGGCTGCGGGACGCCCTCGTTGCGCCCACACCAGATGACGATGGATGGATGATGGCGGAAGTGAAGTATGGAATCGCGCGCATTTTCTAGAAAGAGCTGCGGATCTTGCGCTTCGAGGTTATAGCCTTGGGTGGACTCCCAGAAGTCGTTCCACACCATCAAGCCATATTTGTCGGCTAGTGCGTAGAAATTCTCTTCGCTGTTCTGGCCCATCCAGTCGCGAATCATGTTGACATGCGCATCGCGATGAAGACGAAAATATGGTTCGAGGTTCTCGATACTTACGCGCTTGCGACTGTCATCCATGCCCCAGTTGCCGCCACGCGTTGCGATGCGCACTCCGTTTACTTTGATGACGAGATCGGTACCCGGCCATCCTCCTTCCACGGGACGAATAGAAGCAGAACCTTCAGCAACTGCTTCAAGCGAATGTACCCATGCGTGCTTCATCCAGTCAGCTAGGCCAGGGGTTTGGTTCGGCGTCTTATCGTCGATCTGGCGAATCCCTTCGTGGGTTTCGTTGATCAACGGAAGTGAAGCGTCGTGAGTACGGCTGGGAAGGACTTCAACGCGGCGGAGATGGCCAGTCTGGTCAAAAAGCGAAAGCTCGTAACTGACTTCGCGCATGCCGAAGTTGATTTGTTGCTGAGAACTGATCTTGCCGTCGGTCGTAAAGCGGACGTTCAACTGGTGCAACGCAGGATTTCCGTAGCCATTGGGCCACCAAAGTTGTGGATCGTGTACCTTGAGCTGGGGAAATTCACCAGTTTTTAGACGCACCACGGTTTCACCAGGTGCGAGGGTTACATTCTTTGTGACATGGACGTTATCGAAGATTGCGGTTATATCACCATTGATCGGCCCCTTCGATGAGTTGTTCATCGGCACTTCGATTTCGATGTCGGCTTCGCTGCGGTCCGGCTTCGGCAGTGTGGTAATCACATTGAGATCGCCGACTTCAACAGCGCCGGATGCAGTCAGTGTCACGTCCTGCCAGATGCCGGTGTTGCGATCGCGAATGCTGGGAATCCAATCCCAACCTTCTGTTGCGGAGAAGGTCGGTCCATCGAGGACTTGCACGCCGCCATTCTCGCCGGGACCGGCTTTGATGGACTCTTCCTGCGCCAGGCCAGGATGAGGTGGAGGGCTGACGCGCACGGCGAGTGCGTTTTCGCTGGATGCGGACACGAGCGAGGTCACATCGAATTTGCCACGCAGAAATGCGCCGGTAAATCCGCCAAGCTTCTTGCCGTTCAACCAGACTTCAGCCGCGTAATTCACACCCTCGAAGGACAGAGTAAGGTGCTGGCCTTGCGTAGCCGACGGAACTTTGAATGCGACGCGATACCAATAGTCCTGATGCGCGAGACGCTCGGGAATGGCAAGGTTATTCAGGCCATAATCGGGATCGGGATAGATGCCGCGATCGATCATCGTGGTGAGCACGGTTCCTGGAACAGTTGCAACCATCCAGTTGCCTGTTGAGAAGTCAAGCCTGGAGATCTGTTCCCCCGAGGCTTTGACTTCAGGAGCGGCCGCGAGTTTCCATCCTCCGCGGATCGTCCAAGGGTTTGTGCCGGTGAGTTCGGTGTGGAGATCGGCTGGGCGCAGCGGTATTGCGGAGGGCTTTTGAATTCCGCCTTTACCGCGAGGAAGCGTAGATGGATCCTGCAACTCTGTCTGGCCTGCCATAGCATGGGTCTGCACAGCCCAGTGCGGAGTGGCTTCTTCGTATGTTGGCAGAGAGAAATCGGGCTTAGTCGCGTAGACTGAGGCGACCTGACCGGGCGAAAACGCCTCGCGATAGATTCTAAGAAGGGCTATCCGGCCGCCGAAGTGATGCCGGTTTCCGCCCGACCCAGGTTGCGGAGCGAACTCGATGCGGGGGGCTACGCTTCCCTGCGCGATTGGAGCGGTAACCACCTGCTTCCCATCTGCATAAAGGATGATCGAATCTCCGTCGCTTACGGCGATGACCGAGTGCCATGTCGCCTCACTTAGCGGCATGTCAGCAACAGTCGGCTTGCCGAAGGCTTTGCCCAGCCAAAGAGCGAGCTGATTGTCGGTGATAGCGACGAAGCGCGCGTCTTCCCCATTGGGGTCACCAATGCCGGCCAGAAGCATGGTACCCGAAACGACGGGTTCGGCCGAGTGGAACCAGAAGGAAAGCGTCCATTTGGCACGGCCTTCAATAAGAGCCTCGCGTTGCTCGGGGGCATGAAATCCCATTCGGTCAAGGAAACCCGCAGCCCGCGGATCGATACCAGATGGAGCGGCGAGAGGCTTGCTGAGCCCGGAACCATCCGGAAGAACGATCACATTGTAGGGACCGTAGGCCTCCTCTGGTATGGACTGCGCGCCGGCGAAAGATCCTAGCGCAAACAGAAATGTCGCAAGTAACGAGAACACATGAGGGCGCAGCCCGATAGAGGACCAATTCTGATTTGAAGACGCTTTCGAAGGATTTTGCATGTCGCAGCCATGCTAAAGAATCCGATGGGGAATGAACAGGGCACAACTGAGTTACTGCATCTCGGGGAAAAACATCGAAATCGATGAGAATTCTAGAACAGAAGGGTTTACTAATGAATTGGCTGCCGCATAAAACAGGGAGGTGGCGGAACCATTTATACTTTCGAGGTCTGAAGAAGATTCGTGACAGGAGTCCACGGCAGGCTCATTGGGCGGGGCAGAGATGCTCTCAGCTCTATATTTTTTTTGACAGCTGAAATTACCCGCGGACAAAGGGAGCAAGCACCATGGCAAAGTCGGTCAATAAAGTAATCCTTTTAGGGAATGTTGGTAAAGATCCTGAGATTCGCTCTACCGGCGGCGGCACAATGGTCGCCAACTTCACTCTCGCGACTAGCGACCGTCAGAAAGACGCGCAAGGCAACTGGCAGGAACGCACCGAGTGGCACAACATGGTCGCTTTCACGCGACTCGCTGAGATCGTGCGCGACTACGTCAAAAAAGGCTCCAAGCTTTACGTCGAAGGCAAGATCCAAACGCGCAGCTGGGACGACAAAGAGTCCGGCCAGAAGCGCTATCGCACCGAGATCATCGTCAACGATATCTCCCTGCTCTCAGGCCGCGACGACGGAGGATCAGGGTCAGGAGGTTACAGCCGTCAGTCCGGTTCATCAAACAATGTCGACCAACGGTCACCGGCCGGCCACGACGACTACAGCCAATCCGCCGAAATCTCCGACGACGACATACCGTTTTAGAATGGATCTGCAACCAGTTCTACATTCTGACCCTCCCCAACTGAAATGGTTGGGGAGGGTCGCTGGTTTATATATAGATCATGCGTGGAGCGAATGCACCATAAGTTTCTTTGCACGGTCCACTCCAACTCCCGTGCAGAAAAAATCGAGCATTCAATTGGCTATTTCGCTTCCGATCTCGGTTTAGCTCTTCCCAACCGCATATAGAAGCCGAACATCGCACCCCAGACATTAATTCCATAGTTCACGACCTTCGGTGCCGAAAGGCTGGCATTCGAAACATGCATGTAGTTAGCACCGGCCGCCAGACTGAATTTAGGATTGAAGTTATACCTGGCCCCGGCTCCCATCATGTAGGTGAACGTCAGGTCTTCTCCCTGCGCATACAAGACGCCATCTGGTCCCTTGGCATTGATATCGCCGACTCCGCCGCGCATGTCAAAGTAAGGAGCGACTCGCCAACGGCGCGGCACAAAGTTATGCCGGATCCCAAAATCAAATGCAAAATATCGGGTTTCGGGTCCGCGCGCTATATCCGTATAACTCCCGCTGAAAGAAAAGTCGGTATTACCTCTGAGGATGCGTGGGCCGCCATCAATATTGCCCAGCTCCCATCGGATAGAGGCAACGTTGGGGATGAGTGTGTAATTCAGCGGCCTCCTCGTGTAGCTGTCACCGGTGATGAAGTTATAAACGAATGGAATGTTGATGGGTAGAAATCCGGTCTCCAATGAAAACTCGAGCCGGTTCTTGTAATAAATGTCCTCGTTGAAATCTGGCAATTTGGGATGTGCGCTCTGGCCAGGATTGACGCTGTCATCGGGCGGCGCGCTCGTCACTGGTTGATCCACTGTCCCCTGTCCGAATGCGCTCTTGCACAAAAGCAGGATTGCCAGCATCAGATATATCGGATATCGTGCAGACGCTCGGTCCCCAATCATGGATTCCTCAAAGACTCCGAATCATTCCTTTATTGCCGCATTGTCTTCCTTCCTGTGAGATGTCAATTGACGCTTCCGCGTTTTGAACCGGCAGATATTTCCAGACGATCATCGACTTTCAAATGACCTAGACGCATAGACGGCCTGTGCGCAGGGACCTGCATTCTCACGCGATTCGATGCATCTTTTGATGTAGTTACGTTTCCATGCTAGCCCGCACTATAATCGTCGCTACCTACCCGAGCCCTTTATGCGAACAGCCGATTCCGCGCCTCAACCGGCCCCTCTTGTCCCAGACGTTCAGCGCAGCGAGCGCGGCTTCTGGGCATTGATTGCGACCCAGTTTCAGGGCGCATACAGCGATAACATCCTGCGTAACCTGCTGCTGGCCATGGTCGTCGGTATGGGCCTTGGTAAGGATGAACGTGACACCTTTGTTGCCACCGTCACTTTCCTGTTCTCGATGCCATTCGTGCTCTTCAGCATGACCGGGGGTTGGCTCGCTGATCATTTCAGCAAGCGCCGCGTCACCATCTGGACAAAGGTGATGGAAATCGCAGCCATGACTGTGGCGACTGCGGGACTCGCTATGCACCAGCGCACGCTCACGCTAGTCGCCCTCGGTCTGGTCGCAACGCAGGCCGCTCTCTTCGGCCCGTCGAAGTATGGACTTCTCCCAGAACTGCTTCCGGCCAAACGGCTCTCATGGGGCAATGGCGTTATCGAACTCGGGACGTTTCTCGCCATCATCATCGGCACCGTCACCGGCGCAGCGATGGCCGAACACTTCCATGGTCACGAGATTTACGCCGGATATGCGCTCCTCGCGCTCGCTTGCGCGGGACTCGCCACCAGCTTCGGCCTCGATCGCGTTCCCGCCGCTGCACCGGAGAAAAAATTTCGCATAAACTTTGTCGGCGACCTATGGCAACAGATCAAGATGATGCGCGCCGATCAGCCGCTCATCCTGGCCGTCCTCGGCAACACCTACTTCTGGTTCCTCGGCTCGCTGCTGTTCTCCACCATCATCGTCTTCGGCCCAGACGTTCTGCACATCGGCCAGACAGAGACCGGCTACCTCAACGCCTCCCTCGCCATCGGAATAGGCATCGGCAGCATGATCGCCGGCCTTCTCAGCGGCAACAAAATCGAATACGGACTCATCCCGCTCGGCTCCATCGGCATGACGTGTACCGGCATCGCGCTAGGTACTATGCACGTCGGCGTCATCGGTTCGGCCGTTCTGCTTGGAACTCTCGGTTTCTGGGCTGGCTTCTTCGCTGTTCCCGTAAACGCGCTCATTCAGCATCGTCCTGCAGAGGAGAACAAGGGCGGAATCATTGCCGCCGCAAATCTTCTGTCCTTCGTCGGCATCGCCCTTTCTTCCGGCGCCTACTTCGTCTTCACCAAATTCATTCATCTCAACCCACGCGGCATCATGCTTGCCGCTTCGGTGATTACCGCAGCCGGCACAGTCTACGTTCTCATCTTGCTGCCCGAATGGTTCGGCCGCCTCATCCTCTTCCTCGTCACGCACAGCATTTATCGCGTCAAGGTCCTTGGCCGCGACAACTTCCCTGAGAAAACCGGCGCGTTACTCGTCTGCAATCACATGTCGTTCGTCGACGTGGCGCTTCTGATCGCATCAACAGATCGTCCCATCCGCTTTCTCATGTACAAGGGCATCTACGAGCACCGCGTCATCAAGCCCTTTGCGAGCATGATGAAAGCCATCCCCATCTCCAGCGAACAGCGCCCCCGCGAGATGATTCGTTCACTCCGCACCGCAAGCGAGGCCCTCCGCCAGGACGAGATCGTCTGCATCTTCGCCGAAGGTCAAATCACGCGAACCGGCCAGATGCTCCCCTTCCGTCGCGGACTCGAGCGCATCATGAAGGGCGTCGATGCCCCCATCATCCCCGTGAACCTCGACGGCGTATGGGGAAGCATCTTCAGCTTTGAACGCGGTCGTTTCCTTTGGAAGGTGCCGCGCCGCATTCCCTACCCCGTCACCGTCAGCTTCGGCACGCCAATGCCGCCAACATCGTCGGCTCTTGCCGTCCGCGCCGCCGTGCAGGAACTCCAGGCCGATGCATTCCGTGAGCGCAAAAGCCGCATGCGTACGCTCGATCGCGCCTTCGTCCGCACCGCGCGCCGCTTCCCTCTGCGCTTCATGATCGCCGATGGCAAAACTCCAAAAGTCCGCTTCTTCTCCGCGCTCACCAAGACCATCTATATCGCGCGACGACTGCGTCCAACCATCGGCGAGCAGCAGATGATCGGACTCTTGCTGCCGCCCTCGGTCGGCGGAGCACTCACCAACTACGCGCTAACGTTGCTCGGCCGTGTCCCAGTTAACCTCAACTACACCGCATCCAGCGAAGTCATCGCTTCCTGCGCAAAACAGTGCGACGTCGATGTCGTCATCACCTCGAAAGCCTTTGTCGAGCGCTTTCCTAAACTCGAAATTCCGGGCCGCACCATCTTCCTCGAAGATGTACTGCAGTCCCCACGCTCCGGCGAAAAACTTGTCGCTCTGCTGTTCGCATCCACCATGCCGCAGACTCTCCTGCGCAAAGCCATCGGCGCCGTTCCCGGCAAACGTAACGTGGACGATCTCGCCACCGTTATCTTCTCCAGCGGCAGTACCGGTGACCCCAAGGGCGTCATGCTCACGCACTACAACATCGCGTCCAACATTCAGCAGGTGTCGCAAGTCTTCATGCTCGATGGACGAGACAAGATCCTCGGCATCCTTCCCTTCTTTCACTCCTTCGGATTCATGGCGGCCTTGTGGATGCCCGCCGCTAACGGTGTTGGCGTCGTTTACCACCCCAATCCGCTCGACACCAAAGTCATCGGCGAACTGGTCGCGCAATACCACGTCACCTTCCTCATCGCCACGCCTACGTTTCTGCAGGCCTACATGCGCCGCTGCTCGCCTGAGAGTTTTGGCAGCCTCCAGTACGTTCTCGTGGGCGCTGAAAAACTCGCCGATCGCGTCGCCCTCGCCTTCGAAGACACCTTTGGCATCCGTCCGCTCGAGGGTTACGGCTGCACCGAGTGCTCACCCGTGGTCACCGTTAATGGCCGCGACTTCCGCGCACCGGGTTTCCGCCAGGTCGGCGCGCGTCGCGGAAAAATTGGCCATCCACTTCCAGGCGTCACCGTCAAAGTCGTCGACATCGATACCGGCGAACCCGTCACACCCGGAACTCCCGGCATGCTGCTCGTCAAAGGTCCGAATGTAATGAAGGGTTATCTCGGCAAGCCGGAGAAGACAGCCGAAGTTCTTCACGACGGCTGGTACACCACTGGCGACGTCGCCATCATGGAAGAGGATGGATTCCTCACCATCACCGATCGCCTCTCCCGTTTCAGCAAAATCGGCGGCGAGATGGTCCCTCACATCCGCATTGAAGACAAGCTGCAGGAATTGGCCGGCGTCACCGAGCAAGTCTTCGCTGTAACCGCGCTGCCCGACGACAAGAAAGGCGAACGCATCGTCGTCATCTCCACGCTTTCAACTGAGAGACTCGCCCCCGTGATTGAGAAGTTCGCGCAGTGTGATCTGCCTGCACTCTGGAAGCCACGCTCCGGCGCCTTCTTTCATGTGGATGCGCTGCCCATTCTAGGCACCGGCAAAATCGACTTGCGCGGCGTTAAAGCGCTGGCTGCCTCAATGGCCTGATGATGTTTTAGTCAGTCGTGTAGCGGATCTCGAGCCGGCGCATGCGATAGCACGTATAAGTGAGCACCAGCGCAATTAACGCTAAAAGTCCCAGCACCGCCACCCACGCCGCCACGGGCTCAGTCTCAACTGTAAGCAGTGCAAACACGCCCTCCGCTGGGACGCTCACTGGCATCAGGTGCCTCAGGTAAGAAGCAACGCTGAATTTCTGCAGCAGCGAAGGCATGACGGGATTAATCGCCTCCCACCCCAGCAGCAACATTGCTCCCGGCATGGGATTCCGGAACATCAGGCTCAGCAGAAGAAATAGCGAGCCATACCCGAGGCATGCAAGCACCACGATCAATAGATACGCCTCTATCTGTCCCAATCCCGGTCCTTGTAGCATGAAGTCTCGGCCCGCAGCACCATATCCCGCGTACATCAAAACAAAGTCGGCAATCACAGCCGCGCCGAACAGCACAACCGACGTCACCGCGCCCGCAAAAAACTTCGACAGCAGAATCACTTCACGACGCACCGGCGATAACAGATAGTAATGAATGCTTCGCTCGATCATCTCTCCGCGAATCAGCCGCGAGAAAACTCCCAGGCATCCGAAGAAGATTCCCAGGCGCACATAATAGAGCTGCACCACACCCGCCAGAATCACGGTGTCTTCGCTCATGTTCGATCCCGAGTGCGGATCGAAGATCAGGTGAATGAAGATGATCACGGCCGGGATAAACGCCAGGAAATAGATCCACCACGCACGCTTCGTAAAAAGATTGCGACGGATTTCAATGCGGCTCAAGCGCCGAGCCTGGACCCACCACAGCGACCACGGCTGCTGCCGCAGAATGCTAACCGCGCTTCCAACGCTCTGCTGCATCATGAGGCCACCCCGTCAGAACCAATCAGGTATTGATAGATTGCATTCGCATTGTCATCGGCCGGTGCAACCGCTTCAATCTTCACCAACCCCTCGACGGCAATCTCATTCAACAAGCGATAGAACTCATCGATATCGCCGGTCCGCAAAAACACTCCGTTTCCATCCGCATGCAGACGTGCCTCCACGCAGTGATTCACGGCAAACATCTTTGACGCCAGCAAATCCGGACGATCGCAGCGAATCAACACCTGCATCGGCTTGTCGCGCACTTCCTTCCGAACCTCGTGGATATTTCCCTGAGCGATTAAATATCCGCCCGTAATCAGCACGACGCGATCGGAGATGCGATCGACCTCATCGAGAATGTGGCTCGAAATAATGACATGCATTCCCTGCCGCCCGAGTTCCTGAAACAAGGCCAGCGACTCAGCTCGCGCCATCGGATCAAGCCCGTTCAATGGTTCATCCAGCACCAGCACCCGCGGATGATGCGCCACCGCTTGCGCCAGCCTGATCTTCTGCCGCATCCCTTTGCTATATCCGGCAATCTTCCGGTGTGCCGCTTCATCGCTCAGCTGCACGCGCTCCAGCGACTCCTGCGTAAGCTGATAAGCATCCTCCTCGGTCATGCCAAACAGCATCAAGCTGTCGAACACAAACTGGAATCCAGTCAGCCCGCGCGGAAAAGAATCGAATTGTGCGCAATACCCCACGTTGCAAAAGAACTCAGTCGCATTCGACGGCGAAAGACCCAGGACTGAGACCGTCCCACGGGACGGCTGCACCAGACCGGTCAGCAGGTTCATCAGCGTAGTCTTGCCGGATCCATTCGGCCCCACCAGCGTCGTGATACCGGGCGAAAGTGTCAGCGAGACCTTGTTCACGCCCAGCACCTCGCCGTAGAACTTCGAGACATTCTCAAAACGAATTGTGTCGTTCGTTGCATTCATCCGCGCACCACCTCTCGCGCACGAATGCGTGCATTCAGAACCGCCACGCACAACATGCAAGCGGCGATCAGGACCGAGACGATGGCGAACGTAGGCAAGTCCAAACGCGAATTCATAAAGGAAGGTGCGCCCAGCAACCGCTGCCACAGCTCAGACATCACCACCGGAATATTTAGCAGCAACCCCCACTTCGTCCGAAGAATGGCGCTGGCAATGCCCCCGACACCCGCTGGGACAAACACCACCGCAAACATGGCCCCCGTGGCGATTACCCGCCACTTTACCCACGACGACACGGCAAGCCCCACCATTGAGAGCAATAGAATCCAAATCGCAGCGCCAATGAAGAGCCCGGCACCTAACCGAAGATGGTCCATACCCCAAGGAACCGGAGAAGCGTAGCACTGGTAAACAAATAACGTCAGACATGGAATCCACGTGACGTACGACAGAAAAACGGCCAGCGCTATGAATTTGCCTAGCAGATAACCAAACCGCGAGATCGGATGACTCAGCAGAATCGGAAGCGCGTTGTCGCTCAAATCGAATGAGACAAGTCGCGGCGCAATCCATGCCGCCAGCACCAGCGCAAACCAGCACTGCGTCTCCAATACCTGCAGGAAGAAGGATTCGCCGATGCTGAACGGAGTGTTCCCGCCGCCGCCGCGCAAAATGAGCGCTCGCGCAATAGGATTATCGGCAACGTAAATAATCACCAAGTTCACCAGGCACGGCAAAAGCCCGAGCACGAAAAGCCCGACGGAAATCTTCGACGACCACGCCTCGTTCATTGCATAGCGTGCCAGCACCAGCGGACGCGACCCCAGCGCAGTCAAACGGCCTTCATAGGGCCGGTATTCATGATCAAACACTGACATGATCTACTCGCCCTCCCTCGTAATCCATTGCCCGCAGGAAAATGTCCTCAAGAGAATCGCGCCGCAACTGAATGCGCCGGATCTGTACGCCGTTCTCCGCCGCGGTCACATAAAGATCGCGAGGGCTCAGCGCATCCGGCATCACCAACTTGATCCTACCGCCGGCAAAGCTTGCGCATTCGCACCCTAGTGAACGCATCTTCTGCACAAATGCTTCGGTGTTTCCCGCCATCTCCAACTCGATAAAGTTGAGGTGCGAGCGGCGCTCTTCTTCGATATTCGATATCGCCGCAATGCGTCCCTTATTGAGGATCAGCACTTCGTCGCAGGTTTCATCGATATCGCGCAACAGGTGCGAAGAGATCAGCAGTTGCGTCCCGCCCTGCTTGCGAATCTCTTTGATGAGCTGAATCATGCGCTGCCGGGCGTTAGGATCTAACCCGTTCGTCGGCTCATCGAGAATCAGCAGCTTCGGTCCGTGCGCTAATCCCTGCGCCAGCTTGATCAGTTGCTTCATCCCCAAAGAATAAGTGCTGATCTTGCGGTAGCGCACTTCGCCCAAACCGACATAGAAGAGAGCCTCGTGCGAACGCTCCAGCGCTTCCGCTGGCGGCAACCCCGCAAGCTCTGCCATGTAGCGCACAAATCGCACGCCCGTCATATTGCCGATGAAGGAATCGTTCTCCGGCATGTAGCCGACGCTCTGGCGAATACGCATCCGGTCCGCGCGCGCATCCAGCCCGAGCACCTTGGCGGTACCGCTGGCAGGCTCATGAAATCCAAGCAGTGTATTAATGAGCGTTGATTTTCCCGCCCCGTTCGGACCGAGCAGACCGATCGCGTGACCTCGTAACTCACCAGTCAGCCCAGCAAGGACGGTGCGGCCGCCAAGCCGCACCTCCAGTCGATCAAGTTCAATCACGCCCATGGATTCTCTTACGCTCTTTGGCCTACATTTGTTCCGCGCTGACCGCGCCTTGTTTGTTGTCGGAGTGCAGCAGTCTGCCAAGTGTCAGGAAATCGAATCCAAACAAGTTGCTGTTGCTCGCCGCCTCGATCCCCGCGTCCTTGCCCCAGGCACAGATCGCCGTGGGATGCGAATCCGATGCCAGCTTCTTCAGCGCGTCAGCGGACTCGCCGCTCATGTGCGACAGCAGCGGCGTTATTACCGGCCCAAGATTCTGATACGCCACCGCCGAGTAGTTTTCATTCTGATCCACCGGCAGCAACGCCTTGAAGCTAGCTGAATGCCCGAGCGAATCGCCAGTCGAATGCGCATGCAGCGCATCCATCACCAGCGCCCTCGTCGGAGCGATGATCATGTATCCGTTCGAGTAGGTATACTCGGCGAGAACAACGCCCGTCGACGCATTATGCACCGTATGGAAAGTCTGCCCACCTGCCTGGCTCGCATCAATCGTGATGCCGTGCGCATCCTTGCCTTGCAGATGACCGTTGACAGCCTGTGCGAGCCGTTCCAGCGTCGTTTCAAAGCGCCCAGAGTCCCGCACTTCGATCACGGCCTTCCACGAAGGCGTCGGAAGCACCGGTCCATCCAGCGCGAAGAGATATTCTCCTCCCAGGTTTCCTGCAAGATCGTTGCGGATATCGATTCCAAGCTCAGACTGCGCCTTGTTGAATTCGTCCGCCCCGTTCTTGTCTGTCGACATCATGGCAATCATGTCATCGACAATTGCTGTCGGATCTTTGGAAACGCCGGCCACCGCAAGCGCAGCATTCGGCGAAACGAAATCTAGCGATCCAACAGGAGCGGGACTTCCCAGCCACGACGCGACCCGTTGCCGCGTACCCGAGAACTGCAAGTTCAAGTGATTTTGAGGCGTCCCATTCGACTCGCGATGTTCAGCGATCAAGTAGCGCACGCCAGCAATACCGGACTGCTGCAGGAACGCATCGCCCTTCTTATTGCCATGGTTTGTGGCGCCCGCAAGCATCTCTTGCAAATTGGCAGCCAGAATCACGCCGGCGCCGCGACTGTAAGCCGACTTAATCCGCTGGCCAAAGTCCGAACCCGCAAATCCACTCGACCCCGCGTTGAGCTGTGCATCGATGGTCTTTAGCGTATCGATGCTGTTCGAGAAAACAACCTCTTTCTCTCGCACCAGGGCATAGGCACCGTTTTCTGGTTTGCCCGAGGACGAGTTTTGCAGAGCGCTCTCGTCAATCACCGTCAGCGCACCATGCGAAGCGGACACGAATTGCTGCTTCAACAAATCCGAAAGACCGCTGCGCTGCACATCAGCAACCACCGCGAATCCATTGCCCTTCTGTTGCTTCAGAGCTACGATCACCATCTCGTCGCCGAGATACTGGCTCATATCATGCAGCTTATTCACCAGCTCATCAAGTTCCGCTGTCTTGTCCTGCTTGCCGCTGCTCCACCACTGCTGCAGCACCGGGCTCTGTCTCAATTGATCCTCAAAGATCGTCTTGGCCTGGCTCACAAAATCGCCGAGATTCGGAATGCTCACGTAAAGTTGCGTATCGCCAGGCATGCGATCCAGCAGGTCGCTGCCATAGCGCTGCGGAATCGGAATCTGTTCGATGCGATGCTGCAGCGTCGACAACTGCGCCAGCAACTCAATATATTGATCGCGATTCGCACTCCATGAAAACTGCTCACTCACCGGCTCCGGCGCAAGATTCTGCGTCGTCGTGAACTCATCGCCGGCGTTGACGGTCGCATGCATTCCGGCATGCGCAACATCAACCGCTCCTTGCGCTACTGCCACGCGCGATCCCTTGATCCCCGAGTTTACTGAGAACACCGTGCCCGTGACCGCAACACTGCAATCGTCCGTCTTCACATAGAGATGGCCCGACGTGCGATGCGCAGCCTTCACAATCACCGCGCCGTGATCGAGATCAAGTGTCATGTTTCGTCCGCGCGCACCCACGCTAACGGCGCTGCGTTCGTTCAACTCCACAGTGGATCCGTCAGATAGTCGCAAGACCGCATGCGATCCGCCCGATGTCCGTAACTGATCGCCTTCCTTCAACTCCGCGCCAACCGCGAGCACACGAGAACCCGAATCTGAGATCAACGAGGCCGAGCCGTCAATCGATTGCACCTCGGCGCGCACCCCCTGCGGGACCTGCCAATAGGCCTTGTACATAAACGTGCCCGCTGCCGCAAGAGCCAGCGAAGCAGCCATGGCCCAACCCATCGCCCACGGCCGTACAGCATGCGTACGCGCCGGCATCAATTTGGGCGTCGACCAGTCCACTGCGCCCGATCCCGAGTGGAACCGCCGCAGGCACACACCGCACTCACGCAGATGCGCCTTCACCAGTACTGACCGATTTTCAGAAAGCGTGCCCGCGCGATACGCGCCAAACAGCGGCTGAACATCTTCGCAGCTTTCAATGGTTGCGTCGTTCGCAAAGGCAATGCCCAGCCTGCCCGCCACTTTCTCAGCCGAAGCGGAGATCTCCCCCGCCTCAGGTTCGGCCTCGCGCATCGACTTGATTGCCTGGTCCAGCATCTCTTCCTGGTTTTTCATCGCTTCCCCCGCTCCATCTCTGTGAGCCGTTTCTTCAGCTTGGATCGCACCTGGTGCAGCGTAACCGCCACAACAGCCTGCGAAGTGTGCATCAACGCAGCAACCTCGCGATTGTCCAGATCCTCCACGTACCGCAGCGTGAACATCTCCGCCGCCCGCGGACTCAGTTCGCTCAAAGCCGTTCGCAAATACTGCACCAGCTGGCTGCTTGCAACTTCAGCCTCCGGCCGCGAGCCGAGCCCTTGCGAAGCCACGCCCAAGGCCAGTTCCAGAGGCTCGCTTGCTGCGGCCGTCCTTCGCCGCAACAGGTCGAGCGCACCGTTAATGGCCGCGCGATACAGGTAACTCGCTGCGTTGCTGACCGCGAACTCATCGCTCGTCGTCAGACGCAGAAATACTCCCTGCGCCACATCCTCCGCGTCTGCCATGCTGCCGGTAATCCGATAAGCAGCCATCAAAACGCGTCGATAATGCAGGCCAAACAGCTCAGAAAGACGCTGTCGCGATTCCACCGGTTGCATGGTTGGACTGGCGGTTGCCACGGGCTGACCTTTCTGACTGTTCATAGAGATGACGTTGGAAACAGCGGAATATTAATCCACCTGAACACAAATACGCCAAATTGCACGATGAAGTTCAGAACCGCGACAACCTACGGACAATTCAACAGGTGCGCCGCGAGATCAAGATCGATCGAAAAAGCTGTTCGGATCGGGGGCTTAAGTTACGTCCCTACTCGGCTTTGGCAAGTGTGGCGATCAGGTTTTCCCGATTGCGATTCGCCAGTGAATCCGCATTGCCGAGCACCCGCATCCACACGGCCAGCGACACCCCGGCCAGGACCAATAGAATCGGCGCTGCCAGCCACCTCTTGTCGAAATAAGAGCAGATTGCAAGAGTTGCCGCGCCGCATCCCATCACAAAAACCTGTATCAGCATGCTTACAAGCGCACTTGCCTGCGATCCGCGTTGTCTCGAAATACGACCGAGATTCACGCGATATGGCATCGTCAATGAAAGCAAATTCCCCGCTGCAAGATTGGTCGGCAGTGCGAACAACACCCACGAAGCCGTAATCGTCAGCAGGGTCAAATCCGGTTCCCCCAGACGAAGCGAAGCCAGAACCGCTGCAAGACATGCCACCAACGCGAACAACCCTCCATGCAGAACATTTTTGGCCAGCAGCACAGTCCGGATCGGCGTCGGAGAGAGAAACAACATCTGAATGCCCGTTCCTTCAGCCCCCATGTTGTTAAAAATCAACTGCGTGAATCCCAGCAGCGCATAACAAACGCACAACGGAAACGCAAACTGAAACGGCCGTCCACCCATCGCGCCGTTCCTGAATAGCGTGCTGATCACCAGCACCGTGAGAAGCGGCGCTCCCATCGCAAACAGCAAAGGCATCGACCTTGGAATGGTGCGCAGTTCCTTTTCAATCACCGCGGCAACAGGCCCCGATCCGTCCAGCAGCCACTTCGTGTCGCTCTCATTCCTCTTCCGGGCAGCAGGCGCTTCACTTAATCTCTCACCACGAAACTCCGCGCTCAAACGAATACCCAGCACCGCCCCGGTAGCGAGCATATATAGCCCCAGCACCCCGAGCGACATCAGCGATCGTTCCGACATTCCTTCTTGCGATTCCGCGGTGGCCGTTGCGGCGAGTCCAGGCGGAAGCCAGACTTCCAGCGCATGTGCGGTCTTAGCCCAGGCATTTATTCGCTTCATGATGTTCTGCTGGTTCGATTTTGCCGTTACTTTGTCTGGCTTTTGAAAATGAGTACCACTCCGAAGAGCCGGATTCAGCAGTTGCAAGCTCAGCATCATCAGTAAAAATATTGCGCTCGCCACCTCGCGTGTCCTGCGCTTCGCCAGCCATCGATCTACCCAAGCCAAGACTGTTCGCGCCAGCAGAATGTTGAATAAGGCGAAGATTGCAAGCACTGAGGTCGCTCTGAAAAACAACACAGGCCGCGCCAGGGTTACGCCCGTCAAAATTCCAATACTGCAGATTCCTCCCAGGATCGTCGGCACATCCACAAGCCCGAAGACCAGGTTCAGGAGATAGAACGATCCAAAGCCCACTGGAAACCGCAGCA
The DNA here is from genome assembly GCF_039994875.1 of Telmatobacter sp. DSM 110680. Taxonomy (GTDB): domain Bacteria; phylum Acidobacteriota; class Terriglobia; order Terriglobales; family Acidobacteriaceae; genus Telmatobacter. The sequence goes on along the minus strand of NZ_CP121196.1, from coordinate 2,302,020 downwards.
ACCCGTTGAGATCAAATTGCTCTTGGAATGAGGCCAGCGCAATCGGCAACACCTGCCAAACCAGAAACACCGTCCAGAACAAGGCCGGCATAAATTGCAAATGTCCACTCTTAACGATCGAATAGGCACCGCCTCCCAAACCGAAGCCCAGGGCAATTCCCATGATCGTGTAAATGATCAGACCAATTCCGCGCGCCCCAATCTCGAACGCTCCCTGTACAGAGCGCAAATTGTTCGTGACCATGCGCCAGCGCATCACGACGAGCGCCGCATACTGCCGTCGCGCCATCCGCCCAAACGGACCGCCTGAACCCGTTGCCGTAATTTCAGCTTGCGCTAGGCCAGCCATGAAAGCTCCGGTGCCTGCTCCTGCCCGCTCGCCCCGACTATCGAAAGAAAAATCTCTTCCAGGGTTAGCCGCTGCTCACTCTCGGCGCCCGGCAGCGTACTCGCCACTCCCGCGCGCAGTTCCTCCAGCGATCCGTTCGCTACCAGCCGCCCCTGATGAATAATCGCCACGTGGCTGCAAAGCCGCTCCACAATTTCCAGGACATGCGTCGTCAAAAAAATCGTTGCGCCGCGATTGATCATCCCTTGCAGCATGGTCTTCAGCATCCCTGCCGCAATCGCATCCACACCCTCAAACGGCTCATCCAGAAACAGCACGCGGGGCCCGTGAATCACCGCCGCCGCCAGCGCCAGCTTCTTCTGCATGCCATGCGAGAAATCCGTAACCAGTTTCCGTCGCTCGTCCGCAAGTTGCATAAACTCCAGCAACTCCTCGGTACGGCGATTCACCGTATCGCGCTCCAGCCCGTACATCCGGCCTACAAAACGCAGATACTCCGGCGCAGTCAGGCGCCCCAACAGCGCCATCCCTTCCGGAACCACCCCAATCTGCCGCTTCAGATCTAGCGCGTTTGCGCTGAATGGCTTTCCCAGAATCTCGATTGTGCCCGCTGTTGGCTCAAGCAGCCCCGTCAGCATCTTGATGGTGGTGGACTTGCCCGCCCCATTCGGTCCCAGAAATCCGAAGAACTGCCCGGTTGCCACCGTGAACGTCACATCCTGCACCGCGGTCAGCGCGCCAAAGCATCGCGTGAGCCCGTGGGTCTGAATCGCCGCTGTTTCCATGTGGGGTAAGGATAACAAGGTCACGCGTTCAACCGACACCGTGCCCGTCACGCGACTTAAACGACCGCTGTTATCAGATCAGTCTCCACAACCTTCAACGGATCGTTATCGCGATCGGTGATATCGACAATCGCCGCCACTCGCCCTGCCAGCTCCGCTGTCCAACTGCCTTCTGGCACGCGCCAACTCCAGTTTCCCTGTGGCACAGCTGGAGTATTCATGCGCGCTTCCGAGCCAAACTCCAGCAGGTCTTGCACCGGAACAATCGCGATCTCAGCCACGCTTCCCTCGGCTGCCCTAATCAGCGGCCAGGTCGGCCGATCATTCACGGGACCAATCAGCGCCTCCACCGCGGCCCGTGGCTCTGGACCCAGATTTGCCCACCAGCCAACCGTGGTGTCGTTGTCGTGAGTCCCGGTGTATGCAACCATTCCGGGCACGCATTGGTGCGGCAGATGCATGTGCGATCCCTTGTCTCCAAATCCAAACTGCAACACGCGCATCCCCGGCATCGTCAATTCCAGCCGCAACGCTTCAACGTCGGGTGTAATCAAGCCGAGGTCTTCCGCTACTAGCGGCAACGGCCCCAGAGCTACCTCCAACGCGCGGAATAATTCCAGCCCCGGAGCCTTCACCCACGCTCCGTTAATAGCCGTCGCCTCATCCGCTGGAATCGCCCAGTACGCCGCGAAGCCGCGGAAATGATCCAGGCGCACCATGTCGTACAAATCGCGCGAACGGCGAATCCGATCGATCCACCAGTCAAATCCGCGCGCACGCAGCACATCCCACCGATAGAGCGGATTTCCCCATCGCTGCCCCGTCGGTGAAAAATAATCCGGGGGCACCCCGGCAATGTGAATCGGCTTCAGATCAGCATCAAGCTCAAAAATGTCCGGATGCGTCCACACATCCGCCGAATCGAAGTTCACGAAAATTGCCACGTCGCCAAGTATGCGGATCGAGTGCTGCGCTGCCGCCGCCCGCAGATTGTTCCACTGCACCGCAAATGCAAACTGCAGAACCTGCTCCAGCGCCAGCATCCGACCGGAATCAGCTGCCACCTGCGCCAGCGCCTTCGGTTCGCGACGCCGGATCGTCTCCGGCCATTGCGTCCATGCGCCCGTATTGAACCGCCGCCGCAGCTCCGCGTACATCGCGTAATCCGTCAACCACCCTGACTCGGCGCTGCAAAATTCCTGGAACCGCTGCCACTGCCCCGCCAGCTCTGTTTCAAGCGGACCACGATCGAGAAAATTTCCAGCCGCCTCATATAGCAATGGAAGCTTCCGCTGCTCGACCTGCCCGAAATCCACATTGCCGCCGCGACCCATCAGGCCTGCAATCCGCTCTCCGCTGATCCATCCCCAATCCACCAGGTATTCCAGGCTGATCAGAAACGGATTTCCCGCGAAAGCCGACGATCCTGCATACGGCGAATTTCCATAACCCGTCGGACAAAGCGGCAGCACCTGCCACACATGCTGTTTCGCCGCAGCCAGAAACTCTACAAATTCATAAGCCGCAGGACCAAGGTCCCCAATCCCTCCGTAGGAGGGCAAAGAGCTGATATGCAATAAAACGCCGGACGAGCGCTGAAACTCCATGAGCCTATTATCTCCGCTGTATATATGGATGCGTGCGCAGCCCCCGCACTTCCGTCACAAACACCAAGGCCCGCTCCTAACATCAGAAGCGGGCCTTCTCCCCCCAGGGATCTCGATGAGCTATTCGCCGGCCAGTGGGCTCTGCGTCTTCGCGTTGATCCGTACCCGGTTGTTCTTCTTGTAATCGGTGATAATGCTGTTGGCAAAAATCTCGAACGCTTCCTGCCGCTTCTGTTCGAGAATCTGGTCGCGCGTCTGGTCGAGATTCTTCGCAATATCGGAGTCGCTCGGCTGCTGCTTATCCACCAGTTTCGCCACAACTCCCGTACGTCCCGCATTGATCGGCCCGGTAATCGTGCCCGGAGTCATCTGGAATAACTGCGGAGCCACCTGCCCCACCGCGCCCAGTTCCGGAACCTGCCCGGTCTGGTCTACGAGATCGCTGGTCTTCATGCTCGCGCCCACTTCTTTGGCAGCCTTGGCAAGATCATTCTCGGCCTTGGCTTTGGCCGCCAGTTCCGCGGTCTTTTGCGACATCAAGGCCGGAACCTGCTCGTTGCGATAGTCATCGGCAACATGGCTCTTCCAATCCGCAAACGCAGGCGCATGCGCTGGAATCACGCTCTTCACCTGGAACACCGCAAAGCCTTCCCCCGTAGGCGCGCTCTGTGGCGGATCGGTCGGCTTCGCCGCAAATGCACGCGAGATCAATTGCGAACCATCCGGCAACGCAGGAATCACACCCGAACCATTCACCGGTGGCGTAGTCACCACCTGCAGATGATGAGCAGCCGCTGTCTTATCCAGTCCGTTCTTGATCGCCTCCGACGTCAGCGCCTTTGCATACGCATCCTGCGCGGCAGTAGACTTCTGCCGGATAAGCGTCGCCTGAATTGTGGGCAGCACCTCGCTCAAAGACTGTGCATGCGCCGCATTCCGCTCTTCCACCTGCACGATGTGATAGCCGTACTGCGTCTTCACGATCTTCGTGTCGCCAATCTTCTGTGTGAAGATCGCATTGTCAAACTCAGGCACCATGTGGCCGCGTTGCGCAAATCCAAGTTCGCCGCCTGAATCCTTGCTGCCCGGATCGTCCGAGTTCTTCTTTGCCAGGTCGGCAAAGTTTCCACCGCTCTGGATCTGCTTCAGAATCCCCTCAGCTTTTGCCTTCGCGGCCGCGTCTGTCTTAGCATCCGCACCCTGCGCCACCTGGATCAAAATGTGCCGCGACTTGGCTTGCTCCGGAACCGAATACTCCGCCTTGTGCGCGTTGTAGTAGGCCTCGATCTCCTGCTGCGTCGGCTGCTGCACTCCGCCTGGAACATCGTTCGGCGTAAATGCGAAGTAGCTGATAGTCCGCTCTTCAGGAACAGCATTCGCGTATCGGCTTGCGTTCTTCTTGAAGAATGCCTCAAGGTCCGCGTCGCTCGGGTTGATCGACTTGCGGATGTCATCGGTAGAAATCACTGCGTATTCGAACTTGATCTTCGTTCCGTTCTTCAGATACTGATCGCGCGCTTCCTTCGGGCTCACCGTCAACCCGGCCGTCACATACGCCCGCAACCGCTGAATCGTAATGTCGTGCCGAACGCTCTCTTCAAAGTCATCCACCGACATGTCGAAGCGGCTCGCGATCATCGCGGCATACTGCTCCTGCCCGATAAACTTGCCGTTCGGAAACAGCACCTGCCCCGCCTGTCCCTCATGCAGAAACTGCTTTACGTCATCACTGTTTGCCGAAATCCCCAGCTTGGCCGCTTCCGCCAGCAAAATCTGCTGCTGCACCATCTGCTGGCCAACCTGCTGTTCAAACAGGCTGACAATCATCGGATTCGATGCATATTGCGGATTCCGCTGCTGCAGTTGCTGCCGCGCCTGCATCGAAACTTTTTCCTGGCTGATGGCTTCGCCGCTGGAGAAAAACTTGCTGTACCAGTTCGGGTACACCACGGCATACGTGCCCGCCGAAACTGCGCCCTGGCCAGTCAACCCTGGAATCAGGTAAACAACCATCGAAACCGACGCGGCGGCGATGATCACAACAAAAAGTGCCTTAACGACGCGATTGTCTTGCTGAAGAAAACGAATCATGGGTGGGTTTAAGCCTTCTACTCTCTACGCGCATGCTGTGAGAGCCTCGCCGCCTCGCCGACCAAACGCCAGCATTCCGGGGGCATATTTCTCTCAAAAAAGCGCAATTCTCGCACGTTCCAATGCCATCTCATTATAAACGACCCCGGCTCCGCCTAGCCGCATTGCCGTTTGCCCGACCACCTCATATCTCTCCAAAACCTGCTTGTCCCTATCCACTGACCAATGTTCACTTTCCACTGTTCACTCTTCCTGAAACCAAGTTACGATTCGGGATACGTCGCGAGGTCTGCCATGTCCGTCCTGCTGCAGGACATCCGTTACTCCCTCCGCATGCTCCTTAAGTCCCGCGGATTCTCGGCGATCGCCATTCTTACTCTTTCACTCGGCATCGGCGCCAACACTACGCTGTTCTCCGTCGTCAACGGCGTGCTTCTCAACCCACTTCCATATCCCCAATCCTCTCAACTCGTCGCCATCCACGAGAAAAACGCCGGGATGAATCGGTCGCCCATCAGCTACCCGAATTTTCTCGATTGGGAGCGCGCCAACCAGACCTTCTCCTCCATGGCCATCTATCGCCACGAGGACTACAACCTAACCGGCACGGCCAAACCTGAACGCATCAATGGCCTGATGGTCTCCGCAGGATTTTTCGCCACCCTCGGCCTGCAGCCCATACTTGGCCGAACCTTTAATCGCGACTACGATCATCCCGGCGCGTCGCCCGTTGTCTTGGTCAGCGCAGGTCTGTGGAACCGGCGCTTCGCAGCGTCAACAAGCGTCGTTGGCCAATCGATCGAGCTTAACGGCACCACCTACGCGATCATCGGCGTGCTCCCGCCCGGGTTCGCGTTCTACGGCATTGACCGCGACGTCTTCACTCCCATCGGTCAATGGACTGATCCGTCTTTCCTCGATCGCCGGGTGGATATGAGCGCCCACGCCGTTGGCCGACTCAAGCCGGGCGTCACCCTCGTGCAAGCCAGATCCGATATGGACGGCATCGCCCACACGCTCGCCATCAACTACCCCGAAGCTGATAAGGACGTTGGCATCTCCCTCTTCACCATGAAAGACGACATCGTCGGCGACGTGCAACCGCTGCTTCTCGTTCTTCTCGGAGCGGTCGGCTTCGTTCTGCTCATTGCGTGTGCCAATGTTGCCAGTCTGCTGCTCGCTCGCGCTACCCGCAGATCAGGCGAATTCGCCCTGCGCGCCGCTCTCGGTGCCAGCCGCGTACGCGTGATCCGACAACTTCTTACTGAAAGCATTCTTCTCTCTGCCATCGGCGGAACATTCGGATTGCTTCTCGCCCTTATCGGCACTCATACTGTCGTTACCCTCTTGCCGGCCGCTCTGCCTCGCACAACTGAAATCTCTCTCGACACGCGCGTTCTCATATTCACGTTCTCGATCTCGCTCCTGTGCGGCATCCTCTTCGGTCTTCTTCCCGCACTCAAATCCTCACGAAAGAACCTGCAACAGATGCTGCGCCAAAGCACCCAGGGTGCAGGCGGTGCACGCCATCGCCTGCAAGGCGTAATGGTTGTCGTCGAAGTTTCGATGGCGCTGGTTCTTCTCATCGGCGCCGGGCTCATGTTGCGCTCGCTCGCCGCACTGTGGCGCGTGAACCCCGGCTACATTCCCGACCATGCCATTACCTTCTCTCTGTCTTTACCCACGACCGCCAAAACCACCTCGGCTGAAACGCGCGCGCGTCTACGCCATTTCGATTCCGCCATCAGCGCTATTCCCGGCGTCGAGGCCGTCTCCGTAACCCTCGGCTCGCGTCCCATAATCCACGACTCCGAACTGCCTTTCTGGATCGACGGACAGCCTAAACCGGCCAATGATAATGACATGCCCCAGGCCATGTTCTATCTGGTCGAATCGGGATTCCATCACGCGATGGGCATCAACCTGGAGCGAGGCCGCTTTGTCTCCCCCCACGACGATGAGAATGCGCCTGTAGTCGTCGACATCGACGATGTCTTTGCGCGAACCTACTTCCCAAATCAAAATCCTGTCGGCCAGCACATCCATATCGCGGAGTTCGATGTCGAAGCCGAGATCGTCGGCGTCGTAGGGCACGTCAAACAGTGGGGACCCGGCAATGACGCGCGTTCTCCTGTCCAGGCCGAGTTCTACTACCCCTTCATGCAGCTTCCGCCCAAACTGATGGCCCTCGTCGCCAACGGCGTCGCCGTTGTTATTCGCACCCACGATGATCCATCCGCAGTCATGGTCCCGGTGCGTCGCGCCGTCTCAGAACTCGATCCGGGAGCCGTCATCTACTCCGTCCAGACCATGAACGAAGTGCTCTCCAACTCACTTGCTCCTCGCAGACTCTCCATGATTCTGCTCGCCGGGTTTGCCGTTCTCGCTCTGGCCATGTCCTGTGTCGGAATCTTCGCCGTCACATCCTACCTGGTCGGCGAACGCACCCGCGAAATTGGAGTACGTATGGCCCTCGGCGCTCAACGCGCCGACGTCCTGCGCCTCGTCGTCGGTCAGGGTACACGCACAGTCCTCCTCGGCATATTCATCGGAATCGCAGCAGCACTCATCCTCACGCGCCTCATCGGCAATCAACTCTACGGAATATCGGCGCACGATCCCTTCACCTTCGCCGGTGTAGCCATCGTGCTCACGGTCGTCGCCGTATTTGCGTGCTACATCCCTGCCCGGCGCGCCACCAGGATCGACCCCGTCGTGGCCCTGCGCTCCGAGTAACAGGAAGCGTCAGCAGCAAATATCCACCGAAGCCAGGCTTTTCCCCTAACTCGTAGCGGTGTTAATAGTTCAAGACTTGGTCCATCCCGCCACCACCAGCCCTGCGTTTCGTACAATCAGTTTTCATGAAAGCAATTGCGACAGTCATCGTCTTGTGTGCAGGCATTCTGATCCACGCCCAGGCTCCCGCTCCCAAAAGCGCTTCCGCAAAAAGTCCGGCTGCAAAACTTGGCGCATCCCACAGCACCACTGCCAGCCAGCGCCCGTCCCTGCTGAAACCGGAATCGCTCAAGCTCAAGGCCCCCTCTGTCTTCAAGGCGAAGTTCGCCACCACTGCTGGTGACTTCGTTGTCGAAGTCCATCGCGACTGGGCGCCCCTCGGCGCAGATCGCTTTTACAACCTCGTTCGCGCCGGCTACTTCACTAATGCGGCCTTTTTCCGCGTCATTCCCGGCTTCGTTGCCCAGTTCGGACTTAGCGCCAACCCCGCCATCAACAAGGTCTGGGACACCGCAAAAATAGCCGACGATCCTGTCGTGCAGAGCAACAAGCGCGGAACCATCGTCTTCGCCACCGCCGGTCCCAACACGCGCACCCGCCAATTCTTCATCAACTACGCCGACAACGCCCGTCTCGACGGCATGGGCTTCGCTCCCTTCGGCACCGTCGTCGAAGGCATGGCCGCCGTCGACAAACTGTACGCGAACTACGGAGAATCCCCCCGCCAGGATTTAATCACCGAACAAGGCGATGCCTACCTCAAGGCTCACTTCCCCGACCTCGACAAAATCAAGCTGGCAACGATTGTTCCCACCGCCCCACCGCCAGCGCACGCACCCGCAACCACCCACACGCCTGCGAAGTCGACAGCGAAGCCCGTCCAGCACTAGGAGCGAAACAACGCGGAGACAGAGAGACGTATTAATCAGAAAGTCATTCAATGTATCCGCGTAGCTACTGAATGCCGGATAGGCGGTCGACCTCCACTTGTGCTCGCCGCAATACTCTGTGGCTGCGATCCAAATCCTTGAGCAACTTCGTGACAAGTCGACCGTCTCAAACTATATCGCCGGAGCAGACGTTCCTCGCCAAGGAACCGCATTCCGGAGTCGGCCGAACGGCAGCCTCGATGAGATTAGGGGTATGCTTCTTCAATTGCAGATTTCGTTTACTCACGAGCGGTGTCTGGCGAAACGGAGTTGCGGCGTGCGGTGGATCTTGATTTCGATGTTTCTGGCCATGATGACACTTCCCTCATGGGCAGCAAAGCGAATGACTGTTGCGCAACTCGATCAAATGCTCGTGACGGCCAGAGCCGCGCACAAGTCGGATATTGAGATCGCGCGAAGGATCGGCGACGTAGACCTGTCGGAGCGACTTACCGATATAGCGCTGGGCCGCTTGAATAAGCAATTCGCGGCCAGCTCACAGCCGGCAATCGCTTTGCTCTTGTTGGCAGACAGGTCAGCTTTTCTTGATCCCCCAGCGAGCGAATTGCCGACTACGCCACCACCCGACGCGGTCGCGCAACAGCATTTACTGGAAGCGGCAAAGAGATTCGCGGTCGAGACATTGCCGCATCTGCCTAACCTGCTCGCTACGCGAACCACCTTCAGCTTCGACGACAGCCCTCAGGAAGTGACGAAAGGAGGGTACCTGCAGCGAATCGGGCTCCACTTGATTGGATCTTCGAAGGAAGAGGTTTCCGTTCGGAACGAGAAGGAGAATCCATCGACGCGCACCGAAACGACGGGTACCGGTGCCGCATCATCGCCTGCACGAGGCGGACTCATCACCTGGGGAGAGTTCGGTTCCACACTCCTGATCATTCTGAGTGATTCCGGTGAAGGAGAAATGAGATGGAGTAATTGGGAACAGACCGCTTCAGGCGTGTTGGCAGTGTTTCACTATCAGGTTCCCAAGGCAGCGTCGCACTACGAGATCGATACTCCCGTTGAAGAGATTGAACCCAACGCTGGTTCAAATCGGTGGGCTCGAGCTGGGGGTACGACGGCAATGGTCCGGACCGCTATGGTTCGCAGCAAACCAGCCTATCAAGGATCTCTATGGATCGATCCAGCTTCGGGGACAATTCTTCGCGTGACGCTGGTCGCTGATCTGAAGGGAAATTCGACCATTGAACGTGGCGCGATTCTCGTGGACTACGGCCCGGTTCCCATTGCAGACAGAACGGTGATTTGCCCGATGCGAAGTCTGGCGCTCTCCTCTGCCCCGGCCACGGTCAACGCAACTTTGAAGGGTACCGCGACTGAGTGGTTGAACGAAAATCTGTTTTCCGACTATCACATGTTTGCTTCTACTTCGCGGATCCTTGATGAGCAGTCCACTGCATCGACATTGCCGCTGACACCGTCTCCGGCGAGCGAGCTCAATGACCAGACTTGGCCTGTCGCCGGACAGGCATCGAATTCAGAAACGTCGGGTTTTACCCCAGTTCCGGAGCACGCTGCAGCCCCATCCACGAATCTGCCGTCAAATGCTCCTGCGACCACGCCGGCGGGAAAAGCGGAGAGGCCTGCAGCCAACGCGTCAGGTAAAGCGAGCGACTCACTGTCCGATCAGCGGCCCACCGCGGTACCAGCAGCTGCCGCGCTCTCTACAGCGACGAGCACAACCAGTCAACCTCAGCCTTCTTCGACGACACTCGTGTCACCGCCTTCGAAAGTCGAAACACAATATAGCGCGCCTTCGATCGAAATAAACGTCAACCGGATCCTGGTGCCCGTCGTTGTGCGCGACAAAGAGGGCCGCACCGTCTCAGACCTGAAGGAAGAGGACTTCCAGGTATTCGATGAAGGCAAGCCGCGATCAATCTCTGCATTCACCGTGGAGGAGCGTGCTCCTGCGAAAAGCGAGAGCAGGATCGCCGAGCCCAATCAGCAAGCGCCGACACAGGGTAATGCGGCGTCCCAATCGTCCGTCTTGCCAGAGCGTGTCACCGTGTTTCTCTTCGACGATATGCACCTGACCTACGATGACATGAACTACGTGCAGAAGGCCGCTTCGAATGCCTTGGATGGGACGATTCAGGGCTCGGACATCGCTGCCGTAGTCTCCATCTCTGGGAAGATCAATAGCGGCCTGACGCGTGATCGCGTGAAGCTTCAGGATGCAATTATGAGTTTGAGGCCACAGGGCATCTACCGAACCGACAAAGGCGACTGTCCAAAAATCGATTACTACCAGGCGGATCTCATCGAAAACAAGCGCGACCCTGCGGCGCTCAAAGACGTCATCGACCAGATCATGATTGTTTGCAACCCCAAAACTCCTGAAGGCCTCGCAGAGAGACTCGCTGATTCGGCTGCTATGCGTACATTGAACCTCGGCAAGCAAGATATTCTGTCTACCTACGCAACCATTAGAGAGATCGTGCGCAGAATGGCAACGCTGCCGGGACAGCGCACCCTGGTGCTGGTTTCCGATGGCCTTCTTCCCGTTGAGCAAGAGGCGCGGTTCGCAGAATCTCAAGTGATCGATTTCGCTGAGCAGTCGAACGTGATCGTCAACGCGATTGATGCGCGCGGACTATACACTGCCTCGATGACGGCCGGCGACGACACGCGGCAAAGAAATCCGACGCAAATTTCTGATTATCGTCGCGCCTCGATGAAGCTGGCCGAAGATTCTATGGGAGAACTCACCGATGGAACCGGCGGCACTTTCTTTAACAGCAACAACGACCTGAATGCAGGATTCAAGGCAATCACTAAAGCGCCAGAAGTCGTCTATATGCTCGAGCTTCCTCTAAACAGCGTGAGGGCAAACGGCCGGTACCATCGCCTGGAAGTGAAGCTCGATCGAAAAGGGATGAAAGTTCAGGCGCGACGCGGATACTTCGTGCCCAAGCCAGAGAAGCGTAAAGAATAGTTACTCAGTCGGCGCAAATGCCCGGGAAATCTACAACTGATTTGGCGAAGCTGCCCTCTGTAGCGTTCTATCTCACAGCGGGAATGCCAACGCTTCTCTAAAAGCCATGACGTCTAACAATTTCACGAAAGTCGGCATCTTCCCTCACAACGCAAAACGGGCACCCCAAACCAAGGGTGCCCGTCGTCTTACATTTTCAGCTCTTGTCTTACAAACTTCGCCCAGTGTCTTACAAAATCCCGTCCGTCTCACGGGCGTCATGCAAAGCCTTACCGCCAGTAGTAGTACCCGCCCGTGAAGTAATACGGCCTGTAATACACCGGAGCATATGGGTAAGGCCGGTAAGGATATGCGTACGGCCCGCGACGATAGAGGTTCGGTCCGCCGGGATTCAAACCCTGCGCCAACCGCATCGCCTCCTGCTGCGACACTGGCTCGACCGTAATCGGAGTCGCCAGATGGAAGCTCACCAGCGCCTCTGCCGGAATCCATACTCCTGGACCCGAAGAAGCTGCCGATGCCGCTGCCCCTGTGCCACCACCGGCCACTGCGCCCACCGCTGCTCCCTCTCCTCCGCCAATCGCGCCGCCAATAATCGCGCCGATCAGCGCTCCACCCACAACGTTGCCAGCAGAGCGACCGCCCTTGCCCGGTCCCTTGACCTTGAACATGTCGGACTGCAGCGGATAGCTCTGCCCCATCAGATCCAGCGACGTCAGTTCCAGCGCCAGTTCGTTGCTGCCGGTCAGCGAACCTTTTTCAGAGCGCTTGACTTCAGCAATAACGCCGTGCACCGTCGCACCACGCGGAATCGCCAGCACCCCACCGAACGTTACATCCTGAATCACCGTGAACTGGATCGGCTCGCCATCCTTGGCGCGCTTGCTGTTCACCGGTTCATTCGTCCGCACCTGGATCAAAGTTCCCTGCGGAATGGTGACCGGTCCCCGCGGCAATGAATAACGCGGCGGAGGCGGAGCCTGCGCATAGTCAGGACGCTGTCCATATCCCGGAGGGGGTGCCTGCTGCCCATATCCCGGAGGCGGCCCAGCCTGTCCGTACCCTGGAGGAGGCGGCGCCTGCTGCCCATATCCCGGCTGATTCTGTCCGTAAGCCGGAGGCTGCTGTTGCCCGTAAGCGGGCTGCTGTTGCTGATTCTGATCGCCCCAGTTCGGCGGCGGAGCCTGATTGATGCTCGGCGCACCCTGATCAGGGCCCGGATTCTGGTTGTAATTGGGATTCTGCCCGTTGTCCTGCGGAGGTGCCGCCTGGGCGTCCGCCATGCCGTTGCTCGGGTCGTTCGCTGGAGCACCCTGTGCGTTGGCGTCATCCGCGGGATTTCCGACCTTCAGATTATTGTGGACCTTGCTCACGCCAGGAACTGTCTTCGCGATCGACTCGGCCAGTTGTTTCGAGGAGTCACTCGACACCGTCCCCGAGAGAGTCACCTCGCTTTGAATCGTAGCCGCCGTGATCAGATCGTTCTTCAGTGCCTGCGATCCATCCAGTGCGTGCACTACGTCCATCTCGATCTGTCCATCGCTGCGCGGCGCGCTGGACGGTGCGGCGTCCTGGGCCAGCGCCATCGCGCCCGCCAAAGCAATCACTCCAACCGAGGAAAATATCCTTAATATCAAAGGCTTGTTCATGGTTTTAATCTCCCGCATGCGTGCCTGCGACGTTTTGATGCCGTTGCTAAGTTTGACGGTTTTTAGACACTCCCGTCATCGTTACTAACCCCAGCCCAAGGCAAAAGTTCCGCTCGATGGTAACGGAACTCATCGAAATCCCCTGCCGGGAGTGGCTGATTCCCGGCATTTTAAGCTTCGGAAGTAGCCCCTTCAACCAGTTGCGCCCCGCTCGTCAGCACCTCGTTGTCGGGAAAGAAGATGTGGAATACCGTCCCCGAGGAGTTGCCAGCTCTACTGCGCACCGCAATGATTCCATGATGCTTCAGGATGATCTCGTGACTCACCCATAGTCCAAGGCCCGTCCCTGTCGCCCCCTTGGTCGTAAAGAATGCCTCAAAAAGGTGCGCGCGCACTTCCGGCGCCATGCCGCTACCGGTGTCGGCAATCGTGAAGCGCACTCCTTCGCGCTCAGGATGCACCCAGTCCCGCGAACGTCGGGCGCTCACAATTAGCCTGCCGCCGCCTGCCATTGCATCCATCGCGTTGCTCACAAAGTTTGAAAACACCTGGCGGAGCTCGCCCGCAAAACAAAAGAGATCGAGGTTCGGATCATAGCGCCGATCCAGACTCACGCCCAGCGTAGCCAGCCTCGCGATGTACATATCCAGAACCGAGTCCAGCAACTCCTCCATGCTCGCGCGTGCCGGAAGCGTCGATTGCCGGTAAAAACGCAGCGTCTGTTGCGTGATCTCCGACATGCGATGCACTTCCCGCTCCGCAATCGTGACGTAATTCAATGCGCTTTCATCCAGCTTGCAGAATCTGCGCAGCAGGTACAACAAGTTCGTAATCGCTTCCAGGGGATTGTTGATCTCATGCGCGATCGAAGCGGCAAGGCGTCCCGTCGCGGCCAGCTTCTCAGTGCGGCGCAACGCATCTTCGCTTCGCTTTCTTTCGCTCACATCCGTCACAATCGCGCCTACCCAGCGAACCTTTTCGGCGCTCGGTCGAACCGGGTAGGCGGTCATCAGCCACGTCCAGGTTCCGCCTCCATCGTTGCGTTGTCCTGTAACCTCGAGATCATGCACTGTCGCTTCCGTCTCAAGCACGTGGCGTACAGCATCCTCCAGCCGCTTGGCAGTCGGCTCCGGCAACAGTTCCGGCAACATGCGCCCCAGATGCCGGCTCAGCGCCACCCCTGTCATCTTCGCGAAAACTTCGTTCACCCGCACAATCCGCGATTGCCGATCAAAGAACACCAGTCCGATCGGCGCGTTGGCCAGCATCGAATCCAGAAGCGAAAGCGTATCGTTCAAGCCAGAACGTTGTTCCTCGAGCGAAGCTACCATCCGGTTGAAGGCCTGGATTAAATCTCCAAACTCGTTATCCACCTTCACAGGCAGCGGAAACTGCGCCCTTGTCGCAGGTCCCTCCATCAGCGCCCGGGTTCCCCCCTGCAATACTCCCAATGGCCTGGAAATGGAACGCGACAATAGCAGCACCAGCAGCGCCGAAGCGCCGATCCAGATAAGACCGAACGAAAACGAACTGCGCAAGACCGTGTCGAGTATTTCGTTGTCCCAGGATCGATCCGTCTCAACCCACGCGTAGCCGCGAAGAGCGTCACCCACGTAAATCGCTTTCACACCTTCAAAGCGATTCTTGCCGAACGAGAAAACCAGAGGCTCGTGCTTGATTACCTGGGCTATCTGCGCCTTCTCTGCAGGCTCCAGTGCAGATTCGGGCCGCTCTATTCCGCTGACGAAAAGAATGTTGCCGGCCGCATCCGTAATCTTGGCACCCGCCACGCTGGGCGCTTCGCCCATCATGCGCAAGGAAGCAAGCACAAGTTCAGGGTGCTGTTGCCGATAGGCCTCTTCCGCCTGCAGAGCCACCGACGTTGCCTGGTGCGTCAGCCGCTCCAGCGCGCGCTTGCGTATCTCTTGTCCCTCGATCTTCACGAGGACAATTGCAAACAGAGCGACAGATAAGACCTCGAGCAGCATCAGCCATAGAATCAGCTGCCATCGGACGGTCCGTGGCCACCAGCGCATCAGATAGACCTCAAACTTGGGGAAAACTGTTGTTACCAAGTTTAACGGAAGTCACCCGGATTGTGGTTACGCCCGCGGGTACATTAGTTCCTCAACCGCAGCAACCTATTTACCCAATAAAGCTTGAGCAATCTGGCCGCCGTGGAACCTCCCGTTTTCAATAAAGATCTCATTCGTCCGTGATCCTGCCACGATCACACCTGCCAGAAATATCCCCGGCACATTGCTCTCCAGCGTCTCCGCATTGCAAACCGGCAATCTGTCCGGACCCACAAAACGGACCCCCATGCTCTCAAGAAAATTGAAGTCGGGATGATACCCCGTCATGGCAAAGACAAAATCATTCTTGATACTCTTGAGTCCCTCGCGGGTCTTCAGCACCACCGCGTCCTGCGTGATCTCAACTACGTCGGTATTGAAGTACGCTTCAATCTCGCCGTTCTTGATGCGATTCTCAATGTCGGGCTTGATCCAGTACTTCACATGCCGATGCATCCCTTCATGCCGATGCACCAGCGTTACCCGAGCTCCGCTACGCCACAATTCCAGCGCCGCAATCGCGGAGGAATTCTTTCCGCCAATCACCACCACATCCATATCGAAATACGGATGCGGATCGTTGTAATAATGAAAAACCTTGCTCAGAGACTCACCCGGAATGCACATCAGATTCGGCAGGTCGTAGTACCCCGTTGAGACGATCAACTTCCGCGCCCGCAACGCGCCAGTCCGCCCAAAGCGATCCTCCGTCCGCACCGTGAATTCACCGTCCTCGCCCATCACACGCTCCACGCGTTCATATTGCCGCACGTCCAGCTTGTAATGAGCGGCCACCAGACGGTAATACTGCAGCGCCTCATTGCGAGTCGGCTTCGGATTCGGACTGGGAAACGGAATCCCGCCAATCTCCAGCAATTCAGGCGTAGTGAAGAACGTCATGTGCGATGGATAGTGAAACAGAGAATTGCAGATGCATCCCTTGTCCACCAACGCTACCGTGAAGCCGGCCTTCTGTACTTCGATGGCGCACGCCAGCCCCGTCGGCCCAGCGCCGATCACCAGAACATCAAAAAACGTGTCCGCTGCTTTGGCCGCATCGCGCACCAGCATCGAAGAGGGTTTTGCATCCGGAACAGAATCCGCAGGATAATCCACCATACCTTTAGCTTAGGACATGTAGCCAAAGATCATTGCAGGCGCGAAGCACTCACCCCCACTTATTCCACCGTCACCCCAAGGTCATCCCCGCTCGTCTCGCGAATCATCAGCAACCCCACAAACGACACAACAGCCGATGCTGTCAGGTAGTACCCCACAAACGGAAGCCCGTATTTATTTGCCAGCCACGTCGCGATGTATGGCGCCAGCGATGCACCTAGAATCCCCGCCATACTGAATGCCAGGGACGATCCCGTATATCGCACCGAGGTGGGAAACAACTCTGACACCACCGTTCCCAAAGGCCCATACGTAACTCCCATCAGCGCCAGTCCCAGCACCATCATCGTCAGCGCACCGTGAGGTCCTGCAGAAAATAGTCGCGCCATAAATAAGCCAAACACCGCGATCAACGCCGACACCACAAACATCACCGGCCTTCGCCCCCGTTCCGCCAACCACGCTGACAGTGGAATCGTCAGCCCGAAAAACACCACTCCAATCAGTTGCAAGACCAGAAAATTTGCCCGGTTGTAATGCAGCGCCGTCGTCCCCCACGACAGCGCAAACACTGTCATCAGGTAAAACAAAACAAACGTCGCCATGCACACCATAATTCCTGCAATCACTTGCTTCGTGTGCAGCCGAAACACCGTCGCAATGGGAACCTCCACCGGCTTTGCCCGCTTCAATGCAGCAGCAAACACTGGCGTCTCCGTGATCGACAGCCGCACGTAAAGACCCAGCAACACCAGCACAGCGCTGGCCAGAAACGGCAGCCTCCATCCAAATGCGAAAAACTGTGTGTCCGTCAGCCATCGCGAAAGCACAAGGAAAATCCCGCCCGAAAGCAGAAAACCCAGAGGAGCCCCGAGTTGCGGAAACATCCCATAGAGTGCGCGCTTGTTCGCTGGAGCATTCTCCACCGCCAGCAAAATCGCTCCACCCCACTCCCCGCCAAGCCCGATTCCCTGCCCGAACCGGCATAGCGCCAACAATAACGGTGCCACCAATCCAATTGACTTATACGACGGCAACATCCCAATCACGAACGTTGAAATACCCATCGTCAACAACGCCAGCACCAGCGTTCGCTTACGCCCGATGCGATCTCCGAAGTGTCCAAAAAGCGCGGACCCGATCGGCCGCGCCACAAACGCAATCGCAAATGTAGCCAGCGATGCCAGCACCGACGACGCCGGATCCGTCGCAGGAAAGAACAGCCGCGGAAATACCAGCACCGCCGCCGTTGCATAGATGTAGAAATCAAAAAACTCGACAGCAGTCCCCACCAGGCTCGCAAACAAAACCTGTCGCGGCGTATTGATGCGCTTTTTCTGTACGGGGGAAGAGCTCATTCGGCTTGTTGCATTCTAGCCGACCCCAAGCCCGTCATCTTGAGCCAAGCCGCAGGAGTAACTTTTCCCCTTGGCATCAATCCGCAAGATCCTGGGTGCCTGGGTACCCCATTCATGACGCGGTTTCGTCGCGTCATGAGTGGGAAAGCACAAAAGCGAGACAAAGCACCCGTAATCCTGAGCGCAGTCGACGGACCTGCTCAACAACTCGCAGTACGATAAGGCTGTGGCGCTCAACGTCCTCTTCACCATCGGCCACTCCACCCACTCCATCGAAGAGTTCATCGCATTGCTGAACTCGCACAACGTACAGCATCTCGTCGATGTCCGCTCCATCCCCAAATCCCGCCACGTTCCGCAATTCAACACCGACGAACTCGCGTCCTCGCTTCACGCCGCCAACATCGACTACACGCATCTCAAGTCCCTCGGAGGCCGCCGCTCCACCCGCAAGAACTCCATCAACACCGGCTGGCGCAACGCATCCTTCCGCGGTTACGCCGACTATATGGCGACTCCGCAATTCGCCGAAGGCCTCGCCGCCCTCACCGAAATCGCAAGCACCTCTCCCACCGCCATCATGTGCGCCGAAGCCGTCCCCTGGCGCTGCCACCGCTCCCTAATCGCAGACGCCATGATGCTTAACGGCTGGCAGGTTCGCGACATCCTCACCGCCGCCCCCGCCAAAGAGCATAAGCTTACGCCCTTCCTCAAAGTCATCAAAGGACAACCCACCTACCCCAATCCAGACGAATCCGGCGCGCTGTTCGATTAGCCCCAAAAGAGGATTTCAATAACAGCCTGTCAACTTGAGCGAAAGTCACTTCGACCGAATGCGAAAGATCTGCGGTTACCCTTTCTTCCGCACCCTGCGAACCACTGACTAGGCACAATCCTCTCCGCTATCCT
Organism: Telmatobacter sp. DSM 110680; assembly: GCF_039994875.1. Classification (GTDB taxonomy): domain Bacteria; phylum Acidobacteriota; class Terriglobia; order Terriglobales; family Acidobacteriaceae; genus Telmatobacter. The sequence goes on along the minus strand of NZ_CP121196.1, from coordinate 2,283,451 downwards.
TTCCACATGAAACCCCGGCCAATTTGGTTTGCACTGCTGTTAGCCTGCTCAATGCCCGTCGCTATTGCTCAACCGGAAAATGCCGATGACTCGACGCAAGCCAAGTGCAGGCAATACCTCCAGACTCCGCTACCAGTTGAAGCCACTACTGTCACAGCGCCTGCGAAATGGCCCGACTGCAACTCTTACAAGCTCTACTCTGGCGTCGGTACCAAAATCGACTACGCCGCCGCTCGTCAGTGCGCATGGTCCGAGCGCCTGGCTCAACAAGCCAATCTGGAGCCGAGATATACGATCGCGAGTGTATTTGGCGGCTCCGCGATGCTCTCAGTTCTATACGCTAACAGCGAAGGCGTTTCGCAAAACCTCACGCTGGCGCAGAAATTCGTCTGTGAAGCTGGCGGAGCTCCTGCCGAGATCAAATATCGACTAGATCACGTCGCCTCGCTCAAAAAGAATGCTTCTGCCAAGGCGAAGTTTGATTTTTGCGATGACATAACTAGCGGATTCATGGGAGGTTTTTGCGCCGCGCGCGGCAGTGAGTTTCAGGACCAGAAACGATCAACCATTCTGAAAGAGATCGCCGCTCCATTCACTCTGGAACAAAAGGAGCTTTTCGAAACACTTCGAAAAGCGGAGGCAGCGTATGCGGAAGCTCACGCGAGAGGCGAGATCGACTTGAGCGGCACCGCGCGAGCCATGTTTCAGATCGATGCGGAAGACACTCTACGAGATGACTTCATCGAAGCATTGCGGACATTCGAATCCGGCAAGTACCCGAAGATATCTGCTCAGGATTTTCAATATGCCGACGCTCGGCTCAACTCCGAGTATCGCAAAGCTCTGACCGATGCCGAGCAGCACAAGTCCGAATACGGCGCGGTCCAACCCGACGGAATTCGCAATGCTGAACGCGCATGGCTGAAGTATCGAAACGCATGGCTCGCATTTGCCAAACTTCGATATCCTACCGTTCCAGACCAGGCATGGCTACTTCTCCTCACCACTAATCGGATCTCGGTACTCGACGGATCGTTTTGCGATATGGATGCCGTGGAACCCCCTTGTGCGCCGCAGGGCGACACATGGAAACCCCGTCCTTTACCCTAGAAGGTTCGAGGAGCTTCACCCATGACCGTCATCCGCCAGGAAGATTTCATCCGCACCGTCGCCGGCGCCCTCCAATACATCAGCTACTATCACCCCACCGACTACATCACCAGCCTGACGAAGGCCTACGAGCGCGAGCAATCCCACGCGGCCAAGGACGCCATGGCGCAGATCCTTATCAACAGCCGCATGTGCGCCGAGGGCCACCGCCCCATCTGCCAGGACACAGGCATCGTCAACGTCTTCGTCAAGGTCGGCATGGAGGTCCGCTTCGAAGGTCCCGACGGCGGACCGCCCACCCTCGACTTGCAGGGCATGTCCGACGAAGGCGTCCGCCGCGCCTATCTCGACCCTGACAACAAGCTTCGCGCCTCACTACTCGCCGACCCCGCCGGATCCCGCAAGAACACCAAAGACAACACACCCGCCACCGTCAACGTCGAGCTCGTCAAAGGCAACAAGGTCGACATCACCGTAGCCGCCAAGGGCGGAGGCTCCGAGGCCAAAAGCAAATTCGTCATGCTCAACCCCTCTGATTCCGTTGTCGAGTGGGTACTCAAAACGATCCCTACCATGGGCGCCGGATGGTGTCCTCCCGGCATGCTCGGCATCGGCATCGGCGGCACCGCAGAAAAAGCCATGCTCCTCGCCAAGCAAGCCCTCATGGACGACATCGACATTCAGGACCTCATTGACCGCGGCCCTAAAACGACAGCAGAAAAACTTCGCGTCGAACTATATGACAAGGTGAACCGCCTCGGCATCGGCGCGCAGGGCCTCGGCGGCCTCACCACGGTCCTCGACGTCAAAATCCTCGACACCCCGACACACGCCGCCAACCTGCCCGTCGCCATGATTCCCAACTGCGCCGCCACCCGCCACGCGCACGTTGTCCTCGACGGCTCAGGCCCCGCCTACCTCGATCCGCCATCGCTCGACCTCTGGCCCAAACTCACCTATGACGTCTCCCGGGCAAAGCGAGTGAATCTCGACGGCATCACCCGCGCCGAAGCCGACACATGGAAGCCCGGTGAAGTTCTGCTGCTCAACGGCAAACTCCTCACCGGCCGCGATGCCGCTCACAAGCGGATGACCGACATGCTCAGCCGCGGCGAAAAACTCCCCGTCGATTTCAAAGATCGCTTCATCTACTACGTCGGCCCCGTCGATCCGGTCCGCGAAGAAGTCATCGGCCCTGCCGGCCCCACCACCGCCACCCGCATGGACAAGTTCACTCGCCAGATGCTCGCCGAAACCGGTCTGCTTGGTATGGTCGGCAAAGCCGAGCGCGGTCCCACCGCCATCGATGCCATCAAAGAGTTCGGAGCAGTCTATTTAATGGCCGTCGGCGGAGCCGCCTACCTCGTCTCGAAAGCCATCATCAGCGCGCGCCAGTTGGCCTTCGAAGACCTCGGCATGGAAGGCATCTATGAATTCGAAGTCAAAGACATGCCCGTAACCGTCGCCGTCGACTCCAAAGGCACTAGCGTCCACAACACCGGCCCAGCAGAGTGGCAACAACGCATCGCCAACATCCCGATATTGCAGTGACGAGTGAACAGTGAGCAGCAAAATCAAAACGGCTCACCATTAAGGTGAGCCGTTGCTCGTTACTCCCTATTCCCTGGACCCTATTCCTTGGCTCCTGCTTCTACTGCCTTCCAAACCGGTAAACAAATCCATACGTTGCCCCGAAATCATTCTGCAGCGTCGATCCAAACCCCGTCGCCATATATTCAGGCGCCAGCCGTAGCGAGAAACTCGGCGTAATATTCACTTCACCAATCACGCTGGCATTCAACGCATACGTCGTTCCGTCCGGATAGAGGCCCAGCACTGCCGTCCCGAATCCATTCGTGTCGGCGGCAAAATTACTCATCGCAACGCCGCCCTTGACGCTTCCCGCGATCGAATACCGTGGTCGCATCTTGAATCGATAAGTCGGCCCTACCAGCACGTCATAGTGGCTAATCGCCGGACGCGTCAGCGACGTTGAATTCAAACCAACAAACGCCGTCCCATAATTGCCGCGGCCCTCAAAGGTCAGCCCCAGCTTCTCGCTCCAGTACCGTGTCACCGCCACATCCCACGAGTACATCGTCGTCCGCTGCAATGTCGGTCCTGGCGTAAACCGCTGATATCCGGCCCCTACAAATACCTCATACAAATGCGCGTATGTATCGTGAATGGCCTGCGCGCGACGCGCTTCACGGCGCGCCTTGATCCGCGCTTGTACCGTAACCGGACCTTGCTGGTTAGGAACAGCAGCGGGTGCCTGAGGCGGCGTCTGATCTTGCGTAGGAGTACTGCTGCTGGAATCCGGGCTCTGCGCCAAAGCACCGAAAGAAACAAGCGAAATAACCGCCATAACTACCAAAAAACGGCGAAAAGAAAACATCGTTCTTGACTTACCTCCAACTGCGGGGTCCCCGCGGACACACCTTCATCCATGGGTTAAACACATTCCGGAGCCGAGCACACCCCTACCGTCAATTATCGCAAACCAAAGACGCCCGGTCCTAAGCGTTCCTGAGAAGGTGCCAGAATCGCTCAGAATCAAACACAACCACCCTAGGCGACGCGCTTATTCACTCGCTGCCTCGTGAAACGCCGAATATCTGTTGCGCGGTGCTGTCATCCATTGGACGCAGGCCAACTCTTTTTGCCTCGCCCCAGGGCCCATGCAATACGATGAAAACGACGGAGGCTGCACCCACTTATGCGATTCCTGCTCGGATTCATCATCGGCATTGTCCTGGTCCCGCTCGTCGGACTTGCTTACCTTATGTATGGCAATGTACCCGTCGCCGTCTCCGATCCCCCATTCCCGCATGAAGCTCAAATCGTTCACATGCCGCTCAACGCGCGCATTCAAAAGGAACAGGTTGGCACTCACATGCAGCCCGACCAGACCAACCTCACCGCCGGAGCCCATATCTACGTCGACCGCTGCGCCTTCTGCCATGGTCAACACAACAAGCCTGCCGCCATCGGCGCCCACATGTATCCCGACGCGCCGTCTTTGCTTGAACCCCACCACAACAATCCTGATGTAGTCGGCGTCAGCGACGATCCGCCCAGCGAAACCTACTGGAAGGTCCTCAACGGTATTCGCCTCACCGGCATGCCCTCCTTCAAAACGCAGCTCAGCGACGACGAGATGTGGCAGGTAAGCATCTTCCTGGCCAACGCCAACAAACCCATGCCCCCCGCCGTCCTCGATATCCTCAACCGCGCCCCCGCTCCGCCAGCCGAAGCCCGCCCCCACGTCCCCACTCCAGAAACCCCGGCCCCGCAATAAAGCTCCGATGGCTGATCGAGAATGGAGGGAGAGTCGGCCCTAAGGATCTGCATTTCCACGGCCTCAATCCACTCATCCCTCTGTCATCCTGAGCGGAGCGGCCTGGGCCACCGTGAAGGACTCGGTCGTTCATGGGTTAAGAGGAGCCGAAGGACCTGCTCTTACCTCCGCGTCAAGCAGATCATCACGCACCTGAAAGCACGGAGCGAGATATCCTTAAGACGTCCCGGAAAGGCATTTTAATGAGTCTGTCAGATTCGCTCCGTAAAGGCTTTCGTTTCTTTCTCATGAGCTTTGGCATTTCCAGCCCCAATAAAAAACCTGCCCAGAAGCCTGCCCAGAAGCCAAATTCCAGCCGATAGCCGCAAGATTTCCGCGTCCGTCAGCGCATCTCGCAACTCCAATAAACTGGGGCACCAAACTGGAACTCAATCCAACATGAGCAACGAATCGAAAAAAGGAACCCTCCGAGCTTTCTGGGACTGGTTCGTCCTCTTCAGCGGAATCTCCACCGCATCGAACCTCTCCCGTACCCGCCGCGACCCCATTCAGAAACGAGGCTTCTTCCTTTTCCGCAAATCAAAACGAAGCTAATGCTCCCTCTCTATCTGGCTTTCTTTTCCCATGGATGAACGTCTTCACACTGACCACTGACCACTGACCACTGACCACTGACCACTGACCACTTACCACTTACCACTGACCACTGACCACTGTAAACTGTCTATATGTCGCTGACCCGCCCACAAGCCCTCGATTACTTCAACTCCCCTGACCTCATCGGGCTGGGCTTCGAGGCCGACGCCGTCCGTCGCCGCCTTCACCCCGAAGGCGTAGTCACCTACATCATCGATCGCAACATCAACTACACCAACTTTTGTACCGAGTACTGCACGTTCTGCGCGTTCTACCGTCCCCTCCCCAAAGAAGGCAAAAATATCCCTCGCGCCGACGAGGGCTACATCCTCGACTTCGAGAAAATCTACGAGAAGATCGCCGAGACTGAAGAAATGGGCGGCACCGGCGTCCTAATGCAGGGTGGCCTTCACCCCGATTTAAAAATCGACTGGTTCGAACGCCTCTTCACCGGCATCAAGCAGCGCTTCCCAAAAATCTGGCTTCACTGCCTCAGCGCCTCTGAAATCCTGGCGATCGCCGAATACAGCGAACTCGATCTGCGCACCACGATCTCCCGTCTCCGCGATGCCGGCCTCGACTCCATCCCCGGCGGAGGCGCCGAAATCCTCGACGACGACGTCCGCAAGCGCATCGCCCGCCTCAAATGCCGCACCGCCGACTGGGTAGCCGTCCATCGCACGGCCCATCAGCTCGGCATGCGTACCACCGCCACCATGATGTTCGGCGTCGGCGAAACCTTCGACCAGCGCATCAACCACTTTGAAGTCGTCCGTCAGCTTCAGGAAGAGACCGGCGGATTCACGGCATTCATCCCCTGGAGCTTCCAGCCCAACAACACCGCCCTCGGCGGCCGCGGCTGGGAAGAAGCCACCTCTGTCGAATACCTCAAGGTCCTCGCCATCGCGCGCCTCTACCTCGACAACATCGAGAACGTACAAGCAAGCTGGGTCACGCAAGGCCTCAAGGTCCTCGAGTTAGGCCTCCACTTCGGCGGCAACGACGTAGGCTCCGTCATGCTCGAAGAGAACGTGGTCAAGGCCGCAGGCACCAGCAACTGCACCACGGAAGAAGAACTCCGCCGCATCATCCGCGACGCCGGCTTCAAACCCGTCCAGCGCGACACCCTCTACCGCACCATGTTCCTCAATTAGAGCAAACGCTTGCGCCTGTACTCGCGTTCATCATCCAAGTCTCGCCTTCCTTGCTTGTCATCCTGAACGAAGCGTCTTGGGGCCCTATGGGCACGGTTCATGGGGTTAGCGGAGTGAAGGATCTGCTTTTCCCACGCATCAATCCGCAACAGGGTGGTTGTTCTGGCCAAGAGTCTAAGTACACGAAAATTCCGGAGTCATCCGCGCCTGCATTGTGCTATTCTCCCCGCGTGTCAGTCACTTCCTCACCCCAATTGCAAGCGACACAGCGGCATACTGCGCTTGTTCGCATCACCCACTGGATCACCGTCATATCGTTCCTGGCTCTGCTCATCACCGGCGGTGAGATCGTAATCTCGCACCCGCGCTTTTACTGGGGTGAAACCGGCAACTCCGGCACCACTCCGCTCTTCAAGATTCCCATTCCGTCCTCGCGCGACACCGTTCCCTCTGGCTACAACTACGTGATGCCCGACCAGAATGGCTGGAGCCGATATCTCCACTTCCAAGCCGCATGGCTCCTGGTGATCACCGGAGTCATCTATGTGATCGCCGGTCTCCTCACCCGACACTTCCGCAAAAACCTCTTCCCCGCGCCTGCCGACCGAAGTTGGAGCGCCTTCACAAAAGTCTTCGCAAAAACTTTCCGTCGGGCGCCACCCGATCCGGCAGAGAGCCGCGCGTACAACGTCGTCCAGCGCATCTCCTATCTGGTCGTCATCTTCATTCTTTTCCCACTCGTCATCTGGACCGGTCTCGCCTTGTCGCCCGCCTTCGACTCTGCCGTCCCGGCCACCGTCAACCTTCTCGGAGGCCGCCAATCCGCGCGCACTCTTCACTTCTTCGTTACTGATCTTCTAGTTCTCTTCCTCATCGTCCATGTTGCGATGATCATTCTCGCCGGATTTCGGAGTCGCATGCGCGCGATGATTACTGGTCGCGCCGACGCCCCATCGGAGCGCCCATGAGCAACATCTCTCGCCGCAAACTCATCACCACCGGCGTTGCCGCAACCGCAGGCATCGCCGGCCTAGCTGCCGCCTCCCACATAGCTCGACGCTATGGCCTCATTCCGCCAGACGGCGGTGGCATCTACGGTCCCGGAGAAACCCTCACCTATGCCGCCCAGCGCGTCCTGACCCGTCATTCCCTGGCCCGCGAATTCCCGCGCAGCATGATCTCCGAGAAACCTTTCGGCAACGAAGTCGCTCCTCCCAGCGATGACTTCAAGCGTCACCAGGCCACCGGTTTTTCTGATTGGAAGCTGTCCGTCGACGGCATGGTCGCGCATCCGACATCGTTTTCGATGTCCGATCTCAAGGCTCTCCCCGTCCACAACCAGATCACCGAAGTGGCCTGCGAAGAAGGCTGGTCCTACGTCGCCGAATGGATCGGAACGCCGCTGCACAACGTGCTAGACGCAGTCGGTGTGTTGCCGCAGGCGCGATACGTTGTCTACTTCTCCATCCAGCCTGACTGGTGGGAAAGCGTCGATATGGCTGATGCTACGCATCCCCAAACCTTCCTGACCATGGGCATGAACGACGGCGAACTCCCCGTGCAGTTCGGCGGCCCTCTCCGCCTGCGCGTGCCCCGCCAGCTAGGCTACAAGAGCGTGAAATACATCACGCACATCACCGCAACCGATTCACTCAAGAAATTCGGAAAAGGCTTGGGTTCCGCGTCCCCAGAAGGTGGCTACGCCTGGTACGCCGGCATCTAAGCCAACAACGGTCAACAGCCTCCGTCATCAATCCGCACAATCTTGGGTGCCCCATCCATGACGCAGTTTCATCGTGTCATGGGTGGGAAAGCACAGCCCCTCCCCCGTCATCCCGAGCGAAGCCGAAGGATCCGCTTTTCACTCGCCATCAATCCGCACGATCTTGGGTGCCCCATCCATGACGCAGTTTCATCGCGGCATGGGTGGGAAAGCAAAAACCCTAGCCCGTCATCCTGAGCGGAGTTGTCAGTTAGCATCAATCCGCTCTATACGCTGTCATCCTGAGCGAAGCGGCTTGGGGCCCCTAAAACAATTTCATTGTTTTAGGGGGTAAGCGTAGCGAAGGACCTGCTTTGTTCCCAACAATCCACACGACCCTGTCTACCCAGATCACGACCCTGCAGTCCATCACATTCCAGTTCGGCAGCCCCTTGCTATCCTGTCGCGTGCAATACGAAGACTTCACCTATCCCAACTACGGCGTCCCGCTCGTCGAGGCCTACGACGGACGATTCGAATCCGCCTTCATCCTGCTTCACCCCTTCATTCACGTCCCCGCGGCCCTCTCATGGAGCGTCACGAGCCATTATCCGAACGACGTGCAAATCCTCGAGCACGCAACAAAATTTCCCTGGGCGCAAGTATCAGCGAAAACCGGCCTCGGCTCCTGCGCCCGCATCAATCAGGCTCTACTCACTTCAATCGGCTCTCTCGCAGATCCTCTCGCCGACCCAAGCGCGAGCAACACTCTTCAGTCGTTCCTGGAAAATCACCCAGTATGGATGCCCACCGAAGGACGCTTCGAGCCACTTCTGCAATCCGACATACTGCAGGTCTTTTCTCAAGCTGAAGTTGACGAACTAATTTTCGTTCCCGAATTCCCGCACGCCGATCCCATCGTGAATCTGCCGATCGCCGACCTCAAAACCGGCAACATCCCATTCCCAACCAGCGGAACACTCCTCGCTCCCGATGCCAGTTTTCTCTTCACCGTAGACTGGGACAGCTTCTTCACTCTCTTCTACGGCTCTCGCGCTTTTATTGCCCGCGCCGCGCAATCGTTGAACCTTGAGGGCTTCTTTGCCACTGCCAACACCGATCACGCATGGTTCAACTACTCGATGGGCTGCGCCACAGTCACCCTCTCGCCCGAAGACTGGCAAACCGACCCAGTCTCCGGGCGTGTGATCTCAGCCGTTACTTCTTGAGTGAATAAATGACGCTGATCTTCGTTTCGACTTCCACCGGGGCGCCATTCACAAGGTAGGGCTTGTAAACCCATTGCCGCACGGCGTCCAGAGCCGATTGCTGAAGCTTACTGGGACCGGAGATGACCTTCAGATTCTCCACGTGTCCGTCCTTCCCGATCACCGCCTTCAGCACCACGGCCCCTTGGATGCGCGCCGACTTTGCCTCCGGCGGATAGGTCGGAGGGACCTTAGTCATCACACGCTCCTGCATCTTTTCCGGCGAAATCGAAGTCGGTATGCTTTTCGATAAATCGCTCGACGACGCAGAATCCTGCTCTGCTCCGAACCCCAGCGCCACCGCCGATGTCGCCGTCGCCACTCCGAGCGCAAAGCATGCGCCGAGCGAAACCAACAGACGCAGTCGTCCGATCTCCTTTTTCTTCTCAGTAAGTCTCATAAGTCTCCTCTCGAGTGTGTTGGCATCGAAAACTCCGATGGCGTGGGGAATCCTGACAGGGCCGCCTTGCAACAGCAAAGTTGCCAGCCGTAAAAGCGATTGCGCGTACTCCTGATTTCCAGACATTCCTGCGGCCATTTCGTCGCAGACCATCTCGCGCGTCTCCGTAATTCGTTGACGCGTGAGCCAGAGACACGGATGGTAGCTCACCGGCAATGCCAGAACTTCATATGTCAGGTTCTTCAGAAAATCGTTGCGCCGGATATGCGCAAATTCATGGGCGATGGCGGTTTCAAGGTCCCGGTCCCGCATACGATTCATCATTCCCGCTGGCAGCACAACGTATTTCCGCGCAACCCCTAACGTCACCGGCGAAAATATCTCCCTAGAACTGACCAACGAAATCGGCCTGTTGATGCCGAATCGGCTTGACCACCGCGCGCGCAACAGCGCATCCTCGCCGGTGAGTTCCAATGGTTCAGTCCCGCGCATCAAAACCCATAGGCGCGCGCATTGCCACATCAACCGAGCCATGAAGAAGACCGTCAACAGCACATACGCCACAGACAGCGCAGTAATCAACAGCGGCGGCACCCGTAAGGCGGCAAAACCGGAGCCCGGCCCCACTTGCACCGCCACCTGTGCGTCTACAGGCGAAGCAACCAGCGCATGCCACCGCCATGCAATGTGAATCCGCTGCCACGGAAAAATCGATACCGCCGGCAGCACACTCTCCAGCAGCAACGCCCCCACCCATACGCGATGCTCCGCCGCCGATCCAGCCGCCCTCATCAAACGGGCAGCGACCCAAGCCGCTGCAAACAGCAATGGCGCCTGCCATAGCGAATTCAAAACGTAATCAGTTAGCACGGATGCAAACCCGCTCATTTCGCGCCCTCCTTCTCTTTGCTGAATTGCTCAGTCAATTTCGCCAGCCGCTTCGCATCGATCTGCCGGCTCTTCAACAAACTCATCACCAATTCTTCGCTTGACCCTCCAAACATGCGGTCAATCAAATCACCCAGGCTCTGCCCCAGCGCCTTCTCTTCGCTCACCTTCGCCGAATACACGAAAGCACGCCCCTCCAGTTCGCGCTGCAACTTACCTTTCCTCTCCAGAATGTTGAGAACTGTCTGCACCGTTGTATAGGCAAGCGGAGGCCGCATCTCGGCTTGCACCGCACTCACCGTGCTGTTGCCGCGCTTCCAGATCACCTGCATGATCTTCAATTCCAGCCTCGTCAGCCCTGCTTTCTTCAGGCTCATCCTCGCGACCTCCTATATTTTTAGGAGTCTAGGCTCGATCCATCGATTTTGTCAACTAAACTCTTTGGACTTACAAGGCTCTCTTCCTCTCGGATTTGACCTCTCCCCGGCACGGGTATTAGATTCGCTTTACTCTGCTGTATTCCCCAAGCAAGCACGCAATACTTTGCTGCATCTTCAGAAAGAGGCGCCTTCGCATGCGTAGACTCTTCGCCAGTCTCTTGATTCTCACCATGAATGCCTACGCTGTTGAGCCGACACACTCGGACTCCCTGCGCGGCTACACTGCAGCGCACTCGTCCGCCGAAGTGCAATGGGAGCAGAAGTTTCGCGCGATCCCGGACCCCGCACGCCTGCGCGAAAACATGCGTCGTCTCTCCGCGCGTCCCCACCACGTCGGCTCGCCCTATGACAAGGACAATGCCGAATGGCTCCTCGCCCAGCTCAAGTCCTACGGACTCGACGCTAAGATCGAACAGTTCGAAGCCCTCTTCCCTACGCCAAAATCCCGCAAACTCGAGTTGCTCGACCCCACCAAATTCACGGCTAAGCTCGACGAGCCCGTACTCTCCATCGATCCCACTTCCAACCAAAAAGATGAGCAACTCCCCACTTACAACGCCTACTCCAAAGATGGCGATGTTACTGCGCCCCTCGTGTACGTGAATTACGGTGCACCTGCCGACTACGAGCGACTCGATGCTATGGGCGTCTCCGTCAAAGGCGCGATTGTGATTGCCCGCTACGGCGAAACCTGGCGCGGGATCAAGCCCAAGGTCGCCGCCGAACATGGCGCCGTAGGCTGCATCATCTACTCCGATCCCAAAGACGATGGCTACGCGACCGGCGATACCTACCCAGACGGCCCCATGCGTCCCGCCGACGGCGCCCAGCGCGGAAGCGTAATGGACATGCCTGTCTACCCTGGCGATCCGCAGACCCCCGGCATCGGAGCCAAGCCCGGCGCAAAGCTAATCCCGCTCGATCAGGTTCAGACCATCACCAAGATTCCGGTCCTCCCCATCTCCTACGCGGACGCGCAGCCGTTTCTGAAATCGCTGCAGGGTGAGACCGTCCCTGAAAACTGGCGTGGTGGTCTTCCCATCACCTACAAGACCGGCCCCAGCAAAGTCATGGCCCATCTCGCGCTCGCATTCAACTGGGATCGCAAGCCCCTTTACGACGTGGTCGCCACCATCCCCGGTTCAACCTTCCCTGACCAGTGGGTCGTTCGCGGCAACCACCACGACGCCTGGGTCAATGGCGCCGGAGATCCCGTCAGCGGGGCAAGCCCTCAACTCGAAGAAGCGCGCGCGCTCGGCGAACTCCTCAAGCAAGGCTGGAAGCCCGCCCGCACAATCATCTACTGCTTCTGGGATGGGGAAGAGCCAGCCCTCCTCGGCTCTACGGAATGGGCAGAATTTCACGCGGACGAGTTGAAACAACACGCCGTCGCCTATTTCAACTCCGACAGCAACGCGCGCGGTTTCTTCGGTGCCGAAGGTTCCCACTCGCTCGAGCACTTCGTAAATAGCGTCGTCAAAGATATCGAAGATCCTGAAACAAATACATCAGTCTGGAAACGGGCACGCCTCGCCGCCCGGTTGAGCGCCACACCTGAATCTCGCGCCGATTTGACCAACCGTCCCGACACCCGCATCGGGGCCCTAGGCTCCGGCTCCGATTTCAGCGTCTTCATCGACCACCTCGGAGTTCCCAGCATCAACCTCGGATTCGGCGGTGAGGACGAAGACGGTGGCCAGTATCACTCCATCTACGACGATTTTTACTGGTACACGAAGTTTGAAGACAACGGCTTCCTTTATAGCCGCGCCCTCTCCCAGACCGCCGGCACGATGGTGATGCGCATGGCCGATGCTGACGTTCTGCCCTATCAGTTCACCGATCAAGCCGACACCATTCATACCTACACAACTGAAGTCAAAAAACTCGCAGATACTATGCGCACCCAGATCAAGGAACGCAACGCCGACCTTGCCGACGGTGTCTACAAGGCAGCAGCCGATCCAAAGAAGACGAGCGTCCCGCCTCCAGTTGACGCGGTGCCTCCATACTTCAACTTCTCCCCACTCGACCAAGCCTCTGACGATCTCACCGCCGCAGCTGCCGATTACGAGAAAGCCTTCACCGCCCATGCCGAAACAGCCGATCCCAAGGTGAACGCCCTCTTGCTCACCACCGAGCACGCCCTCACTGACCCCGCAGGCCTGCCCAACCGTCCATGGTTTGAAAACATGATTTATGCACCTGGTTTCTTCACCGGCTACGGCGTAAAAACTCTGCCCGCCGTCCGTGAAGCCATCGAACAAAAGCAATGGTCAGCTGTCGACCCACAGATCGCACGTACCGCAGCCGCCATCGAGCGCGAAGTAGACAAAATCAAAGCCGCCACTGCCGCTCTCAACGGCGAATAGTAAAGTCCGACTTGCCCCCGAGAGTCTCACAATCTCTCGGCATCAATCGGCACGATCCTGGGTGCCCCATCCATGATGCAGCTTCATCGCGTCATGGGTGGGAAAGCTCTGACCTCCTCCGCTGCGCTTCATCGCATCCGTAACACTGTCATCTCGAGAAGCGCAGCGACGAAGGATCTGCGCTTGTTTTTCACCACTCTTCGAGCACCAGATTCGCTTCGGAACATCAGGAGCGCCAACACTCGCGCAAGAAGTATCATTTCAGAATGTTTCGCGACAAGCGCGATTCCAGTACCGCACAAGAGAGAGAGAGAGAGAGAGAGAACAAGCAACAAATAACAGGTACAAAGTCGGAGCCCGGCAAATCCTGGCTTGCCTCGTATCCTTCCTGATCACAAGGAGCACACAACATGACCCCAAAAAATACGATCTGCCTTTGGTTCGATAAAGAAGCGCATGAGGCGGCGCGCTTCTACGCCGCCACCTTCCCGGATAGCAAAGTGACAGCGGTTCACGAGGCCCCCGGCGACTATCCGAGCGGCAAGAAGGGTGATGTGCTGACGGTTGAGTTCACCGTTGTTGGCATTCCCTGCCTCGGCCTCAACGGTGGTCCGGCGATCAAGCATAATGAGGCGTTTTCTTTTCAAATAGCCACCGACAATCAGGAAGAGACCGACCGCTACTGGAACGCGATCGTCGGCAATGGCGGCAAGGAAAGCGAGTGCGGCTGGTGCAAAGACCGCTGGGGCCTCTCCTGGCAGATCACCCCGCGCGCGCTAACCGATGCGCTTGCAGCCGGCGGCAGCGAAGCAACCCGCGCCTTCAATGCCATGATGACGATGAGCAAGATCGATGTCGCCGCCATCGAGGCCGCACGCCGAGGCTGACATGATCACCTCGGGCGCTCTGGAACATGCGCTGCGCGAGGGAACAGAACTTACCTCCAAATGCCATGCAACTGGTACAGCTATGCCCGGTATACGTGCTCCGCGGCGCTAAACGGCCATTGCCCCAGCCGCCGAGCCCGGATCATGTAGATCGCCGTCCCGCTGACCGCGATACCTGCAGCCACCGCCAGCCCACCCAATGCCTGGCTGCGATTTACCAGAATGAATACAAATCCCGCGATCGCCAGCACCGGTGGCAGCGGATAAAACGGAATGCGAAACGGCCGCTCTAGTTCCGGCCTTTGCACTCGCAACAACATCACCCCCACATGTTGCAAAAAGAACTGCAGAAGAATCCGCGTCACCACCAGCATCGTAATCACCTGCTGCAGCGAGAAGAAGCAGAAGACCGACGCCACCAAGCCAAGCGCCACGAGCGACCGGTGTGGAATCCCGTGCTTCGGATGTACCGCCGCCAGAAACTTGAAGTAGTTCCCGCTCTGCGCCGCCGCGTAAGGTACGCGAGAATAACCCAATAGCAACGAGAAGACTGAAGCGAATGCTGTCCACATCACAAGTGCCGCAATCGTGTACCCCGCCCACTGCCCGAATGCCGACCGCGCAATCTCCGCCACCAGTTGCACGCGCACGATTGCGGTTTCCTTGACATGCATCGCCGCATCGCGCATCGAAGGCAGCGCCGAAAGATTCATCACGACATAGAGCACCGTCACAAATAGTACCGACAGCAGAATCGCCCGCGGAATCGTCTTCTCCGGCTGCTTTACCTCGCTGCCCAGGAAAGTGATGTTGTAGTAGCCCCAGTAGTCGTACGTCGCGATCAGGGTAGCCTGCGCCAAGCCGCCAATCGCCACCGCCGCGGACTGGGTCGGGCTTGCGGGCATATGCCATCCGCCCATCGCCGCAGCATGCGCGAACCCCGACGCAATCACCCCCGCCATCGCCGCCATCACGCCCGCGAACAAAACCCACGCCAGCCGCGTCACCGAACTCAAGTTGCGATACAACAGCGCCGTCACCAGCAGGCAAGCCGCGGCCGCCGCGCAGTTCGCGTAATGCAACGCAGGCAGCGCCGCAATCGGAGCGGACTCCAGCCCCGGCCAGAACCACGCCAGAAAACTCGACAGCCCGATGCACCCCGAAGCGATCGAAAGCGGAGCCGAAAAACTTAGTTGCCAGACATACAGAAAGCTCAGCCAGTTCCCTGCCCGATCCGGCCCATAAATCTCACGCAGAAATGCATACGATCCGCCCGCGCGCGGAAATGCCGCCCCCAGCTCCGCCCACACCAGCCCGTCCATCACCGCGATGCCCGCGCCCAGCAGCCACGCCCAGACCGACAGCCTGTATCCCGCCGCCGCAATCACCAGCGGCAGCGTGATGAACGGCCCCACGCCGATCATCTCCAGCATGTTGAACAACACCGCGGATCGCAGTCCAATCCGCCGTTCCAGCGTCGCAGATGAGTCGGAACTCAAAGGGCTTTTCAATCGGTTAGACACTCGGCCTCTCGCGGGCGGGTCTTGCATCAAGGTACGACTTTAGTCGTGCTACAACGGCTACAAGAAGGATTTGGGCTTGCCCTGAGAGATCTACGAACTTCATTACATACTCCCTGCGCATCTTCTAACGGGAATACGCTCACCGGATTGTACACTGACGACAACCATGTTCTTTTCTCAGGGAGCACATCGCAAACACGCCAAAGCTGCACTTGCAGCCTCGATTTCCGCGATCCTTATCGCACTCGCCCCAGCGCCGCAAATGCGTGCACAACAACCCGCGACCGCTTTGCCGGCGTCCGAGCCGCAACTCGTCGCGCTCCCGCTACCTGAAGATCGTGGTGAAGCAAAGCTCGAGCAGACTCTAAAACAGCTCAACACCACCGCCAGCATCATGATGATCGTTGCCCACCCTGACGACGAAGATGGAGCCCTGCTCACCTATCTCTCTCGCGGCCTCGGCGTCCGAGCCATTCTCTTCACCCTGACGCGCGGTGAAGGCGGCCAGAACGCCATGTCCGCCGAAACCTACGACGCCCTTGGCATCCTACGCACCAACGAACTCCTCAAGGCCGACCAATACTACGGCGCAAAGCAACTCTGGGGAACTGAAGTCGACTTCGGATTCTCTAAAACGCAGGAAGAGGCATTCCAGAAGTGGGGTCACGATCGCGTCCTCTACGACGCCGTTCTCGCTGTTCGCAGCGAGCGTCCCCAGGTCATCGTCTCCACCTTCATCGGAGGCATCACCGACGGCCATGGCCAGCACCAGGTCTCCGGTGAAATCGCACAGGAAGTCTTCAAAGCTGCAGCCGATCCCACCATCTTCCCTGAGCAGCTCAAGCCGATTTCAGCAGGAGGCCTCGGCCTCCAGCCCTGGCAGCCTCTCGCCGTTTATTCCATGACTCCGTTCGCCCCTGTCACGGACAAGGGCATGTTCGATTACGCCACCGGAAAATGGGCGCCCGCGAAATTCAAAAACTACGTCACCGGCGAGGTCACCACAACCACACCATCCACCGACGTAAAGCTACCCGTCGGAACTTTGGACGCAACCCTCGGTCGCAGTTACGCACAGATCGCGCGCGAGGGCTGGGGCGAACAGAAATCCCAGAACGGCGGCGCCAATCCCTCCCTCAGTGGCCCCGCTACGGCCAGCTATCACCTCTGGGCGGTCGCACCGACAGCTAAGACGGTCGCGAAATCCGCCGAGAAATTCGCCGACGACAGCTTGTACGCCAACAACCGCGTCAACATCGACACGAGCGTCTCCGGGCTAGTCCATCTTGTGAAGGAACCCGCTCCAGCATGGCTCGCAACAGGACTCGGCCAGATCGGTGGCGATCTCGAGCGATTCGAGTCCAAGTGCCCCTGCAACTCCGGCCTCCCGGCAGCGCAAGCGCTCGCTCCCATTTATCGGGAGATCCTCGCACTCCGCGAAAAAGTCGCCGCCAGTTCACTTGACGCCCAGGGCAAAGCAAGCATCCTCTTCGAACTCGATGCCAAGATCAACCAGTTTCAATCCGCACTAGCCAACATCCTTGGCCTCGACCTCGTAGCCTTTCGCACCAACGAAGCCCATGCGCAATCCGCAGGCTTCCGCGGTGCCGCAGCCGATGAAGCTGCAACTAGCGTCTCCCCGGGCGAAGAGTTCCGCGTCCACGTACACGCTGCGCAAGCCACCAAAGAGACACGCATCGAAAAAGTCTGGCTGCAGAGCCGCAGCGGCGAAGAATGGAATAGCACTATCAACGTCGCTCCAGATCCTGCCGCGTCGGTCGCTGATCCCGTTTTCACAGTCCACGCCGCCGACAATTCTGCCTCCACTGCGCCGTCATTCACACGGCCTAACATCGAGCAGCCTTATTACGACATCGCCAATCCGCAATGGCGCGGGCGATCCTTCGCTCCATACCCGCTCGACGCATGGGCCGAGTTCACCTTCGATGGCCTGCCCATCCGCATCGGCGAAGTAGTGCAAACCCTCCAGCGCGTCACCGGTCCCGGAGGCTTCTACGAACCTCTCGTCGTCGCCCCCGCCATCGGTGTCAGTGTTGATCCGCAGGCCCGCATTCTTCCGCTCGATGGCAGTGCGCTTCCCGTCCGTGTAACTGTCCACACCCAGTCCGCAGCCGAAGGCACTGTAGCGCTCAAACTCCCTGACGGCTGGCGCTCCGATCCTGCTCAGGCCGAATTCCATCGTAAGACCGCCGGCGACACCGACCCCATCCTATTTTCCGTCACGCCTGCTGCCACGCAAACCGGCGCGTACTCCCTCATGGCTGTCGCTCAGTCGGCGGGTCGGTCCTATGATTCCGGATGGCACAGCGTTGGCTACACTGGCTTGCGTCCGTATAACCAATACGCGCCCGCCCAGCTTCAAACCCGCAAGATCGACGTAAAGCTTGCGCCCGGTCTCCGCATCGGATATGTGATGGGACCCGGCGATCTTGTCCCCGAGGCAATCGAGGGCATGGGCGTCGCTCCCCATCTGCTATCCAGCGCCGACCTCATCTCCGGAGATCTCAGCCTCTACAACGTCATCGTCATCGGCATCCGCGCCTACTCCGTTCGTCCCGAACTTGCTAAGGTCCAGCCTCGCCTTGAAGACTTCGTCCGCAACGGCGGCACTCTGGTCGTCCAGTACCAGAGCAACACTTTTCCTGCTCCTCTTCCGCTCTCGATGGGAAACCGCATGCCCGAGCGTGTCGTTGACGAGCAGTCGCCCATCAAGCTTCTGGACCCCTCCAACCCCCTGCTGAATTTTCCTAACAAAATTACAGGTGCCGACTTCGACGGGTGGGTCGAAGAGCGCGGCCACTCTTTCCTTGATTCATTCGATCCGGGTTACACCGCACTTACCGAGACCGCCGACCCCGGCCAGGATCCCCAGCGCGGCGGGCTGATCGTCACCCATCCGGGCAAAGGAACTTATATATATGTTGCCTATGCCCTCTATCGCCAGTTACCCGAGTTAGTCCCAGGGTCTTATCGCATCATGGCAAACTTGCTGAGCGCCCGGCAATAAATTCGCATTGCTCAGATACAAGCGAATACAACCTCACTTAGTCGTTCGTCGAGTCGCGCAAGTGCGAGTGACTTCCAGCTCCGCGCGTGCTTAAAGCCTTTGCGTGCCCGCTTCGAATGTGAACAAGAGGTAAATTAACCATTCTTTAACAAGCCTAAAACTCCGCAACAGCGGTTATTAAAAGTATGTGAATTAGTCAAATATTCATCAAAATCTGCGACTGTGAAATACAGAAGCGACAAGGAATAACTCTGTCAGTGCAATCCATCCTTTTTGACGAACGCTCTTTCCCTGTCGCCTGCAACTTCAACACCCACTAAGGCATCATCCTGAGTTTTTGTTAGTTGACCTGAACGGCTCTGAGCATCACCATGCGCCGCCACGATTCAACCTGATCTGAGAGGAAAAAAGACGCCCAATGAAATCCCAAATGAAAATGGTTGTCGCCGCACTTCTGGCAGCCAGTCTCGTTGGTTCCAACGCTTACGCCGGTGATCCCCCCGCCCCAGCTAAAAAGCACGCCACCAAAAAGCAGCCACCCAAACCCACTGTCGAGGAGCAGATCAATGCTCTGCGCCAGGAATTTCAGGGACAGATCGACAGCCTGAAAACTGATTTGGCAACCAAGGATGCTCAGCTGAAGCAGGCACAACAGAGTGCTGCCGATGCTCAGGCTGCCGCTGCAAAAGCTGAGGCCGATGCAACCTCTCAGCAACAGGCAACCTCCGAAAACGCCGCTGCCGTGACCACGCTTCAGACGACGGTTACGGATCTAAAGGCAAACAGTGTTTCATTGGCCACCACCGTCTCGGATGAGACCGCCAACCTGAAGAAGGCGATCAACAACCCGAGCGCACTTCATTACAAGGGAATCACCCTTACTCCGGGCGGCTATGTGGCGGGTGAAACAGTCTGGCGCAGCAAAGCAACGGGCGGCGACATTCCCACTGCATTCAGCGCAATTCCCTATGAGCACGCCGACGCTTACTCGCTCAGCGAGTTCTACGGGGATGCACGCCAGTCGCGCGTAACCTTGATGGCCGAGGGCAAGACCAACTGGGGCACGTTGCGCGGCTACTACGAGGCTGACTGGCTTGGTACCGGCATCTCTTCCAACAACAATCAGTCCAACAGCTATGTTCTTCGTCAGCGCGTCATTTGGGGCCAGGCCGAAACCAACAACCACTGGGCCTTCACTGGCGGTCAGTTATGGTCGCTCGCCACAGAAGACAAAAAGGGAATATCAAATCTGTCCGGCGATATCATGACCCCGCAGACGATAGATCCGAACTACGTAACGGGCTTCGTGTGGACTCGCCAATATGGCTTCCGCGTAACCAAGACCGGGAAATACGCTGCTTTCGGCATCGCTGCTGAAAATCCGCAGCTTATCTACACGGCATCACTGGCCGGCAATACCCCTTATGCGGTCATCGGCAGTCAGGGAAATAACGGCGGCAACTTCAACGCGGGTATCAATGCCTGCACCCCCGCTACTTCAATCGTCAACTACACCAATCAGACTGAGATCGACAACGTGGGCAACAAAATCCAAGTTGCAGTCCCCGTCTACAAGACAGTCAACGGATGCGCAAACATCGCCAATCTTTCCTTCAACGAGGCGCCAGACGTCATCGCGAAGCTGGCTCTCGATCCAAAATTTGGCCACTTTGAAATGTTCGGAATCGCCCGTTTTGCGCACCAGACTGTCTACCCTGGAGAAACCACAGACAGAAACCTCTACGGCGGATTGACCGATAGCGTGACTGGCGCGACTGTAGCACCTGCGCTGACTACTGCCGGGTCCTATAACAACAACGTCACGATGGGCGGAGGCGGAGCAAGTTTCCGCATCGGCTTCTCTGGCAACAAGGTTATCGTCGGTGCGAAGGGCATGTACGGCTCGGGACTGGGACGCTACGGCAACACGACGCTGGCCGACCTCACCTCCGATTCCTACGGCCAGTTCTCACCAATTCACAACCTTTCCGGTCTCGCCACAGTTGAAATCAATCCCACTCCACGGCTTGCGATCTACCTCAATTACGGCGGCGATTATGCGAGCCGAGACGATTGGGGCATTGCCGGCACAACAACCTCGCTCGGCGGACCTGCGGCTGTCTTCTGCCCAACCACCGCCGGCGCTTTCACGTGCACCAAGACGCCAACTGCAGCCAACTTTGCGGAGGGTGGCAAGTGGGGAGCAACCTGGTCGACTCCGAGCAACGCAGCTGTCGGTTATGGTTCGCGCCTGCTCAGCAACTCCGGTTGCAACTCCAACTCCAACCCCGGCTACAACGGTGGCGCTTCCACCGGCTTTGTTCCCGGCGGATCTTGCGGCGATCAGAGCCGCGATGTGCAGGAGATTACCGGCGGCTGGTGGTATGACATCTACAAGGGCGACCGCGGTCGCTTCCGCCAAGGCTTCCAGTACGGCTATGCGGTGCGCGAAGGCTGGTCCGGAGCTTCCGGAATCGGCGCGAAGGGCATCGACAACATGTTCTGGACTTCACTCCGCTACTATCTGCCATAAACCGCGGCTTCTACGCATAGCAAAAGGGGGCAGTCCTCAGCGGACTGCCCCTTTTCTTTGTCTCGTTAACTCTGCGTTTGGCGTCGCTATTGGATCTTCGGCTCGCCCGTGGAAAGAAACGCAACCCCATCGATGGTTTGGCCCGACGCCAGCACATCTCGAAGCTTCTCGGGATTCGCGCCGCTCTTGACCACCGCCGTCTCAATTAATCGCATAGCGGCGGCGGGCGTAGTCGCGGCCGGCAGTCGGAAGATCCACGGCACATTTGTTGAAGTCAGCTTCCTGTCCTCACTTATCGCGACCACCGGCACAAAAGCCTTCAAAGCAAGTTGCTCCGCCAGGTGCGCCGCATCGCGATCCAATGCCACAATCGCCAGCGCATGTTCGTCCATCAGCGCATGCACAAGCTGCGTTGAGGCCGCACCCCAGTTCTGATCGCTGGCAATCGGAAGAAGCGTCCACTCAACCCCCGACGCCGACGCTCTGCGAAGTTGCTCCAGCATTACAGCCGATTGTGCAACCGCATCGGCATGCTGACCAAACAGAACTACCTTTAACGCGCCCGCGGGCACACTTCCCTGATGAGGCCCAGCATATTCCACGCCTTCTTCGCCCACGCGCGCATAAGGAGCCTGCGTTGAACCTGGTTTTCCATCATCCGAAGCCTTTTGCGGAGCCGCACTCGCCTTCTCCATAGTCACCACTTGATATGAGATCGCTCCGTTGTGCACGGTTCCAAGATACATATGGGCCACGTTCTTCTGGTTCGGATCGAACGTCATATGCCCGGTTACGCCGTCGTAGTCTGCGATGTCTGCGAGAGCGTCGTGAATGCGCGCACGATTCAACCCCGCCCTGCAGATCGAATCAAGCAGTGCGTTCATCGCATCGTACGCAAGCGACGCAAACTGCTCCGGCTTCTCATGAAACCGCGATTCGAAACGCGCATTAAAATCCAGCCACTTCGGATCATTGCGCGTAGGGTCGTAGGGAAATACCGCTTCAAATCCCTCTGCCGCACCGTCAGCCTGCGCCAGCATCTCCGGACCTAGCGTGCGGTAGGAGCCAAACACACGCTGCTTCATTCCCAGCGCCTTCATCTGCTTCAAGATATTCGCCGCGGGAATCTCATCAGCCCACAACACAATTGCATCAGCGCGCGACGACTGGATAATCTTCAAGGACCGCGTATAGTCCGTATCCCCCGGCAAAAACTTCTGCTCAATCACCACCGGGTGTCCCAACCGCCGCGAAGCATCACGAAACTTCAGCACTCCAAAGCGCCCGTAGCGACTGTTAACGCGCAGCAACGCAACCCGCTTCAACCCAAGCTCTGTGTAAATATGCCGAGCCAGCGTAAGCCCTTGCACGCGATCGTCCTGAAGATCGGTGAAATACCAGGGAATGTAAGTCTCCGGAATTGTCGGATCCGTCGAAGCAGAATTAACGATCGGAATCTCCGCCTTCAGCGCGACTCTCAATGCGATGTGCGTGGACTCGGAACTGATTGAGCCGAACACCGCCCAGTCCTGGTCGTCGTAAACCATCTTTACGACTTCGTTCGACGCGGATCCCCATATCGTCGGATCAGTGGCGCGATCATCCCCGTAGACCGTCTTCGCCTGCCAGTTGTCGTAGTCGTTATGCAACATCAGCTTGAATGACTTGCCGCCATAGCCGCCGCGTGCATTTGCTTCTTCAACCGCAAGTTGCGCACCGTGTAACATGCGCAATCCGAACACCTGCTCGGGGCTGTGTTCAATCGGACCAAAGAAACCTATACGCACTTCGGTCAGGTCCTTCGGTTCCGGAATGTCTCTTCCCGCGCCTGTATAAATATTCGGATGGACGTAATTCAAATCGTAAGGCGCCGCAAATTTTGAGTAAGGACTCAGATCGGCTGGTTCACCCGCATAAGGCGCTACGACGCGGTCTTTCGGAGTCCCCGGCGGATGCGCTCCGCACTCACAGGTACTTTTACTCCGTTGTACTCCCTGTCCCACCAGATTCAACGGTGTGCCGGCGGCCAATATACCGGCCGCCATCATCAACCATGCCTTACGCATCGTGCTGCTCCTTACTTGGCCGTCTTTTCCGTGCGGAACATCGCGATTGCTTCAATCTCAATCAGCAATTCCGGCCTGCAAAGATGCGCTTGTATTCCCGTCGATGCGGGCAGCGGATCAAGCCCCTGTGCTTTGAAAAACGCGGTGCGCTCTTCATTGAACGCATCATAGTCGCGATCGATATCACGCAGGTAGCAGGACGTACGCACAATGTCATGCCACGTGCACCCTTCGCTTTCCAACAGTCCGGTTATGTTATCCAGCGTCCGCTTCATCTGCGCGCGAAAATCGCCGATGTGTACGCTCACGCCGTTTTCATCGATCGAAGCGGTGCCCGAGATCAGCAGGATCGTCAGTCCGTTCAAATCAATCCGCATACCACGCGAAAAAGAACTCGGCTTGGCATAGGCATAGGCTTCGTTGAGTACGCCATGGTTCGTCATAGCGCGCTTTTGGATCGGTGCGTGTGCAATGGTCTCCAGAATTTCGGATAAAGCTATCATGTTTTTAT
Source organism: Telmatobacter sp. DSM 110680 (assembly GCF_039994875.1). GTDB lineage: Bacteria > Acidobacteriota > Terriglobia > Terriglobales > Acidobacteriaceae > Telmatobacter. The sequence goes on along the minus strand of NZ_CP121196.1, from coordinate 2,259,632 downwards.
GGCTCCTTATGGCTGATGAATCCCGTGACTTAAACCTTTGGCAGTAGCAACCCAAATATCGCTGCCCTGAAGATCAATTCCCAAAACATAGTTATGCGCAGGCGCTGTATCTACAGCGACTGGAAATATCGTTCCCTTGGCATTTCGAACCGTCATCTCCGGCTTGCCTGTACTAAGAGACGGGCGATAGACGGCCCAGTTCACTCCGTCGTAGTAGGCCAGTCCCTTATCGGTGCCAAACCATGCCCGGTTGGCGTCCACTCCCTTGATGACGTTTGTAAAATTAGACGGAAGCCCGCTGTCCTTGGTTAAGAAATTGTGCCAGTACCGGCCATCGTACCGGCTGTCCCCAAAGTACGTAGCCACCCAGAGAATATTATCCACATAACTTACCGAAGTCGTAATCTCGTGGATTAACCCCTGATCTTTGAACAGCACCATCTCCGTTTCGCCGTCGGGGTCCTCGTACTTGTCCCAGATTTTCTTTTGCTGGTCATACTCCAGAACACCGCTGCCCCATACCGCGTAATACACCTTGGTCGGCGTTGCAGTAACCCCGTAAACCCAGATCTCGATCATCGGCGTATTGCGTTCGTTGTAAAGCGACCACTGCCCCGAATGCAGATCGAGTTTGCACCCACCCGCAGCCGTTGCCACCCAGACGTTTTCGCCCTCTACCGACACCCCGTACACCACATCGTTGCTCAGCCCGGAGTTCATTTGCGTATAGGTGTCGATGCGTCCCCCGGAGACACGGCTCAATCCGCCCAGCGTCCCCGCCCAGACGTCTCCAGTACGCTTATCGAGCGCCAGCGAAAGCACGGCGCGGTGGGCCAACCCGTCCTTCGTCGTGAAGGTCTTCCACCGATGGTTCTCGTATAGTCCCAGCCCGTTTTCTGTTCCCGCCCAGATGCGATCGCCGTCCACCAGCACGCTGAACACGTGATCGTCAGGCAATCCGTTCGCCGACGTAAAATTCTCAAACTTAAAGCGCGGCATCAGCGGAATCGCAGTCTTCGCAATCGGCGTCGCGGCTTTGTGGACTGTCGAAGTCGTAGCTCTCGCTTGGGCCGCCCCTCGGGCTGGCACTCCAACCAACATCACCATCAATGCGATCGTAAGAATTGCCTTCATCGCGTCCTCAGATATTCGATCAGGTCGTTAAGTTCGTCCTTGGTAAGGTCATTCGTCCGGCCATGCTTGTCCTGCAGATTGAAGACCGTCCAAATCTGTTCCAATGTGGGCGCTGATCCGTCGTGCAGGTAAGGAGCAGTAATCGCGATATTTGTAAGTTGAGGAGTATCCAGCAGTCCCGTGTTGTCCGTTGCCTTTTTCGTGCCCACATCAAAGGATTTCTGATTCGTACCTTTTTCCCCACTGTGGCAATACACACAACGATTCGTCTCTGGAATCGGGCTGCCGAACTTGTCTGAATCGCGGATAAATAGCGCATGGCCGCGTTCTTGTGCCGCCGTCAAATCTCTACCCGGCAGCCGCCAGCGATTCGGACGCGGCGGCAGACTGCGCACATAAACCACCAGGTCAGTCAACGTCAGATTGTCGTAGTTCTCGGCACGCCAGAAATACTTCTCTGTTCGCGGCCCGCACTCCGTCGGCAAATTGGGATTGCCGCCATTCCACTTGAAAGGTTCCGTGTCCTTCACCGCTTCAATAGGACGGTTATCGACGATATCGCGACCAAATCCATCCGGCTCGAGATCCCACTGCAGGCCATCAAAAGTCGAATCAATGTGGCAGTTCGCGCACCCTATTTGTCCCTGAAACGACTGCTTCGCTGTGTAGAAAGTCTGTTCCCCGTGGCGTAATACCGACAGCTTATTTTTTTCCATCAGCGAAATCGTCGAGGCCACGCGATTACTCCGGGCATCAATCACGCTGATCGTATCGTCCAGCCGATTTGCAACCAGCAGCTTCAATCCATCCCGCGTAAATGCCACACCTCTTGGATCATGCCCCACGGCAATGCGATCCACCACGTAGTTCGCACTCGCCGACATATCCTGCGCATTAGTCCCCGGATGCGCGCGCGCGTAGCGAATCAGCCGCGGAATATCAACGACCGTTACCATCTCTGATCCGCCGCATGTGATAAACATCCGCTGCTTGTCAGGCGTAATCGCAATCCCGAATGGCCGCACCGCATAGAGTTCCAGTTCATCCAGAGGAACCTCTACCGGCTTCCCCACATCCGCTCCAAACAATGTCATCGTATCCGCGAATGCGCCGCCATGTTCCAGATGTGCAAGCGGCACAAGGTTCTTGGGATGCATATTTGCCGCCACGCCCAGCCGCCCATCCACCGAGAATGCCACGTGAAAACCATGCGCAACATAAGGCAATACGATGCGGTCCACGACCACCGCGCGCACCGCATCAATCACGGTAATCTCCGATGCCGGCGCCGTGCGATGAGGAGTCGCGTTTGGATACACATGAGTCACATAAAGCTTGCTTCCATCCGGAGAGGCGGTAATATAGCTGGCCCCGCGCCCAGCCGCCAGCCGCTTCTCCTCAACACCCGTCTGCGCATCCAGCACTGCGACGTCGTTCGAAATTCGGTTCGCCACAAAAACGTGCTTACCCAGTCGATCTTCAAGCACGCTCGACGGCTCTGCTTCCACCGGCCAGGTCGCCACGACTTCCAACTTCTTGGTATCGATCACTGAAATCGTGTCATCCCACGAATTCGCGACAAATAGCCGATCGCCTTTCGGCGAAAGTGAGAAACCACGCGGCACCAGCCCGACATGGATGTTCTTGATCGAGGCATAAGTCTTTGCATCCAGAACACGCACTTGCGCGCTGTCCTGGCATAAGACATACAAACGCGTTCCATCCAGAGAAAACAGCATCTCGACCGGCGATGCGTATTCAAGCCTTTCGCCCGTCCGGCCCGTCGCCACTGAAGCGCGGACTGTACGCACGCTCAACACCGCAACTGAGAGCAGCACAACGCCAAGCAACGCGAGAGCGATTGTTTCAGCGAAATTCGTTTTGTGCCGCCGTTCAATCACTTCGGCTCCTCCACTGTCAGCACCCGGTCTACACCCGGCTTCTCCAATGTCTGCTCGCGCCCGCTCGGCCACTTCACAACAATCTTGTCGATAGTCGAAACCGCGCCCAGACCGAAGTGCATCCGGCTGTCATCCTGCGATAGATAACCCGACCCGGCCACGCGCTCAGCTGTCCATTTCTTGTTGCCTGCGTTCACCTCGACGCGCGCGCCGATGCCCTCACGATTGCTCTTCGTTCCCACCAGCTTGATCGCCGTCCAATGTCCTGTGTCCGTCGAGACGTTGTGAACCAGCGTTCCCCTGGCACCCAGATTCACCAGAAACGCATCTACCTTCCCGTCATTGTCGTAATCCGCAAAACACGCGCCACGCGCCACCGTGCGCTCGCTCAGCACCGGCCCCGCAGCCTCTGACACATCTGCGAATCGCCCATTCCCCAATCCGCGAAACAGCGTGTGTTCCTGCGGAATCAGGTGAATCAGCCCGCCGTGGAAGATCAGGATGTCGAGATAGCCATCATTGTCGAAGTCATAGACGCCTGTCCCCCAGCTCACGTATTGCGCATTCGTCTGCGACACTCCATTCGACGCACCAATGTCCTCGAAACCTTGCTTTCCGTTATTCCGTAACAACCGGTTATAGTGCCCATCCGTGACCCAGAGATCCAGAACACCGCGCCCGTCGAGGTCCGTGAACACCGGCCCCATTGAAGATGTCGACTCGCCATTTTGCCCGAATGCGGTTCCCATGTCGTTCGCAACTTCTTCAAACGTTCCATCGTGCTTGTTGCGGAACATGAAGTTTTCTGTTCGGTCATTCGCGACGTAGATGTCGTCCCATCCGTCGTTGTCGAAATCCGCCGCCGTAACACCCATCGTGCGACCGACGAACGCCCCTATCCCCGACTTCTCTGTGACATCGGTAAAAGTTCCGTCGCAATTGTTGTGGAAGAGCTTGTTCGTCTCGCCTTCGTAGTCCAGCGGGCCTGGATAATTATCAGCCGCATAGAATGCGCGATACTTGGGATCAAACTTCACATAGCGGCCGACAAAAAGATCGACGCATCCATCTTTGTCATAGTCCAGCCATGTCGAACTAATCGCCCACCCATCAACCTTGATCCCAGCCTTCGCCGTCACATCTGTGAAGTGCCCGTTGCCATCGTTGTGGTATAGAATCGTCTTCCCGTATCCGGTTACGAGCAGATCCACAAATCCATCGTTGTCGAAATCTGCCGCCGTCACCGCGACTGCATACATGTCCGGATCGAGCCCCGACTTCTCAGTAACGTCCGTGAAGTGCCCGTCACCATCATTGCGATACAGATGATTGTGCGGCGGTGGCACGGGCTTATCCTTCAATGGAAAGGGGTGCATGGAATCATCCAGGGGCCTACCATTCACCACCAGTAGCGATGGCCGCCCGGAATTGTTGTAGTCAATCCAGACGCACCCTGCACCGGTCCCTTCCAACAGCGATCCCAGTTTCGCGGACCCAAAGCTGTGTGTGTAATTGATTCCAGCCTTTGCGCTAGCATCCTCAAAGCGAATCGTAGACTTCGCTGCCGCGCCGGTTGCAGGCGTAGGAGCCGAAGAAGGGCCAGCAGTCTGCGCCGCCGCAAAGTAAGCACTGCAGATTAAGAAAATAAAAATGCGGTATGACACTTAGTTGCCTCCCCGCTGTAATGGCTGGGCAGCAACACCAGACAAATCCACCGGCGTCGTCGTGCGCAGCAGTACATCCGGCACGCGATTCTCAGCCGCGTGCTCAGGCCCCGCATGACACCCCACACAAATCCGCTGCTCGCCGCTGCGAATCCAGAACCATCCATGCTCCTGCCGCAACACCGCACCCTTCGCATCCAGCAGCACGAAACGAATTGCCCGATCTGCCGGCGCCCTCACAAAAAACGAACCATCCTGCTCCACTAGCGCCGTGCCCATCGCCACTGAGTTTCCCGTAGCGTCTTGCGACTCCAGCCGCACACTCACCGGCACGCCCTTCAACGCGCCATCGCGGGAGACTCGCGCATCCAGCGCCAGAAGATTCGCATAATTCCAGTCATGCAGCGCCGAAGGATGCCGCCGAGGACGCTCATGCGCGGAAATCACAACTGGCTCAACTAGGTTCTCTCCCGCCCGCGCGATCACCGCCTGCATCGTCCCAGTTCCGGGCTTCCACATCTTCAGTGCAAATTTGGCACTCGCAGATTCGCGCGCACTCACCAGCCAGTCACCCGAAGCCGTCTCCGCAATCGCACCCGCATAATCACCGTGCGGAACAATCACCGGCTCTTCATGCGCCAGAGGCGAAGTGAACCTTGCCAGCGATGTGCCATGCGTAAACACCACATCGCCGGACTTCAGCTGCCTTCCACCCCACCGCGCGCTCGCAGAAACTGCCGGGTGATCGCAGCGATACGACTCCACTCCAGACCCATCCGAATACACCAGGAACATCTCCGGCGTCGTGCCGTCACCCAGCGGAAATCCCGCTTCAAACAGAATTCTTCCGTCTCGCAACACATCCGCAGGTACTGCGCTCGCACCCAGATAGCTCAGCGGAAAAATCGCCTTCGTTCCCGCCGGCTCAATTTCATCAAACGTCTTTGACTCGATCAGGCGTGCCGATTCCATCTGGAAAGCCTGCGGCGTCCGCTGTGCATACACCACGCGCCATCCCGGTAGGTAGAACGGTCGAATCGCGTCACCGCTCGAAGACACAACTTGCCGTACCTTACGATCCGCCAGCGTAAGTTCCCAGATCTGCCAAGAATCCCCGACAAGTTTTTTCCCTGCAAACAGCACGCTGCGCCCATCGAAGGAAACACTCGCGTCCGCGCTTGCGGCAAAGTCTGCAACCAACGGCTCAGCCTTGCCACCACGAATCAACAGCAGTTGTGCACCTTTTGGAAAGCGCTCTCCACCGCGCAACGCGGCAAGAGGCTCGTATGCTGGCGCAGCAGTAACGATCACATCCGACCCAACTATTTGTGACATCGGAGGCGCAAACCCACACGTCGCCATCAGCAACATGCAGCAAGCCGCAACCCCAGCCACTCTGAAACCCGCTCTCATCCAACCGTCTCCAGAGTTTGGGCAGCTATCGCCTCTTCGCGCAACGCAATATACGGATTGAGCGACGCCATCATCTTGTCGAACTCCGCAAAATCCAATGACTGCTCACCATCGCTCCAGGCCTTCTCCGGAGTTGGGTGAACTTCAACAATCAATCCATCTGCACCCGCAACCACGCCAACCCGCGCCAGCCCTGGAACCAGTTCCCGATACCCGCACGCATGACTCGGATCCGCAATCACCGGTAGATGTGAAATATGTTTCAGCAACACGATCGCAGCCACATCAAATGTGTTCCGCAGCGTTGCATCGAAGGTGCGTACGCCTCGCTCGCACAAAATCACATTGGGATTTCCGTTATCGAGCACAATCTGCGCCGACTTCAGCAGATCGCCCACCGTGGCCATCATTCCCCGCTTCAACAGAATCGGCCGTCCCGATTGCGCCGCCGCTTCCAGCAGCGTGTAGTTCTCCATGCTCCGCGAACCAATCTGCAGAATGTCGGCGTACTCGGCCACCAGCGGCACATCGTCTTCGCTCATGACCTCGGTGACGACGGCTAGTCCCGTCTCCGCCCGGGCCTGCGCGAGCATCTTCAACCCTGCCAGACCATGACCCTGAAATGCATAAGGAGAACTGCGCGGCTTGAATGCACCGCCACGCAGAATCTGCGCTCCATGCTGACGCACATGATGAGCTGTGGAGAGAAGCTGATGTTCGGTCTCAACCGAACATGGTCCGGCCATCGTGATGAAGTCGCGGCCACCGATTTCGAGGTCCAACACCCGCACAACCGTCTGCTGGTGTTTGTCGCTCTTCAATACATCACTGGTCTCGGCGAAACGTTCCTGCCAACTTGGGCGCACCCGCAGCGCTCCGATCCGGGGAAGCGTCAGACTACCGCCTGCCATACAGCGCCGCCTCCACCCAAAGGTTGAGGTGCAGAATCAGCAACTTACCGCACCCACATCTCTGGTTCTATATGTGAGCAGGATCACTTGTCTGTGACGGATAAACTTGACTGTGCTGCACGATCAGCACCGGAATGCTTGACCAGATCACAAAGATGCCTCAATCCGGTGTGATCTCCAACCGACTGCATCTGGGAACAATCAATCAAAAAAAAGTGAGAATTCAGGTCGTAGTAAGCCAGAAGCTGGTTACAGACAGACAAAGCTACTTGGGGTTAGCCATTGCCGGAGCCGAATAGCCGAACGCTCGATCGACAATCCCGGCCACGCCCAGCACAACTTCATCCTCAAACGGCCGTCCCGCAATCTGAACACCAATAGGCATTCCCTCGTGCGACCGACCCACCGGCACTGCCGCCGCCGGAGCTCCCAGCGTATTGAACCACTGCGTATACCGCACCGCGTCGAGATACTCCACCGTCTGTCCGTCGATGGTCCATTTCCGCTTGCCATGCTTCCACGCAGCCACACTCGCCACAGGACACAGCAGGACGGGATACTCGCGCATCTCTTCCATTGTCTTGGCGCGCAGCAAATCCATCTCCGCCCACGCATTCAACAGATCTGTTGAACTCAACGGACCGGTCCGCTCCGCAATCTCCAGAAATTCGCTGAAGATCGGACTCAACTTCTCCCGCCCGCCGCAAACCTCCGGTTCATAGAACATTGCCCCGCACTGCACAAAAAACGTCCACCATAGATTGCGCAATCGCTCCAATGTCCGCGGTAGAAACGGCTCGACGCAAAATCCAGCGTCCCGCAATGCCGCAGCCGCCTTGCGCACCGCTGCTCGCGTTTCAGCTGTGACAGGCGTCAGTCCATCATCTTCAAAAAAACCAACCCGATTCTTTTGCAGCTCTGACTCGCTCAATTCGCGCAGCGTCACCGGCGTACTCGCCGGATCCGCATCATCCTGTCCGCTCAGCGTGCGGAACAACAGCTCAACATCCCCGATCGTCCGTGCCATCGGCCCAATCGCGCCAAGTGTCGAGAAAGGCCCCACGCACGGCGGTAGATGTCCGCGTCCCGGAATCCGCCCAGGCGTAGGCTTTAACGAACAGATTCCAGTAAAGTGCGCAGGCACCCGCACGGACCCGCCGCTGTCTGAACCCAGTCCCGCAGACGACATTCCCGCAGCAATCGCTGCCGACTCGCCGCCACTTGAACCACCCGGCGTGCGCTCAAGGTCCCAAGGATTCCGCGTCTGCCCATGCAGCACGTTGTCCGTCTCGTACGCCATCAAAAATTCAGGACAGTTCGTAGTGCCCAGAATCAGCGCGCCTGCTGCACGCAGTCTCCCAACGACAACCGCATCCTCGCGCGGGATCTCGCCCCTATGATTCAGGCTCCCAATCTCGCATTTGTAACCTGCCGCAGCGATTGATGACTTCACCGTAACCGGGAGCCCATGCAACGGTCCACGCGCACCCACCGGCACGGCATCCATCGCGCACGCCAGCTCTCGAACGCGCATCGCATCAAAATCCGCAAATGCGTTCAGCTTCGGATTCAGCCGCTCAATCTGCGCGATGTGCGCTTCCGCCAGTTCCATCACCGATAGCTCACGCGCCCGCAGCATCTCCAACTGCCGCACGGCCGGCAGCAGCACCAGCTCACTCATGCGCCGCCTGCGCCGAACTCACCGGCCATGCCGGACTCGCCACTCCACACGTGAGATCATCTGCGGGAGTCGACGGCATCAGCTTGTAATCGAACCGGTAAGACCGCACCGGCTCACCGGAATCAAACCGGTCGTTCATCTTCAACTGATACTCAATCGAACCCGCATCATCCGGAAACTTCTCGGTGGCCGGGTATGGATACGCGCTCATCTTGTGGAACGGCAGCTGCGCCACCGTAAACGGCATCGCATCCCACCAGTCCATGTCCTTCACGTATCCATTCGCATAGAAGAAGTAATCGCGCCTCCAATGCGTCGGCAGCGCGGGCAGCTTAGCCGTGTCGAACTCCGTCGCAATCTCCTCGCCGCTGCCGAAAATCGCATATCGGTCGTCCACGCCCTTCACCAGCGCCGTCACATCCCCGAGGTGCGTATAGTTCCCGCGCTGATGCTGGAACGGTCCCGTCAAACTCACGCGATCGTAGTCGTAATCCAGATCGCCCGGACTCTTTCCATCAATCTGCGTTGGATAGCCGCGGAATCTCTCCGTCGCGAGTGTCAGCGGTACTTCCGTCGTGTGCGTCTCCGCCTCAGGTTCGTTATCGATCAACACTTGGTCCCAGTAGATTTCAAGATTGCTCACCAGCCGGATCTTGCGTGTTCCCTCCGGCAATTTTCCGGTGAGGTCCACAACAATCGTCCGTTCCAGCCCCGCCGGAAATCCCGCATCCCCCGGTATCGTCAGCCACGTTCCATCCGGCCTCTGCGCCTCAACATACGGCGAAATCGGCTTGATTCCTGCCTGCCATGCCGCATACAACGATGTGGCGCTGAAGTAGTTCACATACCCGGTCATCAGCAGTTTCAACGGCTTGCTCACATTCACATCGCCCAGATCCAGCGTCAGGTAATGCGTATTCGCGAACCCGTCGTACGGCGTTGCGGTAAATCCGCTGGCAAATTTGTGATCGCTCCGGCTGAGCACATCGAGCACGTCGCGCCCCTCGCCATCCCATGCGCCCACCGGCAACCGCGCGCCCTTCGATGCCACCACACGCCCCGAAGCAAATGGTGGATCATCAAGGAACCGCTCATCCGGATTCACCTCGACATCTTCCGGATGATCGACTGCCACCAGTTTCAACTGATCAATGTAGTTCACTTCCTCCATTGGCTCGATGAAACGCAGGCTCAACTTCCCATCCACGCTAGCGAGCCGATCGCCATCCACCTTGATCCATTCGCCCGAGTTCGGAATATTCCGTCGCGTCGGCGTGAACCAGTGCCCCACCACCGCGGCTCCAATCACATCGGTAACAAGCTTGTACTTGTGTCCATCCCACGCAAACAGCACCGGGCAAGAGCTGCCGCGCCGATCAGCTTCCTTCATCGCAATCACCTGCGTGTGCGGCAGATCAATTTCGTCCTGCAAGATCCCCGTCGGCCACAAAATCCGGAGCAGATCTACATGGTCCGCCTCGCCCAGCCCGATCAACAACTGCGGCGGAGCCTGTGTGGCAAGTCCCGACGCACCCGCCAATTCCCACTTCTGCCACTGCCCGTTGGCGAATATCTCCACCTTCGACCCAATGGCCGTCTTGTTATCCGCGTACCCACTCAGGTCCAGCCGTACAAAATGATTCTTGTTCGCGCCCACGTTACGCAGCAGCACTGGCGGCGCATTCTCCTGTGTGACGATGAGATCAGGCGCACCACCACCATCCACATCCGCCGCGATCAGGCCCCGCGGAGCAGTCAGTTTCACAGCATCCAAACCCAGCACGCTGCTGACATCCTCAAAACTCCCATCGCCCTTATTGCGAAACACCTTCACCCGCGGCCCCGCAACGGTCTCCACAATCGCCGCCAGGTCAATCCATCCATCGTTGTCAATATCGACAGCCGTTACGCCCCACCCACGTGTCGCGCCCGTCAACGGCAACGACACGCGCTCAAACCGCCGCCCCACATTCTGCTGTCCGGCAACGTTGCGCCACAGCGTCAACCCCGGCGACCCAGCGTGGGTCACCGCGATATCCATCCAGCCATCCTTGTTGTAATCGAGGACAGCGATACCCTCAGTCGCTGGAAGTGACTCGCTCTCATACAGCGCCTGCTGCGGATACTTTCCTTCTCTCGGATTCACGAACAGCATCGGCGCCGCGCCATTCCCTGTCACCGCAATATCTACCGCACGATCATTATTGAAATCCGTCAGGATCACGCTCGCGGTTTTTCCGGTGCCACCCAATCCTGTATCGGCTGTCCACTCTGTAAATGTCTTATTGCCGTTATTCCGCCACAACACATTCGGTGTATCGCCATCCTTCATTGGCGCACCCGTCAAAAACAGATCGAGATCCCCATCGTGGTCATAATCCACAAACGTGATTCCCGTAGGCTTGTTGCGCGCCGCCAGTCCTGCCTCCGCCGTCACATCCTCAAACTTGCCGTTGCCAAGATTCCGAAACAGCCGCACCCCATCGTCCAGAGCTACCGCGAGGTCGTTCAGGTTGTCCCCGTCGTAGTCACCCACTGCGCACGCCACTGCTCGCCCCGCAGCCTTCAGCCCCGCAGCCGCAGCATCCACATCTTCAAATTTCCCGCCACTCTTCCGATGCACCACCCGGATCGCTTGCGGTCCATTCTCCATCAGCACCAGGTCCATCTGACCCGACCCAGTCACATCCAGCATGCAAGCGCCGCCAGTTTCCGTCGACACTCCCGACTTAGCGCCAGAAGTGGGTGCCCCATCCGTGACCCGCTTTTGGGGCATGGGTGGGATCGCACGAACCATCACCTCCGCCACCAGTTTCACCGGAATCATCGCCCGCTGCCGCGCCTGTGGCTCCTCCACCGGCGTCACCGTCGAATAATGCCCCTGCTCGCCATAAGCCAGCCCAATCGCCGCCGAAATCTTCGTACTCGTCATGTGCTGGAACAGCTTGAAGTGTTCCTTAGCCTGTTCCTTGTCACCGGTTGCCTGCAGCGCACGCGCCAACGCAAACTCCGAAGAAGCATGAAGCGGCTGAATGGCCAATGCCTGCTTCAACACCTCGACAGCCTTGTCGAACTGCTTCATCTCCCGGTAGCACACACCCTCGAAGTAATACGAATCCACATCCCGCGGATCGAGCTTCACCGCCTGCTGAAAACTCTTCAGTGCATCGTCCAGTTCGTTGTCCGCATGTTGTGCCAGCCCCAGGTTGTACCATGCTTGGGCACTCCCCGGTTCCAAAACGAGCGCGGCCCGAAGGGCTTTCTTCGCGTCATCAATCTTCTGCAGCGTCAGCAGCGCAATGCCGTCATTCGTCGCCGCTTGCGCCAGCTTTGGATCCCTCTCGAACGACTCGGCAAAGCTCTGCTCGGCCTTCTCGGTAAACTGCTGCCCCATCAGCGCCACACCGCGGTTGTTCAACCGCACCGCATCGGCATCAAAGTGCGACTCTGCACCGGCAGTAACGTTCGTTGCCACAAGTACTATGGCCAGTACCCCGCCAACTCGCATAAACTTCATTCCCAAGTCTGTCTCCAGATCAACCGGCATATCGCGCATCGCAATGCAGCGGAATACCTTAGTGTATGCGAGCAAAGCGACAACTCAGAACAGCAGCTTTTAGCCGCTTCGACCCGGCAAACGGCCCAACCGTCGTTTTCCTGTCACACTGAACCAGGTAATTGAGAAGACACCATGAGTTCGTTCCAGCAACTGACCCTTAACCGCCACGAATACCAGATGAAGGCCTGGTATCGCGCCATCCTTCTTATCTTCGGAGCGTTCGCCGTCTCCGGCGCCATCGCGATGGGCTACCTGGCGTCAAGAACGTCGCGTATCTCTCTGCCATACTTCATGATTGCCATCTTCCTCTTCTTCGGCATCTACCTCATCGCTCTGGCCATGCGGTCGCGCGTCATCATCGACGGAAACCGCATCGAGATCCGAGGCGCTTTCACAAATCATTACGCCGAGACCACCGAGATCGAAGGCTATCGCACCATCAACTCCCGCAATGGCAACTACACACAGTTCTATCTAAGCGGGGGACGCCGACCGATTACCCTGTCCGTCTATTTCGATAGAGACCAAGCTTTCGATGAATGGATGCGGAATATCCCCAATCTCGATAAGCGAGACCGCGACAGAATTCTTGAAGAAATATCCCAGCAGGAAGAACTAGGCGCAACGCCGCAGGAACGTCTTGCCGCTCTCGCCCAGGCCAAAACTTACGCCATCTTCGCGCTCGTCATCGCCATCGCAGCAGCGGTCGCCGCCAACTTCGGAGTTCCCGCACTCTACCTTCCGTTCTCCGTCGCATTGGCCTTAGTTCCATTCGCCCTCGCGATCCTCCTTCACCGATCGCCGCTTCTCTACACGGTCTTTAAACGCAGGGAGGATCCCCGCGCTGAGCTCTTCTACGCCCTCATTGTCTCCAGCTTAGGATTGCTGATTCGCGCCCACGGCATCCACTTCGTTTCGCTGCATTCAGTCGGCCCCGTCATCGCGATTCTCACCGTCGCGTACATCGCAGCCTTCTATCACTCGTTTTTTGAAAGCACGTCGCCCACGCGCACTTTCTTCGCGCTGCTTCTCTTCGGCATGCTCTATAGCTACGGTGCTGTTGTCGTGGCAGACGCCGTCGGCGACACATCGACGCCCACGCGTTACGTCGTGCACGTCCTCGGAAAGCACTACACCACCGGCCGATCGCGCTCCTATTACCTCACGCTTGAGCCATGGGGACCAGTCGAGCAGCCAAACAGCCTCGGCGTCTCCAAATCCATCTACGACAAGGCCTCGCCTGGCGATCAAGTCTGTCTCGAACTAAGCTCAGGCCGCCTGAACTCTCCTTGGTACACCCAGGTCTCCTGCTCCAATGCGCCTTTTGATCCGGCGCAATAGACAATCAGCTAGCAATTTATACTTCGAGTTGTGACTTTCCCGCTCGAATCCATCCACTGGCACGACTTCCTCGCTCGTCCTCAGCTACCCGCGCCAGCTCCTGAGTCCATCACCACTCTGGTCAACCACCCGATTCTCATCACCGGCGCCGGAGGCTCAATCGGATCCGCGCTGGCGCTTCGATTGGCCGCCGAAGAGGCGCACCTCATCCTTCTTGAATCTTCCGAAAACAATCTGTACAAACTGCAACGCAACTTCGCAGACCGCCTCCATCCATTGCAGGCAACGTTCTATCTCGGCAGCGTAACGGATCAGTTTCTTCTGAACGAGATCATCTCATTGCACCGTCCACGCCTCGTCTTTCACGCCGCTGCGTACAAACACGTCCCGCTTCTCGAAGATCAACCCTTCGCGGCAATCGCAAACAACATCTTTGCAACCGAAACTCTGTCCCTTGCTGCCGCGGCAAATCGTGCGCGCATTGTTCTTCTTTCCACCGACAAAGCTGTCAATCCCACCTCGATCATGGGCGCGACTAAACGCGCCGCTGAGCAGATAATCCTCTCTTCCAATGGAACCGTCCTCCGGCTCGGAAACGTCCTTGCAAGCGACGGCAGCGTAACTGAAGTCTTCGCCCGCCAGCTCGCTACCGGTATTCCGCTCACCGTGACCGATCCCGCTGCGCGCCGGTACTTCCTCACCATCGAGGAGGCCGTGAATCTTCTGATCTCCGCCGCCGCTGAGCTACCGACATTACTGGCGCCTGATCTCCCTGCTCCCCATTTCATCGCCGACCTGGCACGCTTCATGGCGCATACCCTCGCGCCAGATCACGAACCTTCCATCGAGTTCACCCACCTGCGCGCCGGAGACAAAGAGACCGAGCAACTATGGTCCGCGAACGAAACACCCCATCCCACAAATGCCAGTGGCCTCATCCGTCTCGATTCACCATCAATTCCACGTTCCCAACTGCAAAGCGCTCTCGCCACGTTGCGTAATACCGTGAAAACCCGCGACCTCTCCGCATCGCTCAACGCCCTGCGTATCTTGGTGCCCGACTATTCTCCCAGCAGCACAGTTCTCCGGCTGCGTTCCATAACAGCGACGCAGGTCACCCATGAGTAAGGCGCGCAAAGCCAAGCGAAAAATCGCTGTTGTAACAACCTCGCGAGCCGACTACAGCCATCTCTACTGGCCACTCCGCGAACTCGCCGCACGCCCTGACATTGAATTAGGAGTCATCGCCCTTGGCCCGCACCTCTCCCCGGAATTCGGCAACACAATTGCCGAAATCGAGCGCGAAGGCTTTCCCATCAAAGCGCGTATTGAGTGCCTTCTGAGCTCTGACACCGATACCGGCATGGCCAAAACCATAGGCGTCGCTATCCTCTCCCTGGCTGACACGCTGACCGCGTGGCGCCCCGACTTGATCCTACTCATCGCCGATCGTTACGAAATGATGGCCCCGGCCTGCGTCGCGCTCGCTCTCCGCATCCCCATCGCTCACATTGAAGGCGGAGAAGTTAGCCAAGGCGCCATCGATGACCAGGTCCGCAACGCCCTCACCAAGCTCGCGCACATCCACTTCACTTCTACGCAGACTGCACGCCGCCGCGTGATCTCCATGGGCGAAGAAGCCTGGCGCGTCCACCATGCCGGCGCACCGTCGCTCGATCATCTGCGCCGTTCAAACCTCATCAATCGCGCCGCTCTCGAAAAACGGCTCAACCTTAAACTCGCCTCGCCCTGCATACTCGCTGCGTGGCACCCCGTCACCATCCTTCGCGATACCAATACCGAAGCTGATGCGCTCTTCGCGGCGCTAGCGGCGGCGCCCGGGCAATTGATCTTCGTCTACCCCAACACCGATGCCGGCAGCCACGCGCTCATCAAGCGCACGCGTACCCTCGCAGCTGCGCGGCCCGACACTCACATCTTCGTGAATCTCGATGCCGTCACCTATTGGAGTCTTCTCGGCCAAGTCGATGCCATGATTGGCAACTCCTCCAGCGGAATCATGGAGGCCGCCTCATTCGGACTTCCCGTCGTCAACGTCGGAATGCGCCAGCAAGGTCGCGAACGCGCTCCGAACATCATCGACGTTCCCGCCGACGTCGCGGCCATTGCTGCCGCGCTCAAACACGCTCTCACACCGGCATTCCGCAGCAAACTTAAAAGCATGGCAAACCCCTATGGAAACGGCACAGCCGCAACCACCATTTCCAACGTCCTCGCTACCGTCCCTCTCGAAAATCTCTTAATCAAGCAACCTGCATCGATCTCCGTGCGAAATACGCGCTAACTTACTGACATGCGCAGCGCCGCTAACTTTCACTTGCCCATTTGAGAAAACGAATTTGAGTCTGAGCATCCCGCTGTCCTCCCCTGACATCACCGAAGCCGAAGTCGACGCCGTCACCGCAGTCTTGCGCACGCCACACCTCAGTCTCGGTCCCGAACTCGCCGCATTCGAATCAGCGCTCGCCGACTACCACTCCATCCCCCACGCTATCGCCGTCAGTAGCGGCACGGCAGGCCTCCACATCGCTTTGCTCACTCTCGGCGTCGCAGAAGGCGACGAGGTCGTCGTCCCTTCTTTCGCCTTCATTGCGGTAGCCAACGCTGTTCTGCTCGTCGGCGCACAACCCGTCTTCGCCGACATCGATCCGCTCACGCTCAACCTCACGCCCTCCACCGTTGAAAGCGCGTTGACCCCGCGAACCCGCGCCATCCTCGCAGTGCACACCTTCGGAATCCCCGCCGATATGCGCGGCCTGCGCGAACTCGCAGATCGTCATCAACTCGTCATCATCGAAGACGCCTGCGAAGCCCTCGGTGCAGAACTTCAGCAGCGCCGCGTCGGCACCTTCGGTGATCTGTCGGTCTTCGGGTTCTATCCCAACAAGCAAATCACCACCGGCGAAGGTGGAGCAGTCCTCGCCCACACCCAGGCCCACGCCGACCGCCTCCGGAGCCTGCGAAATCAAGGCCGGAGTCCCCAGCGACGGGTTTCTGTCGATGAATTGGGGGGCAGGCACCCCAACCCGCATGCACCACACGCATCAGCCCCAGCAAGCGACTGGCTGCATCACCCCGACATAGGCTTCAACTACCGCCTCTCGGAAATGGCCTGCGCCCTCGGTCGCGTTCAACTCAGCCGACTCGACGACATACTCACTCTCCGGCGCTCCGCCGCTGAACGCTACCAGGCTCTCCTGTCCGACATCCCCGGCCTTGAACTGCCCCCGCTCACTCTGCCGGTATGCACCATCAGCTGGTTCGTCTATGTAGTCCGGCTACCTCAAGGCACTGACCGAGCCCGCATTCAGGATTTGCTTGCCAACCTCGGCATAGCCACCTCTACTTATTTCGCCCCGATCCATCAACAGCCCGCATGGCGCGAATACATTGCCCCAGCCTCAACTTTTCTGCCGGTCACAGAATCCATGGGCCCCCGCACTCTCGCGATTCCCTTCTTCAACCGCATCACCGCGCACCAGCAGCAGCAGGTTGCAGCCGCCCTTCGCGAAGCGATCTCCTTGCAAGCATAAGAGCCACGTGCGCGGGCGCCAGATCACTCCGAATAATCGCCCCGTCATACCGAAATTTTCCAAATATTGTTTCGCCGTACATGACTCGACTCATCCAGTCGGTGCATCATCGGTCTTACTTGCGGCGCATCTCGTGAGCCACTCCATTTGCCGACATGCTAACCGGTTCAAACGAATGAGTATTTTCAGCCATCCCGACCGAAATACGTGTGCACGTTCGGGCTCGAGAAGCCAATTTTCCCAATACGGGCTAATCGCGACCAACGCTCGACCTAAACTGTAGCCGTTGTTTCTCTAGTCGATTTACTCTCACCCGATATTCATGAGCAGGTATCCTATGGTCGTCAAAACACACAGTAAAGGTCACGGCGTCACAGGTCTGCATGTGGGAACACAGAACGTTCGCCGCTATTTCCCCAAAGGGACCCAGAATATTGAGCTACAACTTGGACATCTTCGTATACAGTGCGGACTCAAACCCGACTTCTGGAACGGTCAACCCGAAATTCACGACCCCAGGCTGTGCGCCTGGCTTGAATCCAAGAACCTCCACGGCACCGGCAACCGCACGGTCCCGCTAGCCATGATCCCTGCAGGCGATAACTGCTTCCAGCTTGAACCCATATCCTTGGCCATAAGCCCGCGCACCAAGTTACCACCAAGAGTCTGCGCCGCGTAGACCTACAAGGTAACGTCATCCTGAGCGAAGTCGAAGGACCTGCTTCTTCTCGCGTCAGTCCCCACTACCCTGAATGCCCCATCCATGACGCTCTTTTGCGTCATGGGTGGGGAAGCACGAGCGTCATGGGTGGGACAGCACGAACATGGCCCTGTACCCCGCTTGTTAAACTCATAACGAAATGTATCCCGACCAACTTGAACAAAACATAGAGCGCCACTTCGCCGCAGGCGCCTCCGCCATCACCGACCCCACCGCGATGGAAGCCTTCGTCGCCCTCCGCAATGCCCTCGAACGCGGCGAACTCCGCTCAGCGTCACCCGATCCCGCCGCCCCCACCGGATGGCGCGTCAATGCATGGGTCAAAAAAGGCATCCTCCTCGGCTTTCGCATCGGTACCCTTCAAGACTTCTCCGCCGGCGCACTCTCCTTTGTCGACAAGCACACCTATCCCGTACGCCACTTCACCGCCAACGACGGCATTCGCGTAGTCATGGGCGGCTCCTCCATCCGCGCCGGTGCCTACATCGCGCGCGGAGTGGTCTGTGTTCCCCCCAGCTACATCAACACCGGCTCATGGGTTGACGAAGGAACCATGGTTGATTCTCACGCCCTTGTCGGCTCCTGCGCGCAGATCGGCAAGCGCGTACACCTCAGCGCCGCCTGCCAGATCGGAGGAGTCCTGGAGCCCATCAACGCCAGCCCTGTAATCATCGAAGACGACGTACTCGTCGGCGGCAACTGCGGCGTTTACGAAGGGACCATCGTGCGTGCCGGCGCGGTTCTGGCTTCCGGCACTATCCTCACCCGCGGCACGCCTGTCTTCGATCTCGTCCACGGCACCACCATCCGTGCCACCGTGGAGACGCCGCTCATCATCCCCGCCAACGCCGTCGTTGTCCCCGGATCGCGGCCTGTCACCAAAGGCAAGTGCCACCCCAACGCCGAAGCCTGGGGTCTCTCTCTCTACGCCCCCGTCATCGTCAAATACCGCGACGAAAAAACCGACTTGAGCACCACCCTCGAAGACCTCCTGCGCTAGCGCCTCCACAAACCCTGTCATCCTGAGTGAAGTCGAAGGACCTGCTTCCCTGCATCAATCCGTACTAACGTGGGGTACCCCATCCATGACGCGTCTTTGCGGCATGGGTGGGAAAGCAAGATCGAGTTCTCAGATCATCGTGACGGAGCAACCGGATAAACTGCCCCCCTCACGCGCTACCCTGTTCCCGTGCCTCACTTCAATCAACCCATTCGCTTCGGCATCATCGGCCCTGGCCGCGCTGCCGCTCGATTCGCCCACGGTCTTCAAGCTGTCGAAGAAGCCGTTCTCACTTCAGTCTGGGGCCGCAACCCCGACCGTGCTCACGCCTACGCAGAGAAGTTTGCCGTTCCTGAAGTCGCTCACACAGTCAACGACCTGCTGAATTCCAAAATCGACGCCGTTTACATATCCACGCATCCCGACTCTCACGCAGAGTTCTGCATCCGGGCTCTTGCCGCCGGAAAACATGTTCTCTGCGAAAAGCCCGCCGCCCTCAACGTGCTTCAACTCCAAAACATCCTTGCCGCCGCCCACACCCACGACCGCCTCTTCATGGAAGCCATGAAGCCGCCGTTCTTCCCCCTGTACGAGAAATTGCGCGAGCACCTCAAGAATGACCCTGTCGGCCTCATCGGCTTCGTCCGCGCCGGTCACTGCGACTCATCCGTCGGCCCCGACTACCCGCTCCACTTCGCCGAACTCGGCGGAGGCGGCATCATGGGCATCGGTCCTTATGAAGCCTTTCTCGCACTCGACTGGTTGGGTCCTCTCAAACGCGTGCAGACCATGGGCCGTCTTAGTCCGGTAGGCGTTGATAACTTCGCTATTTTTCAAACCGAGCACGAACGCGGAATGGCCCAGCTTCACACCGGTATCGACTTGCTCAGTCTCGGCGACGCGCTGCTCTGCGGCCCACGAGGATATGTCCTCATTCACGCCAAATGGTGGAACCCCACTCACGCCAGTCTTCATTACGTCGACGGTCGCATCATGGAGTTGCACGAACCCTACACCTCTGGCGGATTCAACTATGAAACTGCTCACTTCTGTGAACTCATTCGCAGCGGCCTTCGCGAAAGTCCCGTGATCCCTCACGATCTCTCGCTAGGAATGGCCCACCTGCTCGAAGAAGCCCGCAAATCCCTCGGCGTCCACTTCCCCGGCGAAACCACGACCGATCCTGCACGAGCCAGCTAACTACCCAACATCCGTTTCCGAAACGGATTCAATACCGCAACCCCAGTCGCATCGGAAAATCGTCTTCCCCCTCTTCCAACTCTGCCTGCGCACTGTGAAGCCGCACCTGTTCCCGATGCCGGTACCGAAACCACAAATGACTCACCACAATCGCAATCACTGCCGCCCCGAAATGTAGCCACCCCTGTTCGATCCACTGTTCCGCAACGAGAGCAACCGCCGTCACCAGCGGAAAGAACGTAAAAAACTTCAGCAGCGTAAATGCAATGTTCGGCTTTTCCGCCGCCGGCTCACCCGTGAACGGCACCATCATTACGTTTGCAAAAAATGCATCTGTAAGAAGCACGCTTATTCCCGCACCCACCAGCAACTGCGCAGCCATCGCTGGCAGGCTCAGCAACTCCGACGGTGCCGCCAATCGCAGCACGACCACTGCCGCCTCAGTGATTGTCAGCGCGCAAAGCAGCACCCATAACTTGGCCGCCACCAGTTCATCCATCGCTGCATCAAAGTTTGCCGGCCTTCCATGCGTGAACCGGAAAATCCAGTTCCCCCGCTGATTTCCGGGTGAAACAAATGCCGTGCGCAACCCTGTCGTCACCCAGAACGCCACAATTCCCACCGCCACCCGGATCCCATCGGCAGAAGCCTCCGCGCGCAAGTGCCCCCCGACCACCGTAAGCCGAAGTACCGTAGCAATCAGCACCGACAGCCCCACCCCTCCATACAGCACAAAGTAGATCCGATAGCGTTGAACCCGCAGCAGCGTCTGGTTGATGAAGTGAAACACCGAGCGACGAATGGGATCTCGTACGAGGCATGCGTGCAGCACGCCATTCAATGGCGCTAACACACTGTTACGCCGTGCGCGCGGTGGTGCTCCTACCAGCAGGTACCTCACCCGCCGAAAATATGCCAGCGGATACGCCACCATCCCAATCGCCGCCACCGCAAGCAATACCGCCAACCCCCTCGCGGCAAGCTCGTGGAAGATCGGCAATGCAGCACCGCCTTCCAAAAGCATCTGGTACATCCCTAGAAACCAGAACGGCGGAAACCATAATGCCACGCTGTTATGCGATTGCAGCAGCGCCGGCGTAACGCCCGATAGAACAGGGAACAGCAGAAACAACATAACCAGCACCGTTACCGCTCCCCCCTGCAATACCAGCGAGATCTTGCGGAACAAACGTTCGCCCAACGCCGCCAGCAGCAAGCTCTGTAGCGCAACAATAAACAACGCCGCAAATAGCCCGCTCGCCGCAACTCCGGCAACATGACCGGTCAGAAAACTCAGCATATAAACCGGATCCGCCACAACCGGGAACATCAGCGAAGCAAGAAAGTTAGCGTCGAACAAGAACCCCACGATAAAAATGCCGATAGCTGCTGCGCGCCCCAGAAAAATTCTTCGCTGCTCCAGTGGCAGAGTCCCCAGCACCAGCACATCCAGCAGATCGGGGAAAAACAGATCCCACTCAAACACCGTGATCAGCCCCATTGCCACAAACGAATACAGCACGAAGAAGAAGTGATGATTCATCTGCACCCAGTAAGGCGGCGGCCCCGGAATCGTATCCGGATGCGGCGGCCACACGATCACAGGGTGATACACCGGCCACAGAAACAAGCCCACCATGAATCCCGGGATCCCGGTCGCAACGGCCAGTTGCACCAGAAGTGTCTTTCCTTCCCCATCCGCCGATGCCGTCTCGTGGTTGAAAAACCGTTCCAGAAAAAGTCTCATCAGCAGTACAAATTGGCTGCGCTCTGGTTCGCGCACAGGCCCCATTGCAGCCTGCACATTCAGCGAAAGAACTGCCGGCACCGCATCGCGCGTCACCAATAGTCTTTGAAATTCATCGGCCATGAATCTGCATGACCTCCACGATTTTTTCCGCAACAACCCTCGTGTCCTGCTGCTCCACAAGTTGCGCAAACACGCTTTCCAGGTTCGGCAAACTCATCAGTGACTTCAACTCCGAAGGCGCCGCATCTGCCAGCACGCGCCCTTTCGCAATCACGATCACCCGATTGCACACCTGCTCAACCGTCTCCAGCACGTGCGAAATGTACAGCACCGCCTTGCCGTCCTTTGCCAACATCTCCAGCAGATCCTTGAACAGCCGCGCCGACGCCACGTCCAAGCCCGAGAGTGGCTCATCGAAAATCAGCAGTTTCGGATCATGCAGCAATGCCGCCGCAATCAACACTCTCTGCCGCATCCCCTTCGAGTATGACGAAATCGGGGAATATTGCCACGACTCCAGATGCAGCAACTTCAACAAACCAGTTGCCTTCGTCTCAATCAACGCCTCGCCCAGTCCGCGCAGCCTTCCCACCAGTTGCAGATACTCAAGTCCGGAAAGATACGCATAGAGTTGTGCCTCCTCCGGTACATATCCCAGCGAAGCGCGATAGCCCACCATGTCCTCGCGGATGTTCTTGCCTTCGAAAAACACCTTTCCATCATTCGGACGAAGCATCCCCGTGATGATCTTCACCGTGGTCGACTTCCCCGCGCCGTTCGGCCCGAGAAAACCCACAATCTCCCCCGCAGCCACCTTGAAGCTCACATCCTCAACTGCCGGAATAGTTCGATAACTGCGATAGAGATGCTGGACTTCAAGCAAAATCAACCTCCTGTTTACTACCCTATGTAGCATTCAGCATAATGGTAAAATTACCATTGTCAAGTAGATTGCTACATAGGTAGAATCCTGCGCATGGCCGCCGAGGCGAAACTCTCGCATACCGCCGCAATGATCCTGCAGGCGATCTCTGCCGACTACCTCTATGGATTCAGCATCATGGAAATGACGGGTCTCCCCAGCGGCACCGTGTACCCCGCCATGCGCCGGCTCGAACGCGACGAACTCATTCGCTCGCAATGGGAGCGCCAGTCCATCGCCGACGCCGAACAGCGCCCTCTGCGCAAGTACTACAAGCTCACCGCCGCAGGTAGAGCGACACTCGAGGCGTCCCGCAAACGTTATCCACTGCTTGAGCGCCTCATCTCGACCGAGGAGGCCAAAACCGTATGAAGCAGCCATCCGACGTGGTCATCTCCCTGTTCGACGACGCGCTTCTGCGCGCTGCATCACTGATTGTTCCCACCATCCAGCGAGAGGAATGGCGCCGCGAATGGTGTGCGGAACTCTGGCATGTCCGCCGCTCCTGCATCGGCGTCGACGAAACTTTCTCGTGGGAAGCTCAGCGCGAAATCACCGGCTTTTGCCTAGGCGCTTTTTCCGACGCGCTCTGCCTGCGAACTCAACCCCAAAAAGGACATCCCGCGCCAGTGCACATCCACGGTTCGGCTGCGCACACGCTCCTGTGGCTATTCGCTGCGCTTGCATTATGTTTCGTCATCTCCCAGTTGCTTCCCGGCGTCGCGGCCGAGAACGAAGCAGACCGCTACCAGATCAGCCCCGGCGTGCTCCTCGTCAGCGAAGCTGCAGCCGACGACAACCAGCCCAGCATCTCCTCTGCCCTCTTCCATAATTGGAAAACTACGCGCCAGCGATATTTCCAGGATCTTGCTTTCTACAGCCTCTCGCGCGAATCGGCGAATACCGGGCGCGTTACAACATCGTGGAACGTCGCACACTCGTCCGAAAATCTCTTCTCGCTCCTCGGCCTGCCCATCGAAAATCAAGCAGACACAGGCTCCGGCCTTCCTTCCGTCGTTCTTAGTCACGACACATGGATGCGCTCCTTCGCAGGCGACCCGCACATCGCTGGCCGCGCAATGCGCATCGGCAAAGTTAAAGCACAAATCGCAGGGGTTGCTCCCGCCGGGGCTTGGCAGCTTCCCGGATCGCCCGACGTTTGGCTACTTGAACCAAACTCTTCCGCAACCTCTCCCACAACCAGCGGATACCTGTTCGCCCATCTCTCTGCGCGTGGTCAGTCTGAAATGACCGGCTCCAGCATCGGAATCAGCGCGCTCAATGAGAACGGCATTTCAATCGACCTCAATGGCTCTCATATCGATGCCCCGGTCGAAGGTCCGTGGGGCATCTATGAATTTGCCATCTTTCTGGCTCTCGTGGCTCTTCCCGCCGTCACGTCCGTCTCTCTCGGAGATTCCCACGTCAGCTCTCATCGTCCGTCCATGAAACAGCGTCTCAACCGCATTATGTTTCTCACCGCCAAATTCGCACTCATCGCGGCCATTGGCTACGCCGCGTCGCTCGACCTCGCATACAGCAACACCACCGGTTACTCGCCATTCGCCGAGTGCCTCCAACTCCTCTGGGGCTTCACCATCTGTCTCTTCGGATTCCGCTGGGCCATCGCCGATCAGCGCAAACGATGCCCGGTCTGCCTGCGCCGCGTCACCAACCCGGCCACAGTCGGTCTGGCCTCGCGCACCTTCCTCGGCTGGAACGGAACCGAGATGATTTGCATGGGAGGACACGCCCTGCTTCATGTTCCATCGCTCCCTACCAGCTGGTTCAGCGGCCAGCGCTGGCTCTACCTCGACAGCTCGTGGGAATTCCTCTTCGCGGACTCCTACATCTAACCAATGATCTTGCTACGATATCGAACCGAAACATCGTCGCGACCGCCGTTGAAAATTCTGTCAAGAACGCCGACCGCAGAATGGCGACTAAGCACCAGAACTCGCTGAAGATAAAAGTTCACTGGGCGTTGCCTATAATTCCGGGTGGGCACCGACCTTTAATCCTCATCTCTACTGAATGTTTTGATTATCCTGCGTGCTCCGTCCCAGTTCTCTGTCGAGCGTTTCGAGCAGCGTCTCATTCGGATCGCCGAAATATTCCCAGAACATCGCGCCGCCCAGCTTGTGGCTCCGGATGTATTTGCACTTCACTGTCAGCGATTCTGAATCCTCATACGACACAAAAATATGTTTGTCGGCGTTGTAGAGATACGGTGCCTTGGCTGCGTCGTCCCAGTACCGCGTGAATCCCTGTCCCTCGGCTAGCATGTTCGCCTTGATCTCGCTGTATTGCGCGTTGACTCCCGCGATTGTCTTCCCCGGCTGGAACAATCCATGCTTCACATCCGCAACCTCGCCCCAGGCGCGACCATAAAACGGAACGCCAAGAAGAATTTTCTCTGCCGGCACTCCCGTTTTCTCGTACGCGCGTATGGTCTCGTCCGACGAAACCTTTTTTGGATCGGCAGGATTGGCAAACAACGGAGCATGATGCCCCGTCGTCGCATCGGAACCCGCTTCGTAGTAGTCATACGTCATCAGGTTGACTGTATCCACATACCGTTGCACCTTTCGCATTTCGGCGTGCGCAAGCACGTCATCGCCCGCACCCATCGCGATGGTCAGATAGAGCCGCCGGTGCGTCTTTTTCGATTCCGCATCGAACCGCGCCCGTAATTCTTTCAGCAGTTCAGTAAAGTCCTGCTTATCCTCCGCGCGAAACGGATGCCCCGCTCCCGGCAGACCCGGATACTCCCAGTCAATGTCCAGCCCGTCAAGATCGTAACGCGCGAGAAATTCCATCACGCTGTCTTCGAACGCAACTCGGCTCTGCGTCGTCAGCGCCATGTCAGAAAAGTTCGTTGACCACAGCCATCCACCCACTGACACCAATACGGTCAGTCGGGAATTCGATCTTCGCAGCGCCGTCAATTGTGCCAAATTCTGCGCGTCCGCAGGCGCGCCCAGCACCATGCGCCCGCTTTGGATATTCGCGAACGCATAGTTGATACGCGTAAGATAGCGCGCATCCACCTGCCCCGGCGTCAGAGCCGTTCCGCGCGTGAACACGTACCCCGTAACTTCCAGCTTTTCTGGATTTCGGGTAGCAGCAAAACTCAAGGAAGAAAACGCAATGGCGACGCAGAGCGCAAAGCTGGAAACTCGATACATAGGTCAGCCCACAACCAAGCTAGCAGAATCGCACACGTGCTGGGTGTAGCCTACTGCGGCCTCCCACCCATCGGCCTCTCATGAATCAGCATCCATGATGTGCCGAACCTGTCGCGGAGTTGCGCAAATCGCGTCGCAAAAAATGTCTCCTGCATCGGCATGAAAACCTCTCCGCCCTCAGCCAGCACCGCAAACAGCCGCTCCGCATCGCCGTCGCTTGCAACATTCAGCGCAAGATACGCGCTGCGCATGGGCTTCCACCGATCAGGCGGCACATCGCTGGCCATGAGCATCGTCTCGCCGATCGTGATGGTCGCGTGCAGCACCGCGTTCTCCATGTTGGGAAGGACCTTGCTCGGATCGGGCATATCGCCGTGCTTCATCATCATCCCGATCTTGCCGCCCAGATGCTCCTCATAAAACCGGAACGCCTCGGCACAATTGCCGCCGTAGTTCAAATAAGTATTCAGTCTCATGGCGTGACACTCCAGGGATTCTCGATGCGCTCGCGAGCAAAACTCGCCGGCAACTGCGGGGCCGCCCACGATGCCACAACAGAATACGCGCTTATTCGCCTGAAGCGGGAACAGCTCCAACCAGAATGATGGGAGTAGTCGGTGTCGCCGACCCTTCGGCCTTTTCGATGGTCACCCCGAACGCCTTCGCCGGAACACCCTTTGGCAGCGGAGGCATCAACACGCTCGCGCTTCCCGCCGCATCTGGCCGGAACGTGCCCGCTGCAATCGGTGCCTGTCCATTGGCCGGAATCACCCAAAGCTCGTATGCCTTGTCTTGCGCCAGCTGTGCAAGATCGCTGGCCTGGAACACCAGCCCGCCACTCTCAGCCAGGTAAACTGCGCGTCCTGAAGGTTCAGGCTTCGCTTTTGCTGCTGTCAATAAAACGCGATTCGCCGTCGGTGCCGTCAGCACATCAAGCACCTGCTTGGCGCGTGCATTTGCTTCCGCTTGCTGTGCCGCGGCTTGCTGCTGCTGTGCCAACTGCTCGTTCAACGAGCGCACCTTCTGCTCCTGCGAAAACGCGAACAACAACGAGGCTGCCGCAGCCAGCCACCCGATCCACACCGCCGCATGTCGCGCCGGACGTTTCGAATCGATCCCAATCACTGAAGAACCAGCGCCCGCCGCCTGAGAAGGCTCTGACGTCATCCGTGCAATGGATCGCTCCCGCGCACCCTCCGGCAACGGTTTGGGATCGACGCTTACCGCCAGCAAAGCAAGATCGCCGTTCACTTCGGCCAACGCCTGTCGGCACTCCGCACAGCGATCCAGATGAACACGCACCGCCGCGAGCTCATGCGATCGCATGGCCTGCATTGCGTAGAGGACCAGATCCTCCTGCGGTATGTGTTCGTCCTGCATCATGCGGTGATCGCCTTTCTTAAAGTCATCAATGCCGATCTGATTCTGGTCTTTACGGTTCCCAGGGGATCGCCCGTCCTTGTCGCAATTTCGGAGTGCGTCAACCCCTCAAAAAATGCCAGTTCGACCGATTTCTGCTGCTCCGCCGGAAGGTCCTTCAATACCACTCTGACCTTCTCCATCATCCGGTTGCGCTCAACTTCCGACCCAAGATCCGAGGAAGACGCGAGGATCACATCGTCCACCGAATCCGTCGGCCTTCTTCGCCGCAGCGAATCGATTGCCCGATTGCGCGCCATCACCGCCAGCCACGCTCCCAGCGAACCACGCCCCGGTACAAATGCATTCGGATTTCGCCAAACCTGAAAGAAAATCTCCTGCATAACGTCTTCTGCCTGCGACGGGTCGTTCAGCACGCGTAAAGCGACTGAATACACCATGCTCCCGTAGCGATCGAAGAGTTCCGTCATAGCCCGCTGATCGTCTGTCCTCACTCGACCAAGCAACACTCCGTCAATGGAAGGCGTAATGCCGTCTCCCATGCGATTCGCCTGATCGTTGTTGTCGGTACCGCCCGAAGCCGGTCCCGGATTGCGAGGATTCTCAGTCATTCAAAGTCGCGGCAGGAAGCCAGACGTATTGTAGGGGTCTCCCCTCATAAAAGCAAAAGCCCAATCAATCCTCGCGCCTACCGTTCTCCCCATCCCGCAATCACAAGATTTCTCGGCAGTAGACACCCCTCAAGTTCAAAACCCGTAACCGCTTCCCAGCTTGTCGAATGGTCGGTCAATCCATTCGAGGAAAATGCCCCGGCTTGTCGATTCGAACTTCAAAATAGGTACGCCGGCGATTGTGCGTTTGGATTGCCCGCTGGTTACCAAAAGTTGAGTCATCCAACCCTCTCTGGTGCAGCGGGTCGCCTGTTAGCATCGAATGTGACAGATGCAAACAAATAAGCTGAAAATCATCCCCCTCGGCGGCCTCGGCGAATTCGGAATGAACTGCCTTGCGATCCGCTGGGAAGACGACATTATCGTGATCGACGCCGGCCTCATGTTCCCTGAAACGGAGCTCCTCGGCGTAGATATTGTCGTGCCCGACATCACCTACCTCACTGAGAACCGGCAGCACGTCCGCGCCATCATCCTTACCCACGGCCACGAAGACCACATCGGCGGACTGCCCTGGATCCTCAGCGAACTCAAAGTCCCCGTCTACGCCACTGAGTTCACGCTGGCCTACGTCGAAGGCAAGCTTGAAGAGCACCAGCTCCTCGATGAAATCACGCTTATCGAGATCACGCCGAAAGAAAAGTTCACCCTCGGCCCCTTCACAATCGAGCCCATTCGCGTTACGCATTCCCTGGTCGATTGCGTAGCCCTCGCCATCGATACTCCGGTAGGCGTCATCATTCATACCGGCGATTTCAAAATCGATCTCGCGCCACTCGACGACAAGGCCTTCGACCTGCACACCTTCGCCGAATACGGCAAACGCGGCGTGCTCGCCCTGCTGCAGGACTCCACTAACGTCGAACGCTCCGGATACACGCCCAGCGAACGCGCCGTGATTCCCCGCCTCCACGAAATCTTTTCGCAGACAAAGAAGAAGCTCTTCTTCAGTTGCTTCTCGTCTTCCATCTATCGCATTCGCATCGCGCTCGAGCTCGCGCGCAAACACGGCCGCAAAGCAGTCGTCCTTGGCCGCTCCATGATGGAGAGCACTGAAATTGCGCAGGACCTCGGCTATATCGAAGTTCCGCCCGGCCTCGTCATCAACCCCGGCCAGATGCGCGACTATCCGCCCGACGAGCTTATGATCCTCATCAGCGGCACCCAGGGCGAGCCCATGAGCGCCCTCAGCCGCGCCGCGGTCGACAACCACAAGCATGCCCACATCGACGCCGGCGATACCGTCGTGCTTAGCTCCCGTATCATTCCCGGCAACGAGAAGAGCATCTTCCGCGTCATCGATCACCTCAGTCGTCGCGAAGCCAACGTCATCTTCGACGACGGATCCCATGGCCTCATCCACGTCAGCGGACACGGATGCCAGGAAGAGCTGCGCCTCCTCATCAATCTCGTACGCCCCAAGTTCTTCATCCCGGTTCACGGCGACTACCGGAACCTGCGCCGTCACGCCCAGCTCGCCATGGAAACGGGCGCCGTCGAACATGCATTAGTCATTGAAGACGGCGACGTACTCGAACTCGACGCGACCGACGCCCGTAAAAAAGATAAAGTCACCGCCGGCCGCATCCTCATCGACTCCGGCTCCACCATCGATGTTGTTGAAGACCTTGTCGTCCGCGACCGCCGTATCCTCTCGGAAGACGGCATCGTCCTGGCGGTACTGGCCATCAACAAGCGGATGGGCAAGATTGAACGCGAACCGGAGATTGTCATGCGCGGCTTCGGCGGTGCCGACATCACCGAAGAGGCCCGCCAGGTAGTCCTCAAAACCATCGACAGCCTCAGTAGCGAACAGAAGACCGACTACGGCATGGTGAAAGAAAAAGTCCGCGTAGACCTAAAGCGCCTGATCCAGAAAACCACCGGCCGCCGCCCCATGATCATGCCCATCATTCTCGAAATCTGACGGTCCGAACTCCAATTCAACGTCGCCGATCCGTCGTCCCATTCAGCACCCTGTCATCCGGAGCGAAGTACGGGTAGAAAGCCAACAACCAGCGCGTGCCATCCTGAACGGAGCGCTTTGGGGCCCCATGAACACCAAGTGTTCATGGGGTAGGCGGAGCGAAGGATCTGCTTGGATTCGTATCGCTTTCTCTCAAATTCGATTAGTACTTGTAAAATTCCCTCATGCGCCGCCTCTCGCTTTTCGCATTAGCCGCTGCCCTTCTCGCACCCACACTTCACGCGCAAACCCCCGACGCTCCGCCGCCAAAGGTTACAGTTTGTCCGTCCGCCTCCACTCTCGACGAGCTAGTCGAAGCAATAGACGCCGCAGTCAGCGGCCCCGGCGATCAGGACCGCACCTGTTTCCGAGGACTCTTCGCTCCCGACGCGCGGCTTATCCCCATTCGCATTGCCCCTGACGGCACCGCTACGCCCCGCATCCTCACAGTGCAGGACTGGATAGACGCTGTAGCCAAACGCGGCACTGCCGTTTTCTACGAGCGCCAGGTCAAGGTGAGCGCCGAAACATGGGACCACATGGCCCATCTCTGGAGCACCTACGAAACCCGCACCACTCCCGACGGTAAGCCGCCCGAAGGCAAAGTAATCGATCGTGGCATTAACTCCATCCAGGCCATCTTCGATGGCAAGCAATGGCACATAATCGAGATTGTCTGGCAAGCGCAAACACCCGCCAATCCCGTCCCGGAGAAGTACCTCCCATGACCGTCGCCTCCGATACTCTCGTCTCCCTCGACGCCATTCGCGCAGCAGCCGACCGCATCTCCGGCATTGCGGTCAAAACCCCGCTCGTGCGCGCGTATCTGCCCGAAATCAACTCCAAAGTCTGGCTCAAATTAGAGAGCCTTCAGCCCATCGGCAGCTTCAAACTGCGCGGCGCCTCCAACAAGATTCTCCAGCTAACGCCGGAAGAAATCTCCCGCGGCGTCATCACCTACTCCAGCGGCAACCACGCCCAGGGCGTCGCCTACGCAGCACGCGAGGTCGGCGCTAAAGCTGTCATCGTGATGCCGTCGAATGCCCCCGCCATCAAACGCGCCGCAACCCTGTCTTATGGCGCTGAAGTTGTCGATGTAGGAGTAGCCTCCAGCGAGCGCCTCGCCAAGGCCGAAGAACTCGTTCGCAAGCACGGCTACGTCGTTATCCCGCCTTATGACGATGAACAGATCATTACCGGTCAGGCTACTTGCGGCCTCGAAATTATCGACCAACTGCCCGACGTCGACCTCGTTCTCGCTCCCGTGTCTGGCGGAGGTCTGCTCAGCGGAGTCGCCACCGCAGTCAAACGTCTGTGCCCCAACGTCAAAGTTTTCGGCGTCGAACCTGAGCTCGCGGGCGACACCGCTGAGAGCTTCCGCACCGGCAAGATCGTTACGTGGCCCGCGGAACTGACCTCGCGCACCATCGCCGACGGCCTCCGCACTCAAAGTGTCGGCGAGCGCAACTTCGCCCACATCCAGGCCTTCGTCGACGGCATCATCACCGTAACCGAAGCTGAGATTCGCGCTGCTATGCGTGCCATCATCGCGTGCGCGCGCATCGTACCGGAGCCCAGCGGAGCCGTCACCACTGCCGCGCTGCTCTTCCACGCGGCACAGCTTCCGTCGTACAAGAACGTCGTAGCTATCGTTAGCGGAGGCAACGTCGACCCCGCCCTGCTAGCTCAGGTGCTCACAGAAACCGGCGCGTAACGTCGTTCGACTATGATCTTTCCTGTGAAGAACTCACGATTCCGCGCCCTTTGTATGCCCTTCCTCTGCCTCGTTCTTTGTGCCCTGCCTCTGGCCGCACAAAAGAAGAAAGACAATCTGCAGAAGCCCATGGCAGGCCCCCGCGCTACCGCCCTCCGCGTTACATGGCTCTACGTCTCCGCCAACGTCGAAGCGCAAAAAGTTGGCCGCGTGCAGATCGGACGCGAGATGGTCGTTGCCGAAAAGAACGGCGAATGGCTGCGAGTCTACGCCAACACCGACATAGAAGAAGAACACACCAGCGACGCTCCCATTTTCGACACCAATGACACCCCTCCCCCTATCTCCGGGTGGATGCAGGCTAAAGGCGTCGTCATCGAAAATACCGCCAACGGTGACCAGATCCTGATGGGGGCCGCAGCCGACCAGGAAGCCCTTGCCTCCGATCCGCGCGGCCCAGTCAATGCCGCACGCACCGCCCACTTGCTCTATCGCCGCCTCGTCGAAATGTTTCCCAACTCACCGCTCGACGCTGAGGCCGCGTGGCGCGCCGCCGACATTCTCTGGCAGATCCAAAAGTCCGATTCCTCCAGCCGCCCTTCCGCGAAAGAAAAAGAACCCTACCTGCGTGAGCAGATGGACGAGGACGCCATGAGGAAGGTGATCAAGTACTACCCGGGCACAAAGCAGGCCGACTTCGCTGCCTACGAGCTGCTCGATAACAAGCTCTGCGGCGACTGGCAAGGCCAGGAGAAGTGTCCCGAAAAAGAAGCTGAAATCTACGAAAAGTATGCGGGTGAACATCCTGAAGGACCGCGTGCCCCCCAGGCCCTCTACCAGGCGGTTTATCGAGAGGCCGTCCTGACCAACATGTATGCGGCAGATAACAGCGACAAGAAAAGCGATGCCGCCCACAATCGCGCGCGTGAACTCGCTGCAAGGTTACGAGAAAAATTCCCTCAGTCCGACTACACGGCGCGGGCCTCAATGCTCGTGTTCAAATTGGATCAGGGTATCGCCGTTTACGGCAATGACAGAGAATAGCCGGCGATCATCCAAAACGGATACGCCTTATTACCCATCAAAACCGGAGGCTTTTTGAACGTCTACATCCAGTCGGTACTTCTCGGCATTGTCGAGGGTTTGACCGAATTTCTGCCCGTCAGTTCTACTGCACACCTTCGCCTCACCGAGGCCATGATGCACATCCCCCTCGATGACGCTTATTGGAAGATGTACACCATCGTCATCCAGGCAGGCGCCATCTTCGCGCTCCTGCTGCTTTATCTCGAGCGCATAGTCGGCTTCGTAAAGAGCTTCCCCCAGGGCGAAAGTGGAGATCGCACCTGGAAGAATCATCCGATCTCTCTCACGCTTATTGCCTTTTTCTTCACATCGATCATCGCGCTGCCTCTCCACAAGGTCAGCGAAAAACATCTGGGCAGCGTAGCCGTTATGGCTTGGGCATTACTTCTCGGCGGTATCATCATGTGGGTCATCGACGCGCGTTCGTCTCGCTACGAGCCCAACACTCTTCACGTCGAGGAAATGAGTCTCGGCCAGGCCATTTGGATCGGCATTTGCCAGTCGCTGTCCGCCATCTTCCCCGGCACGTCGCGCTCGATGTCCACCATCGCTGCTGCCCAGACCATCGGTCTCGATCGCCCATCGGCGCTCGAGTTCAGCTTCCTGCTCTCTATTCCCACCATGATCGCCGCCACCGGTTGGGACCTGCTTAAGTCCATCCACCCCAGCCAATCAGCGTTGGCCGCAGGGGCGGTGCCCGTCGCAGAAGTTCACATGACCAGCCAAAACTGGATCGTACTTGGGATCGGCTTCGTTGTCTCGTTCATCGTGGCCCTCGGCGTGGTCGAATGGTTTCTAGCCTGGGTTCGCCGCCACGGCTTCACCATCTTTGCGATCTACCGCATCATCCTGGGCCTTCTGCTCCTGATCTTCGGCAATCGGCTCTTCGCTCACAGCTGATTTTCTCGAGGGGCCAACTCGATTTGGATGTCGTCACCAGAAAATGCCCATACGTCAAAAGACCCGGCTCAGTGGCCGGGTCTTATGACGTATCGGTGAATGTAGCTTCTGTTTACTTCCGCTCGTTCGGCGCGAACCCGAATGTCACCGAAAGAATAAAACTGCGCCCGGGAATAAACGTGGGATTGTCGCTTCCGCTGATTGTCGTGGTCTGGTTAAAAGGATCCACATAGGTTGTGCCTGGAATCAGGTTCGCTGTTGACGTTCCTGCCAAAGTGAGTGCGGTGATGTTGTGCTGGTCGAGCAGATTATTGCCACTTATCCTGATCTTCGTCTGGTCAAAGATGGAGTGGTTGCGCACCGTGTAGTTCACGTAAGCGTTGGCGGTACTGAACGGGCTGATGATGGCCTGGTTGTGATATGCGCCCGCATCCACGCGCTGCTCGCCCACGCGTTTGTTGAAGAAGCCCAGGTCCATGCCTCGGCTCTGGTATGTGATTCCCTGCATCTCGGTATCCGCCGGAGTCTGCTGCACCCATAGGCCTCCCGGAGCCCGCACTGGGTACGGCGATGCAAGGGTTCCTGCGTTCAACTTGCCAACGTAAAAGGCGTTGGCCGCTGTCGCATTCAGGTAGAGATTGAGGCCGCGCGCGAGCACGGCAGTCGTTTCAAACTCCACACCCTGGGTTACCGAACTCGGCTGCAGAAAGTTCACCGTCTCTGAGGTTGTGGGATCAATGACGCTGCTGTAGCTGTTCTGGAACCGCACACGATAGGCATCCGCGTCCAGCGTGAACCGTTGCAGCTTCATCACCGTTCCGATTTGGTAGGTGGTTGATTTTTGCTGCTTCGGCGGTGTCAGCAACCCAGGCGTCGGAACCGCCGCACTCGGCGTGTGGTTGAAATCGTAAACATTGCTCGGCGGTACGATGCTGCCGGTTGCTGCCTGCGCATAGATCGAAAAATTCGGATGGATGCGGTAGTTGAAGTCGAGCGAAGGCAGCCAGGCCTTGAAGGTGCCCGTGTCGGTTACAGTCGTTGGGCATCCGGTTGTTTGTCCAAGACCGCAGAGATTGCCCACCGTTTTGCCATTGTCAGCGTGATGCAGAACATTGAACGCGTATGCCGCGAACTTCGTTCCTGCGGTGATATTCAACTTCGGCGTGGCGTGATACTCATACTCCGCATAAGGCTGATAGGAGTTGGTCCAGAACTGCTCGGCAAAATTCGGAAGTGCCTGATCTGTCCAGTGGTTCAGGGGATCACTGGGATACTGGTGACGGTCGGTGCGCGCCCACTCGTACCATAGGCCACCGCGAAACACACCGACGCTTGAGGTCTGCGACAAGACTGATGTCTCGCCATATTTGCGATAGCTGTTGTATTTGTCCACCCCGCAAGGCAGCGCCGAGACACCCCTCTTGACGACCTGAATATTGCACGGAGCGATCTTCACACCGTTGTATGTGTTCGATCCGTTAACTGTGGTGGCCTCGGTGATCGGAGTAGCGTTGGTGAAAAGTTCGGCGTTGTCGTAGTTATAGGTGTATGGCTTTGTCTCCAGATACCAGCCGTGGCCCAATTCGCTCCGCAGTCCAACGTACTCAAAATCCGTCGGCACATGGTAGTTGTTGTACTGATAGTCGAGCCAGTTAACCGGGTCGGAGTTGTTGGTCATCATGAACTTGTAACCTGCTCCGATAAATGCGGAGTTGGCGCCCGTACAGGTATAAGTCCCCCCCGTCGGCAATCCCAGCGTCTGGCAGCGCGTCGGATTCAACCCATAGGTGTTCGCATCGAGCCAGATGACTCCGCTGAACGCCGTCAGCACCGTCCGTGGCGAGAACGAATACTGATACAAAAGCGAACCACCATTGCGAGTGTTGTAATTGAAGGTTTGATACCCGTCCGACGTCATATGGTGAATGTCTACAAAAAGATTGGACTTCTTTGGTCCGCCAAACAGCCCGAAGCTGCCGGAGTTGTAAGCGCCATCGAACAGCTTCGTGTTCCATGTCCCATAAGAAGCCGTGCCGCGAATGTCCTGTTCATTCCCCATCGGTTTTGACAGCAGATGGATCGACCCGCCGAAAGGCGTAGGCCCGATGGTGGAAGCTGATCCGGGGCTGCGATCAAAATCGACGCCACCGATCCATTGCGACGGGAAGAACGCCCAGGAGTGATGCGTGGGAGAGTTCGTATCGTAGAACGGAACGCCGTCGAAATCGATATCAAAGTCGCCATCTGGAAAGCCGCGGAAGTAAGTCTTGCTCTGGCCGAGGCCGATTCCATCGCTGCTCAACGTAAACGTGCCCGGAACAATCTGCACGATCTCGCCGTAATCAGCGATCGGCGACGTGAAATTCTCAACGTAAGTATCGGAAATTAGCGACTGGGCCGAACGTTCTTCAACGAATCCGCCGCTCGGCGCAGTCTCCGCCGCGATCGATTCAATCCCGGAATTAACCGTAATCTGCTCCGCCACAGAGGCGACGCTCAATGTCAGCGGTTCGAGTTGTTCCGACTGTCCGGCTGCAAGCTTGACTCCGCCTGTGGTGGCAGTAGAAAAGCTTGAAGCATCCGCCACGACCACATAGGTCCCTGCAGGCAAACCATCGACCGAATAGGCGCCATTGGCATCCGCACGAGCAGTTCGTGTTACGCCGCCGCCTTTCACCGTAACCAGGGCGTTCCCGACCCCCTTGCCCTGCCCGTCAATGACTGTGCCGGTAAGTTTGGCGCCGTCTTGCGCGTGCGCCAGGGCGACAAAAATCAACATGAATAATGACAGAGCCAGTTGCAACAGACGGGTACGTCCGCTCGGCGAAGAGTGCATCACAAGAATCCTCCAAAATTGAATCAGAAAAAGTTTTTGAGGTACGGCCCAGAGGTTGCCCCCTGTGGGAACAGGCCGCGAACTGCAGAAAACGAAGATTAGCTGAAACGTAACAACCAAATGTGACAATTTGATTGCGGAGTTATTGCAATGCGGTTACAGCTCTGGAATTTCTCAGATAGTGATGGCGATTGCGGCGACTGATCGTGTAACCAGACTTTCGGACTGGCAGTCGGCCCTCAGGCGGGGGTGGATTCCGTGGTTCCCCTGCCGCGTTTTGCCCGGAAGCTGCTCTATGCACCGGGGATAATAAAGTCTGCTCTGGGAATTCTCGTCCGCCTTGGCGGCCTGATCGCAGTCCTTCCGACGATCGTGTCGATTCCACCCCAGCAAGTAGGACCTGCCGCTGGGGAATCCGATTGCGGCCGAGCCAGCCAGTGCGGAGGCGTCCCTTCGATGAAGCCGATTCCGATCATTCTGTCGCCGACGCGCAACCGGGCGCTCAACATGTTTCTCGGCCTGCTGTTGTCGCTCGTCTCCGTGCTTCTCTTCCTCGCGCTCGCCACCTATCACCCCGCCGATCCATCGATCAATACCGCTTCGGGCGCAGATCCCGCGCATGCCGTGCACAACTGGATCGGCCTGTTTGGCTCCTATCTGAGCGACGCTCTCTTCCAGTCCTTCGGCATCACGGTCTTCCTTTTTCCGCTGTGGATCGCAGGCCTCGGCTGGAGTTGGATCCGTTCGCGTTCAGGCGGCTCCGCCATTCTGCGCTGGATGGGCACCGCGCTCACCGTCATCTTCCTCCCCGCAGTGTTCGGATTGTTTCCCTGGCATTGGCACTGGATGCATGCCCTACCCATCGAAGGCGTAATGGGACGGGTGATCTCAGGAACGCTCGCCGTCTACCTCAATTCGCAGGGCGCGTGGCTGGTTGCAGCTGTATTTGCCGGTGCAGGCGTTTACTTTGCCTCCAACATCAACTTCTGGACGCTTAAAACCCAGATCGAAGATCGCTGGCTCAACCTCGTTGCCTGGCACGATCGCTATCAGAACTGGCGTGACGACCGAGCCGAGCGGAAACGCGAGTTGGAAGAGCGTTTCGTTGAAGAGACTCAGCCCGGTCCCGCGCAACGTCTCTTCTCAGGAGCCATCCCCGGCTCGCCTGAACCTCAAACTGAAGAACCTCCGCCGCCCCGCACCAGCCGTCTGGCAGCGCTGTTCGGCATGAAGAAGCGCGCCACCACTCCCGAGCCTGATCCGGTTGATGAAATTCCAGCCTTCCAGCGCGCCGCCAAAGCAGCCGAAGAGCCGATCGCCCCTCGACGCGCCAGCATTTGGGAGCGCACTGTTGCTGACGCCGCTTCGCCCGTTACTAAAGCAGTTCCCGCGAGTCCCGCAAAGCCTGACGCTCCCCATCCCGCTCCAGTTTCCGCCGTCCCGCCGGCGCCCGCACGCAGCGTCATTGAAATGCGGCTGCCCGCGCCGACAGCTCCGATTCCCGCATCCGCGCCGACGCCCTCACCGGTCGCACAAGGTCCGGCGCCTAACAGCATCGCCATCCACGAGCGCGCCGATGCCGAGGAACGTACCGTTACGGTAGCGCCCAAGCACGTCAGCGGATTCAAGCTTCCGCCCAGTACTCTGCTCAATTCCGGCTCCGGCCCGCAGGTTGTGCGCGAGGACGAACTCCGCGACGAAGCCCGCGTGCTGGTCGAAAAGTGCGCCGAATTCGATGTCACCGGCCAGGTCGTTCAGATCAACCCCGGCCCTATGGTCACCACCTACGAGTTCAAGCCCGAAGCCGGCGTGAAATACAGCCGCGTTACAGGCCTCGCAGAAGACCTCTGCCTCGCCATGCGCGCCGAAAGCATCCTCATCGAGCGTATGGCCGGTAAAAGCACAGTCGGCATCCAGGTTCCTAATCACGAGCGCGAAACCATCCACCTGCGCGACGTGCTTGAATCCGAAACCTTCGCCAAGGCCAAGTCGCGCCTCACCCTCGCTATGGGCAAAGACATTAACGGCCGCATCGTTACTGCCGATCTCGCGTCGATGCCCCACGTTCTCATCGCAGGATCTACCGGATCCGGCAAATCCGTCGCCATCAATGCGATGATCATGAGCCTGCTTTATCGCACCACGCCATCGCAGGTCCGGCTCATTCTCGTTGATCCCAAACGCGTAGAACTCGGCATGTACGAAGGGATTCCCCACCTCTTCACCCCGATCATTACGGAGCCAAAGCTGGCAGCAAACGCCCTGCGCAACGCCGTCCGCGAGATGGAGCGGCGCCTCAAGCTGCTCGCCAGCCGCAGCGTTCGCAACATCGACCAGTACAACAAGCTCTTCGACGGCGCCATGCCTTCGCTCTTCGACGACGGGCAGGAAGAACAGCCTCTGCCCTACATCGTCATCATCATCGACGAGCTCGCCGACCTCATGATGCTGGACCGCGCCAACGTCGAAGAATCCATCACCCGTCTTGCCCAGATGGCCCGCGCGGTCGGAATTCACCTGGTGCTTGCCACACAGAGGCCCAGCGTCGACGTCATTACCGGACTCATCAAGGCCAACGTTCCCACCCGCATCAGCTTCCGCCTGGCCACCAAGGTCGACTCCCGCACCATCCTCGACACCAACGGCGCTGAAGCCCTTCTGGGCCGTGGCGACATGCTCTTCCTGCCCCCGGGAACCAGCCGCTTGATGCGTCTCCACGCCCCCTACGTCAGCGAGAAGGAGACTGCCGCCGTAGTCGCATTCTGGAAAGATCAGGGCCAGGCCGAGTATGTCGAAGGCTTCCTCGAGGCGCCCCGCGACGAAAACAAGAGCATGGAAGGCTCCAGCAACGATGGAGACGACAACGACCCGATGTTCGACGACGCAGTACGTTTGGTTTTTGAATTTGGAAAAGCCTCTACTTCTTTGCTCCAACGTCGCCTTAGAATTGGCTATGGCCGCGCCGCCCATCTGATTGACCTGATGGAGCGTGACGGCCTGGTCGGCCAGGCTGATGGCTCCCGCCCGCGCGAACTGCTGAAAGCGCCAGGCTGGCTCCATGAAATCGGCGTCGCAGACGAATAAGACAAATCGACGAGCCAAAAGAAAGAGAAAAATGCTCGGCATAGGTGAAAAGAACGAACTTCCTACCATTCTCTTGGTTGACGACGACTTGGTTAGCCGGGAAGTGATCGCCACTGTCCTCACGCTGCACGGTCACATGGTGCACAGCGCGGAAGATGGAGATGAGGCTTTGCAGATGCTCCGAGCGGGCTCGGTAAGACCGGGACTGGTGTTGTTAGACACGCAGCTACCGGGACTGAGCGGGTCGGAACTGATCGCGAAGCTTCGACAGTTTGGCCAGGACGAAATCATTCTCATCAGCGGCACTACACCTTCCGACGAACTCATCGCTGCAGCGGATGGTTTTTTGCTGAAGCCGTTTGCGCCCGAGGACCTGCAAAAACTGCTCAACCAGCATAATCCAAAGATTGACCAGCCGGATGTCGCAGACGCTGAAGAGCTGGTGATTAATCCCACAACACTCGCCCAGTTTCGTCAGCTCATGACGGAGTCGACGGTCCGAGAAATCTACATCGCCGTCGTGACTGATCTCCACAAGCGCCTTGAAGCACTGGAAAAGGCAATTGCCACCGGTAATATTGACGAGGTCCGGCGTATCGGCCACGCGATCAAAGGCGGTTGCGGGATGGCCGGTTGTATGCAGGCAGCCCGCCTCGGAGCGATCTTCGAGACAAAAAGTGAAGGCGAGTCCGGGATTGACCAACTGGATAACTTCAAACGTGCATTACTAGAGTTGTATTCAGCTACCCAGAGGCTGGAGCGTATGCTTGAAAAGGAATTTCCTGCGTAGAGTTCGCTCGTCTTCGCTCACGTGCTGCAGGACTGGAAGTAAGTTTTTAAACGCGGGCGGCTTCGGTTGTCTGCAACAAATAGTCCGGCTTTCGGAGGTATAGGGCTCTCGTGGAACAACAACCGATCCGCATAGTATTGGCCGACGATCACCCTGTCGTGCGCATCGGCGTGCGCAATATGCTCAACGAGCGTGACGGCTTTGAAGTTGTAGGCGAAGCCGATGACGGCGATGAGGCGATCACCCAGACCCTGGAGAAGACACCCGACATCCTGCTTCTTGATGTTCAGATGCCGCGCCTTCCCGGCCTTGAAGCCATGCGCGCCATCATGAACGGCTCGCCCACCGTCAAGATCATCCTCCTTACCTCCACCATCACCACCCAGCAGATTATTGAGGCGCTGCACATCGGCGCCCGCGGCATCGTGTTAAAGGATGCCCTGGCAGGCGCATTGCACACTTCTATCCGCACAGTCTATGCCGGTGATTATTGGATCGGTGGGAAGCGCGTCGTCAACCTGGTATCCGCACTGCACGAGCTCATGCGCCAGGCCCAGCCCCCGCAGCGGAAGACCTACGGCCTGACTCCGCGCGAACTCGACGTGGTCGGCTGCATTGTTGAAGGCTGCAGCAATCGCGATATTGCCAAGCAGTTCACCCTCAGCGAAGAAACCGTGAAGCGCCACCTGTCTAACATCTTCGACAAAACCGGCGTCTCCACTCGTCTTGAGTTGGCCCTGTTCGCGATAGCCCATCAGCTAGTCACGCCACAACAGTAAAAGCGACAGGCGTATCTCGGAAGCGAAGGAACCGTCGAAGATCCGTACGGGACAAGTTGCCTTCGATGGAAACTCGCGCCTGCCCGCAGGAGTTCTCATCCTGAGCAGCGCAGTCGAAGGAACTTCGGTTGCCGTTTTCCGGAATTCAAAGAAAACCGGGGATACTTCCGAGTTACCGACATTCGGCAAAGTAGCTCGATTGCCGTCGTTGAGATCCATTTGAGCTGGATACCACTGACGGTGCCGAGATGCTGGTAAAGGACCGCACGCAGTAGGCACACTGATGTACGAAACAGCGCGATTACATTCTCAAAAAGCTTGAGCTATCGTGGATGAGAATCTACCCATAAATGGAGGAGTATTCCGGACTCACCTCAAATGATGGCACCTTACCTAATGTCGAGATGGCAGATTCGCACCGCAGTAACGGCGAGGCTCGCTCGCTTGCCCCGCACGAAGTAAGCTTCTTGCGAAACTTGCCGATTGGGTCTTACGTGATGCTTTTTGCGCAAAGGAGCAATCGGTATGTCTGCGAGACACGCGTTATCTGTTTTGGTTTCGTGTTTCTTGGTATTCAACCTGGCCCCTGAGTGCGCGGAAGCCGCGACGGCTACCACGTCGTTAGGTGTTTCCGCCACGGTTCAGGCCACCTGCGTGGTTTCTGCATC
This sequence comes from Telmatobacter sp. DSM 110680, assembly GCF_039994875.1. GTDB lineage: Bacteria > Acidobacteriota > Terriglobia > Terriglobales > Acidobacteriaceae > Telmatobacter. The sequence goes on along the minus strand of NZ_CP121196.1, from coordinate 2,217,819 downwards.
TTCGATGAACTTTGGAGCTTATACGGGTGCAGCCCTTAGCGCAACTTCCGCCATATCCGTTAACTGCACAAACTCCACTCCCTACAACGTAGGTCTTAGCGCTGGTTTGGCCCCTGGCGCCACGGTCAATAATCGATTGATGGTTGGCCCAGGCCCCGCTCTGCTCTCTTACGCGCTCTCTTCAAATTCGAAAGGCATTGTAAATTGGGGCAAGACTGTGGGCGCCGACACGATTGCTGGAACAGGGAACGGAACACCGCAGGCGCTCTCTGTGTACGGCCAGATTCCAGCGGGACAGTTCATCACGACAGGCGCTTACTCTGACACCATAGCCGTCACTGTTATCTACTAACCCGCAATTGCTTAAACAGCAAACGAGGCAGGCCCCGAGCAAATACGCTTTCGTTCTATGCATGAAGAGCAACCTGCATATGCAGAGTGCATTGCATGACCTCGCGAAACCTAAGTAACCTCTTTATCTACACTAGTAGCGTATAACTAATAAGATTCACTGGTATATTCCTGACTGTTGCTTAGCAAGAGCTTTTGAATACAATCCTCTTTCACGCTATTGCAATTTTCTCGGCATGAATTCGCCGAGGAACACATCACCCTAAAAACTCATCGTTCATCCGCGTCGCGCATTACGAACGCGTGAGGAGAACCTTTGTTATCTGGCGGCAAATGAACACTGAATTGTTATGAACCGCAACAATCAAGATTCGTAATCTGCCGATTCAGCCAACGGCTGATCCTGTTTGACCCCGTGTCAAGCAGCCTTAAACCTCAATCGTCAACAAGCTTCTTTTAGGAGTCATTGCAATGAAGTTTTCCAATCTGATTAAGAGCATCGCAACAACCGTCGCAATTGGTGCTCTAACGATGGGCCTCGCGCCGACATCTTTTGCCGCCACCGCCACCGCCAACATGAGCGTCAATGCAACCGTGAATGCGAATTGCATTATCTCTACGAACGCACTCGCCTTCGCGGCATACACGGGCGCGGTTGACAATGCTACGACCACCATTTCGGTCACCTGCACAAATACCACTCCGTACAATGTTGGACTTGATCAAGGCAAGACATCCGGTGCAACCGTACTGACCCGTCAGATGCTGAATGGCGCTGCCACTCTGAATTATGCATTGTTCTCGAATTCCGGAATGACCACGAATTGGGGCAACTCCACTGGCAGCTGGGTGGGTGGAACTGGAAGCGGAGCAGCCCAGACGCTCACGGTCTATGGCCAAATCGCTGCCAACCAATATGTAACGCCAGGTTCGTACACCGACACAATCATCGCCACGGTCAACTACTAACCTTATCCGCATTCAAATACCGGGGCAGTCATGATCTTGTGCCACCGCATCGCAGTTGCCGAAGCGCTGGCCGCCATTCTCGTACTCGCGACGAGTTTGGCGGCTGGGGCGCAGGTATTATCGGTTCAACCTGTGAACATTTTTCTGGCGCCTGGTCAGAGCGCTACAACCTTAACGGTGACCAACCAGGGCGCCAGCAAAACAGCTGTTCAGATTCGTGCGTACGCCTGGAGTCAGCATGGGGATGACGATAAGTTGGCAGCCTCAGAACAAGTAGTAGTGAGCCCGCCGATCGCCATGATTGATCCAGGATCCAGCCAAGTAGTGCGACTCATTCTGCGCCTGCCGCCACTCGGTAACGACCCGGAAGCCACCTATCGAATTTTGGTCGACCAAATTCCGCCCCCGGCGGAACCAGGAATTGTGCACGTCGTGTTGCGTCTGTCGATTCCGATTTTCGCGCTGCCGCCGACTCGGACATTTCCCAATGTTCAGTTTCACGTCGAAGTCAATGCGGGGCAGATCTATCTAACAGGGATGAACACTGGTCTCCGCCATGAATCGATACGCGAAATTGAACTGTCAACGCAGGATGGTCGCAAGTTCAAATCTGCGCCGGGCCTGTCTCCGTATATTCTCGCCGGCGTAACCCGGCGCTGGAACATTATTGCGCAGGGTTCTCTGCCGCAGCCCGGCGAAATCTTGCATTTGACCGCGCAAGGGATCGCCGGGGCTATCGAAGAGCAGGTCAGAGTTGTTTCGAAGCAATGATCACAACGATCACAGAGCCATCGGAGCGGCACGGCTCAGCTTGATCGGACTTCTCGCTCTCTTGCTGCTGATTATGCCTCTATCGTCTGTAGCCGACGATAAATCTGAGAGCGGGGTAACCGACGGAGTACCCAGCCCTAATTCGGACGAGACACTGCTTCTGGACGTTCAAATCAATGGTCAATCCATCGGGAAGGTCGGTGAGTTCATATTGCGCCGCGGTAAGTTGATGGCGCGACCCGATGAGTTGCGCGATCTCGGCTTTCTGGTTCCCACGGCGTCCGGATCGAAGCCCGGCGGTCTCATTACCTTATCCGACATACCTGGCTTGATTTGGAGCCTCGATCTCAAAAATCTGGAACTGCACATAACCGTCAGCGAAAGGCACTTGATGCCGACGGTATTGCAGCCCAGTGGAAGAAGTGCGCGTTCCGAGCATCGGGAGATCGAAAGCGGCACTGGGATGACGTTGAACTATGATGCGGTTGGTTCATTTTCGAGGGGCGCGGCAGGCGGCACAGGTTCGCTGGATGTGCGAGCCTTTTCGCCCTTGGGTATCGCAAGTTCTGACTGGCTGGGCTATGCGGGCGCGACGAGTGGCACCCATGGCTCAAACACAGTAACACGGCTTGATTCTGCCTACACCTTCGCTGACGTCAATTCGCTGCGTCGCTATAACCTTGGCGACTTCATCTCTGGCGGCCTCTCATGGACGCGCCCGTTTCACCTTGGGGGGGCGCAAATTAACTCAGACTTCAGCATGCGGCCGGATCTCATCACGTTTCCACTGCCCACAATCTCCGGATCTACCGCCGTTCCTTCGACCGTCGATATATTGGCAGACGGCAACTTGATGGTTGCCAGTCAGGTAGGTGCCGGACCATTCGAGGTGCCACAACTCCCTGTCGTGTCTGGCGCGGGGACAATCTCAATGACCGTGACCAATGCACTCGGGCAACAAGTAACGTTGACCCAGCCTTTCTATGCCAGTTCCGCTCTTCTCGCTCCCGGATTACAAACCTTCGCTGTGCAATCCGGACTTGTGCGCCGCAACTGGGGCAGCCTCAGCAACGACTATGGAAAGGTTGCGGGAAATGCCATCTATCGTCGCGGTCTGACCTCGAAATTCACCGTTGAGGGAACCGTAGAAGGTACTCAAGGAACGTTCTTGTCAGGCGCAGGAGGAGTGGTGCAGATCGGCAATCTCGGCGCGCTCAACTTCGCCGGATCCGCCAGCGCCGCTTCAGCACGTATCGGGGACCAACTTTCGCTAGGCGCACAGCGGATCGGCAGGGTTTTTAGCTTGGGCGGCTCAGCGATAGTGGCCGACAAGAATTATCGGGATGTAGCTTCGATCAACGGCGATGGCGTACCTAGAAAGCAGCTCAGCGCGTTTTCAAGTCTCTATCTCAGGAAATTTGGCTCGCTGGGCGCAGCCTATGCCGGAATCGATAAGGATGCGGCACCCAATACCGGCCAACAAGGCAGCCTGACAGCCGAGCATTCGCATGTTGTCTCGGCAAGCTACTCCCGACAAATGCATCGTGTCTCGGTCTTCGTGACAGGGTTTGACAACCTTGCCGGCACCGGCAGCAACGGTGTGCAATTTGGTGTGACCCTCCCGTTTGGCAGGCGGAGCTCCGTCAGCATGAGTGCGAGCTCCGACGGAAGCGGACAAGTCCAGGCACAAAAGTCCGCGGCGTTGATTGGCGAGTGGGGTTACGACGCATACGTTTCAGCCGGTAATTCCAACCACGAATTCGGCCAGGTCCAATATAAGTCACCGGTAGGCCTATTCACTGCGGGAGTCGACCACAGCGCCGGTACAACCACGATGCGCATCGAATCCCAGGGCGCACTCTCGTGGGTCGACAAAGGTTTGTTCCCGTCCAATACCATCTATGACAGCTTTGCCATTGTCGATACCAAACCAGTTCCGCACGTCCATGTCCTCCAAGAGAACCGCGCCGTAGGCAGGACTAGCTCCTCATGCCGCCTGCTCGTACCGGATATGCGTTCTTTCGATCTCAATCACATTGCGATCACGCCCACGGACATCCCGCCGGACGTTAAGATCGACGTTGCTGCCCGCGAGATGCGACCCCAGGATCGCTCCGGCGTCGTTGTCAGATTCCCAGTGATCGTCAATCACGCCGCGCTGCTGCAAATAGTAGATGCAGGTGGGCACCCTTTGCCTCTTGGAACATCCGTCACTCTCCTTGCAACGGGTGCCGTCTTCCCCGTCGGATACGATGGCGCCGCATATGTTGAAAGCCTGGCCTCGCATAATGAGCTTGCCGTCGAGCGCGAGAATGGGCGTCAATGCGCCGTCACCTTCGACTACAAGCCAATCGTCGGCGAAATCCCATCGATTGGACCATTGCGTTGCCTTGAGAAGAGACCATGATGCGGAGACTCGAACTGACCTTGTTCTTGATCGTAGCCTGTTCGTCCCAAAGGGCCGCTGCGCAAACGGGCTGCACGCTATCCATCACGACATTGAATTTTGGCGTGTACAACGCCGCTCTTCTAAATGGGACAGCCACCGGCACGGTAATATGCGCCGGCTCATGGAACATTCCACTCAATGCTGGAACCGGCGCGGGCGCCACTGAAACTATTCGGAAAATGACTGGTCCCGGGGGCGCGGAACTCAGCTATGAGTTGTTTACCAATGCCGCACGCACCACGAATTGGGGCAATACCACGGGTAACGAGGCGACAGGTACCGGCAACGCGACGATCACCGTTTATGGCCAGATTCCTGCTGGCCAGTATTTCGCCCAGGGAACCTATTCGGATACAGTCTCGTCCGCAACTGAATCGTTCACCGTTACTGTACAAATCCAAGCCACGTGCACGATTGCGGCGAACCCTCTCAATTTTGGCGCTTACTCTGGAGCGTCGCTGGATGCCTCAACCAGCCTCTCTGTCTCTTGCACAAAAGCTGCCGCATACAACGTCGGCCTCAGCGCTGGAGCTGCACCCGGCGCCACTGTGACCAACCGCAGCATGACCGGCCCCGCCGCTTCACTTTTGAGCTACAAGCTTTTCAGCAACTCCGGATACTCCACTAACTGGGGCAACACTGTCGGTACTGATACACTACTCGGCGTCGGAACCGGAGTCGCTCAGTCTCTCACGGTTTACGGACAGATTCCAGCTGGACAATGGGTCCGACCAGGGAGTTATTCCGATACAATCACCGCCACCCTTACCTACTGACTCGCCGCTTTAAACAGCCATGTCCGCCTCGTACAGCGTTCGTCTTCGCCATCTCAGAACTCCGAGTAGCGAGTGACCGGCCATAGTCGCTTTGAGGTTATTTTCTTGCGAGTGTCCCAATTGCCGACAACTCGCCCACGGAAACGAAAATGCCCGTTTAAACTGCAGCGGATTTGGCAAAAGTTCGAGATTGGCAACTGTTCGATCTCTCGCTTAACATCAAGCCTCCGCTACGCAGATAAATCAGAAAGGACACATCTCCATGAACAAGCCGTCGACACACGCGTTATGCAGTAAACCTCGCCGTTTAGCAATTCGAGCATTGATTCCGGCCATTTGTTTGTTCATTGCGCTTCCTGTCTCTGCCCAGTCGACTATGCAATCGATCATCGTGAAACATCTGACGACATCGCGAGACTTTACTCTAAAGGTGGCCGAAGCCATGCCGGCTGAAGATTACGGATTCAAATTAACTGCTCCGCAGATGTCCTTTGCAGAGCAGTTGGTCCATCTTTCCCAGGGACTCACATACTTCCTTGCGCCGTTCTCAGAAGAAAAGCCGAATCCTGCAAAGCCAAAATCAGAGTCGAAAGAGGATGTGATCGCCTTTGTGCGGCAGTCATTCGATGATGCCATCACCAAGGTGAAAGCACTCACGCCTGAACAGATGGCAAAGACATACAAGAACGAGGGGGGAGAGGGCTCGGGAACAGAGTTTTTACTGGGCATGCTCGACCATACGACACATCATCGAGCGTCGGCTGAAATGTACCTGCGCGCCAAGGGAGTCACCCCGCCTGAGTATCAGTTTTGAGGCGAAACACGCGAGACCGTGACCTGATCAGCAGGCAAATCTTGCGAAGTTCCGAGTAGGCGGCTATACGGCCAGATGGCTCAAGTCGAGCAGTTTCGAATCGATTACTTATGCAACGGTGCAGACGCTCCGAAGAGAGACGATCACCGCGGTATGTCGCTCCTCTTCGCTTGGCAACGTGATCGGCACCATACCCGTAGGCATTTTGGCCCGCCGTTTCGGATTGCAGAAATTGTTGCTCTTCTGCTTCATTGCGTCGCCGCCTCGTGTCGATCTTCCGCACGGCGGTGGCATCAATGCCCGCACAAATCGGCCTTGCGCTCATCGCAGGGATGGCGTGGAGTTGCTGGCCGGTTTGCTTTGCTCCTGCCGTTGCCAGTCTGACAACCGAAAGCAATCGTGCGTTCGCATTCAGCATTGTGTTTGCCACGGGACTCGGAACCTGAACACTTGCGGGTCTGGTCGGCGGCTCAATCCCACAGATGCTCTTCCGCATTCACGGAGTCCGTCACTTATGGATCTTCAGCCGGCGTAGCTGATGATGCAATCGTCTCGTCAAATGCTTTCAATAGCACAGACGGTCGCGGCCTCTGATCGAGTCAGTCACTCAACCATCCCTGGAACTTGCGCCCGCAACCTCGCGCTCTTGAAGTCCGTCGCAAATTTGACTTCATGCCAAAGCGCCCATTTGCGTCACCCGAGTCGATCAGTGTTTCTCAGGCAGATGCCCGTAGAACCGCCTACTCGGAAGTATCAAAAAACAGGGATGCTCGCCAGTCGCTCTCAAAGTTCACTCAGCCGCACACATCTAAAAACTGCTTGGCCAGCCGATCTAGCAATGCATCCGTCCCATCGCAGACGCCCGTGTGCACCGGCGACGGCTGGATGATCGTGCTGCGCGGGGAAATGATCCAGTGAAAGCGCTCTCGTTGCGAAAGCTTCGCAATCGGCCCCGCCGCCGGATCGCCCTCGCAAATCCGCCGCACGGCCTCCAGATGCTCTCGTGCAAGCTCTACATCAGCATGCGGCCATAGAGCCTTCAGCCTTTCCGCATCCAGATGAATCCTCGCGGCAAGAAACTTCTTCTCCAGGCAGAACGCCACAACCCCAGCGTTGATGAACTCCTGCCGCTCCACGCGCGGCACCACGCGCAGAATCGCGTAATCAAACGAGGCGGGTCTGGGCACGGATCGCCTCCTCTTCAAAAATCGACGAAGTCTCGAGCCGCCGCGTGAAGAACTCCAGATATCCCGCACGCCTCTCAGCGGCATCCACACTGCCCGGAATAGTCTCGAGCCATGCATCGGGTATCAGCTCAACAATTCCGCTCAAAACCGGCTCCGTCAGACGTTCATGCGCCATCTTCGCTGCCTGCGCAATCTCCGTCGCCCACGGCAGCAGGATGTGCTGCTCGATCTCGACAAAGGGCGCGGCAATCTTCTTTTCGCGCGATGGCCAGTCGTGATGAAAGAACAGCGCTGCTCCGTGATCGATCGGGTACAACTTGCGATGCCATACCAGCAGGTTCGCATTGCGCGGCGTACGATCGATGTTCTGCGTGTAGGCGTCAAACCACACCATCATCGAAGCCTCATCGGCCGGAGCCTTATCCCGCGCCGCCGGATCGAACATGGTTGAACCCGGCAGATAATCGAGCGCTAAATTGATTCCCGTGCTCGCTTTCAGCAATTGTCGAATCTCGTAGTCCGGCTCATTGCGTCCCAGCGCCGCGTCAATCTCCATCAGCACGATCTCAGGCACGCGCAACCCCAGTGCGCGCCCGATCTCGCCCGCCAATAGTTCGGCAATCAGAGCCAGAATCCCTTGCCCCGCACCTCTGAACTTCACCACGTACAGGCCTAGGTCATCGGCCTCGACAATCGCAGGCAGAGAACCGCCTTCGCGGAGCGGAACAACATAACGCGTCGCCATGGCCGTTCGCAGCATCGAAGTTCCAGTCTATCGTGCGTCCCGTGCAGCACTTGCAGTTGCACCGCACTCCAGTGACAAGATAGTGAAGGAGTTGGAAAAATGAAAATTGGATTTTTGGGACTCGGCAAGATGGGATCAGCTATGGCGCTGCGCCTGCTTGCTGCGGGCCACGAATTGTCAGTGTGGAATAGAACCGAAGGACGAACAGAGCCTCTGGCGCGCGAAGGCGCAATCGTAGCAGGAACCCCGGCGGAAGCTGAGCTCGGCGCCGACGTCGTGATCACGATGCTCTTCGATGACCATGCGCACGAAGAAGTTCTCTTTGGCTCGAACGGATTGATGGAAGCACTGACACCCTCCACTCTGCACATTTCATGCAGCACCATTAGCGTTGCCCTATCCGAGCGCCTAACCGCGGAACACGCACGACGCGGCATTCCCTTCGTTGCCGCCCCTGTCTTTGGCCGCCCAAACGTCGCCGAAGAGGGTCGTCTCTGGATCGTCATGGCCGGCTCGGATACCGCGATGGCCAAAGCTCGTCCTGTGCTTGCGCCACTTTCCCGCGGTATCTCCGTCATCGGGCCGGAACCCCGCCAGGCCCACGCCCTCAAACTTGGCGGCAACTTCCTCATCAGCACCATGATTCAGTCGCTCAGCGAGGCCTTCGTTTTCGCAAAGTCTCAAGATATTAACCCCGCTGTCTTCCTTGACGCTGTGAACAGCGCACTTTTTCAGTCGCCTTTCTATGCCGCCTACGGCAATGTAATGCTGAATCCGCCCGAACATGCCGGAGCCAGCATCGATCTCGGGGCGAAGGACACGCGGCTGCTCCGCCAAGCCGCCGCCAGCCGCAATACCCGCCTCAGCCTCGCCGATAATCTCGCCGAAATCTTTGAGCAGGCCAAACAAGCAGGCCTCGCAGATCAGGACTGGGCCGTTGGCCAATACCGCATTGCCCAACTCCGTGGCTTATTGAATCCGTGAGAACATTAACCGTCGTCCTGAAAGAAGCGGTTCGAGGCCGATACACGACGTCGCATATGGGGTGGGAGGCGCGAAGTGCCTGCTTTGGCTTGCGTCGATTCACCATAAAATTGCGCCGATTCGCACTGCCCGTAACAGCCGTCACCACCGCCCACGGCAGAATTCGCTAGGATATTTTTATGAGCCTTAAAGGGAAGATTGTCTTCATCACTGGAGCCAGCGCCGGAATTGGCGCGGCCACTGCTCTAGCCTTCGCCGCTGAAGGAGCCCGCCTCCTTCTCGCCGCCCGCCGCGCCGGCCGTCTCGCCGAAGTTGCATCTCGCGCCCTGGAGAAAGGTGCTCCCTCTGTCCACTCCATCGACCTCGATGTGCGCGACCATCGCGCCGTGCAGAACGCCATCGACGGCCTTCCGCCTGAGTGGTCGGAGATCGACATCCTCGTCAATAACGCCGGACTGAGCCGCGGCCTCGACAAAATTTATATGGGCAAGATCGAAGACTGGGACGAGATGATCGACACCAACGTGAAGGGCTTGCTGTACGTCACCCGCTCCGTAGTCCCAGGAATGGTCGTGCGCGGCCGCGGCCACGTCATCAGCTTAGGCTCAACCGCCGGCGAACTCGCCTATCCGAATGGCGCGGTCTATTGCGGTACTAAAGCAGCAGAGCGTCTGATCAACGACGGCCTCCGCCAGGATGTGCTTGGATCTCTTATTCGCGTTACCAGCGTAGATCCCGGCATGGTCGAGACCGATTTCAGCCTCGTTCGTTTCCGCGGCGACACTGAGCGCGCTGCCAAGGTCTACAAAGGCGTTCAACCACTCACGCCCGAGGACGTGGCCGAAGTGATAGTTTGGGCCGCCAGCCGTCCCGCCCACGTCAACATCGCGCGCGTCCTGCTAACCCCCGTCCAGCAGGCGAACTCGATCCTCTTCCACCGCAACGAGTAGCCGGGAGCAGCACACTTCCCATCATTCGCGCCAACTTCCGCAAGCCCGATCAATCAATTGATACACAGAGCAGTTTCATCCCGAGCGAAGCAGCTTTGGGGCCCCGTGGACATGCAATGTCCATGGGGTAAGCGGAGCGAAGGATCTGCTGTTGCTTTATCGCAGCTGACCGCAGATCGATGAAACGGCCACTACTCCAGCGCTGAAATCTGTGCTTCAATCTCCGACAACGCCGCCGCCAGCGCTGTCCGCCGCGCCGGGTTCGATGTCCGCTGCGAAAGAATGTTCTCGCGTTGAAGGTTCAATGCCTGTTTGCGTCGTTCGCTCGCTGCACGCTGGTCGGCGGCTACTCGCCGTTCTGCTTCAGTCATCAGGGCCTCACCGGGACGCGGGGGCTTTTCCTCGGGGACGCTTGCCATCTGCTCTTCCACCGATTTACTTTCCCATCCGCGCGCCATATCTTCATTTTACGGGCGCATGCAAATATTCGTACCGCGAGGGCACGCATCCAACCACATTTGCAGCGTTCATCTTTGGAGATTCCTCTATGCGCGTCGCTCAGATTCCTTCGTTTGGCATTGATTCCCTTGAGCTTGTAGATCGCCCCACGCCGCAGCCAGGCCCTGGCGAAGTTCTCATTAAAATTCGTGCGGTCTCGCTGAATTACCGCGATCTGATGATGGTGAAGGGGGCCTACAACCCCAAACTGAAGCTGCCACGCATCCCGTGTTCCGACGGCGCTGGAGAAGTCGCCGCGGTCGGTGAAGGCGTCAAAGCATGGAAGCCCGGAGATCGCGTTTGCGGCACCTTCTTTCAGAATTGGCTCGACGGAGCGCCGACTCCCGCAAAGGTCAAAGGCGCACTCGGCGGTGACATCGATGGCATGTTGGCGGAGTATGTCCTGCTCAAGGAAAACGGCATCGTCTCATTTCCCGAACACCTCAGCTACGAAGAGGCGGCCACGCTTCCCTGCGCAGCTCTTACCGCTTGGCGCGCCATTGCGGCCGCCGACCTCCAGCCCAACTCCACGGTTCTTATTCAAGGCACTGGCGGCGTCTCCATCTTTGCCCTGCAATTTGCAAAGCTCAAGGGGGTCCGCATACTCGGAATCTCCTCGAGCGACGCCAAACTGCAGCGTGCAAGTTCGCTCGGTCTCGACAAGGGACTTGATTATGGCGAGACCTCCGAGTGGGATCGCTGGGTTATGGAACAGACCAACGGAGAAGGCGCTGATCTCGTCGTCGAAGTTGGCGGAGTGGGCACTCTCCCGCGTTCGCTCCGTGCTGTAAAGATGGGCGGTGTCATTGCGCAGATCGGAGTGCTCTCGGGCCCTGCCGAAGCCATCCCCATTCCGATGATTCTGCACAAGCAGGTCCGTATCCAGGGAATCTATGTCGGCTCACGCCAGTACTTCGAAGAAATGAACAAGGCCATCGCATCTGCGAACCTGCGCCCTGTATTCGAGAGTCGCGATTGGACAGAAGCGAGAGAAGCCTTCCGCGAAATGGAATCCGCTACTCACTTCGGCAAGTTGGTTTTGCGGGTGCAGTAGAAATTTGAACGAGTTCATTGGGAAGACGGGAAAGCAGCGATCGGCATTCACAGTAAGCATCATGGAATTCCGCAACGGCAAGGTGGTGCACGAGACACAATATTTCGCAGATCCTTTCGACGCGCCCGCCTGGCGAAGCCAATGGGTCCAACAGATCCACTGACAGCGAAATGAGTCACCTCGTTTGCTGACGTGATGGACAATTCGCGCAATTGG